>CBKWLJ010000077.1:0-23966 GCA_966675205.1 uncultured bacterium
TACAGTTTGGTTCTAAGTCCCTACAAGATTTCTTTGCCTACGATTTCTACACTCAGAAACTATATCGACTGACAATTGTGTTTGTGGTTGACATGGTTTCCAGAGGCATTTCTTGGGCTGACCGTTATATCGTTGACGGCGTAGTCAATCTAGTGGGTATGGCCACCGTTTTCAGTGGTCAAGGCTTAAAGTACAACGTTTCCGGTCAAACTCAGTTTTATGCCCTCACCATTCTCTTTGGCATCGCTTTATTTGGACTGATTGTAACTTGGCCTTTGTTAGGTCGTCTTTCAGTTATTGTTGGCGGCTGAGCAACGAGTTAGATACTCAATCATTGCTCATGGGTATTGGTTAGTGTCACAACGTTTACCCATGATTAATTTTCCAGTCACTATTTCCAGTTTTTCGCCTAGTAATTCGACTTTTGGAAGGAAGTAAAAGAATGACTCGCAAGAATCAGAGTGCCTCTGTTTCCAGACGCAATTTGCTCAAGTTAAGTGCTGGAGCCATCGGAACAGGAGTTTTAACAGCAGGGCTAGGTTCTAAGTTAGCGTTTCCCGAACCAGCCACTGCCAAGGAGAACATGACTCCTGAACAGGCACTGCAAGAGTTAATGGATGGGAATAAACGTTTTGTGAATGGAAAACGCCAAAGCCCCCATCAAACATTTGCACGCTTGCAAGAAGTTGCCAAAGGACAGAAACCATTTGCATCTATTCTCAGTTGTGCGGATTCACGAGTTCCTTCCGAAATTATATTTGACCAGGGATTTGGAGATTTATTTGTTTGCCGTGTAGCTGGGAATGTCGTTACACCCGAAGAAATGGGCAGTCTTGAATTTGGAACTTTAGTTTTAGGAACAAAAGTTCTAATGGTAATCGGGCATGAAAGGTGTGGAGCAGTAGATGCCACAATTAAAGGCGCTCAAGTCCCCGGTCAAATTGCCAGTTTGCTGGATGCGATAAAACCCGCTATACCCAGAGCAAAAAATCAACCGGGTGACCCATTAGAAAACACTTGTAAAGCAAATGTTTTGGTGCAAGTTGAAAAGTTGAAGTCATCTCCCGTGATTTCTGAGTTAATTAAAGCAGGAAAATTGGAAGTTGTGGGGGGATATTACGATTTGGATACGGGGGAAGTCAGTTTAGTTAGTTAGTCATTAGTCATGGGTCATTAGTCATTCGCAACTGAAAAATGGCTAATGACTTCTCAGTGATAATAAATAGTAAATAACAAAGAACAAATAACAGTTGTATGCTTAGTACCTTAATTTGGTTACCTGTTTTAGGTGCTGCTCTAGTCGGGTTTTGGCCCGGAAAAGTCGCAACGATGCAGTTACGCTATACTGCTATTGCGATCGCATCTGCGATCCTACTCGTCACGGTAGGATTGGCAACCCAGTTTGACTTAACGAATTCAGGATTGCAATTCCAAGAATCTCTACCCTGGATTCCCCAAATTGGCTTGACTTATAAGCTGGGTACGGATGGCCTATCCTTTCCCTTGCTAGCGTTAAGTAGTCTGCTAACCTTAATGGTTATCTTCAGTGCTAGAACTGAAGTTGAGCGTCCACGCCTCAAATACGCTCTCATTCTACTCGTCAATGCCGGTGTGGCTGGAGCATTCCTGGCTCAGAATTTACTGCTGTTCATCATATTCTACGAACTGATACTGATTCCCCTGTATTTATTAATTGCCATTTGGGGAGGTGCCAAGCGAGAATATGCGGCGATGAAGTTCCTCATCTATACAGCAGTCTCCGGGATTTTGATTCTTGCTGCATTTTTGGGGATGACATGGCTGAGTAACTCCACTAGCTTCGACTACGATGCGATTAACACTCAAGGATTATCCTTAACCACTCAGCTTATTCTACTCACCGCGCTGTTGGTTGGCTTTGGTATCAAAATTCCTCTGGTTCCCCTCCATACCTGGATGCCTGATGCTTATGTTGAAGCTTCTCCCGTCGTAGCCATTATCTTAGGGGGTATGGTTGCTAAGTTGGGAACCTATGGATTGGTGCGGTTTGGGTTGCAGCTATTTCCCGAAACTTGGGCACTGGTGGCTCCGGGGCTATCGGTGATTGGGGTAATTAGTGTAATGTATGGGGCATTAAGTGCGATCGCCCAAAAAGACATCAAGCGCATGGTTGCGTATAGTTCCATCGGCCACATGGGCTATATCGTTGTCGCTGCTGCTGCACTTACACCCTTAAGCCTCTTGGGTGCTGTCTCTCAGATGGTGAGTCACGGTTTAATCTTAGCGATTCTCTTTTATCTAGTTGGGATTATCGAAGCCAAAGTGGGCACTCGCGACTTGGATGTTCTCAATGGTTTAATGAATCCTCTCCGGGGTTTGCCCTTAGTCAGTGCCCTTCTGATTTTAAGCGGGATGGCGAGTGCTGGAATTCCGGGTTTAGTGGGATTTGTCGCTGAATTTCTCGTGTTTCAAGGCACTTACCCAGTTTTTCCTTGGCAAACGCTATTGTGTATCTTTGCCTCTGGTTTAACCGCTGTTTACTTCGTAATTCTGCTCAACCGCACTTGCTTTGGCAAACTCGACAACAACACGGCTTATTATCCCAGAGTTCTGTGGGTGGAAAAAGTCCCAGCGTTAGTTTTAGCCGTCCTTATCTTCTTTTTAGGAATACAACCCACTTGGTTAGTGAAGTGGACTGAAACCACCACGACACAGATGGTTGCCGCTATTCCCAGCAATAATAATCAGCAAGTTGCGATTAATTATCAATCAAACCTGACCATTGAAAAATAGCCAATGTGAGGTCAAAAACGGCAAAATTTGAACCTAGCCAATTCATCATTTAAATCAAGAGAAATAAGACCATGACTGCCACTGTCGAGAAAACTACTGCAACCCCTAAACCTAAATTACCTCCTTCTAAGCATGAGTTTGCGGATATCGTTCATCGCCTAGAAGCAGGTGGGGCAATGGTGCCGGATACACCAGAAAATCTGATGCAAATCATCGGCATTTGGAAGGCGTATGCGGTGCCGATGGATTTCTACTGGCGGGACTTGCTTTATATTGGCGAACGGGTCTTTTTAAATCCGTTTCCCTTCTTTAAATACTTCCTCCCTAAAGACTATTTAGATCTGCACAATCACTACGCGGGTGATGATGCAGATTTGCGGATTTGGCGCGGGGAAGCGACTGCCCATCCTGAACTTTTGGAGTTCATGGAGAAGGGAGAAACGGGTAAAAAAATGCCCAAGTTGCTTCACCATTTGTGGCATGACCGAATTAATATGGAGTTCGCTGAAGCTTGTATGCGGGCAATGCTTTGGCATCGGCATATGTACGCGCCCGTGAATAAATTTGACGCCTATCTGGATAGCGATGAATATAAAACGAATGCAGATAGAGCGATTAAAGCTTACTTTAAGAACAATCCGTTAATGCTGGGACTGCATAAAATGTTCCCAGAAATGTTTATCGAGCAGTGCCGTCAGGCGTCTTATTACAGTAACTTGGGGCTATTTTGGGAAGTGATGGCTCCGGTTTTCTTTGAAGTATCTGATTTGTATGATGAGGGGAAAATTACAACGGTTCCGGAGGCGATGAATTTTCTTGTCAATGGGATTTTTGCGATCGCAGGTCGTCCCATTTATCATCATGTCTATGTGGGTGATGAATGCTACGAAGTCATCCCTAAATCAAAAGGCTTCACCTGGTTGTACGAAGCAGCACTCCCCTACGTTGAAGCCGTTTTCTATCGTACCGCACCCTTTAGAGGAACCAAATCTTACAACGCCCAAGCTGGACAAGTTCCGGCTGATCAGAAAGACTTCCACTATGGGGTACTCTATGCGGATAAATTCCCGGTTGGTACCGCAGGCATTCCTCCCACACTGCTGATGCAGGATATGCTGCATTTCCTGCCGCCTTATCTCAAGGAATTTTATGAAAAGCGTTGCCGCAGCGAGGATGATATCTTAAATCAAATTGCAGTAACATTTCAGCGATCGATGTATTGTGTTACGTCTGCGGTATTCCAAGCGTTGCGGACAGCGTTATTGTATCCGTTAGATGACCCGAATCCGAAGCATTTGCAAGCAAATCGGGCGTTTTTTGAAGCGCAATTGGATCGATTCTGTCGTCCGGAATATGGGATGCGGAATGCGGCAAGATTGCGGGCTATTCAGACGCCGGATTATCGGTAGTTAGATCCCCCCAACCCCCCTTAAAAAGGGGGGCTTTTTTTGAGAAGTATTAGCAAAGCAATATGAAAGAGTCTCGTTTATTCAATTTTTTCCCAGTGAGTGGCTCTGAACTAAGATTCATCCAAAAACAGACTTTTTCGCCCCAAAAGCTGCCAGTCCAGCCACCGCACCAGTACTTACAAATGCAGCTAAACCAACAGGATAAGCTCCTCCTGCAATAGCTAAGCCTGCTGTTCCAGTTTGATGATATATAGCTCCACCAGCAACAGCACCAACTGTTGCAAAAGTTGCAGCTTCTTTAAAATTTTTGATGGCTTCCTTCGTCGCACCATGAGCTGCCAGTCCAGCAACTGCGCCAACACCCATAAATGCAGCCAAGCCGATAGGATAAGCCCCTCCTGCAATAGCTAAACCTGCTCCTCCAATTTGGTGGTATACTACTCCACCAACAACCGCACCAACTGCTGCAAAATTTGCAGCTTCTTTAGAATTTTCAATAGCTTCTAACAACTTCTTTCCTCCAAAAAACTTTTGTCAGCATTAAACCTTCATTGATTTTATCTTTGCCAATCGCAGCTATTAGGAGGGCAATAGAAAGGATTATCTAATCTTCATCGAGCTTCATCAAAACGTTATATTCAGGTCTTTTAAGGGGTTTTGATTAAGTCTGCAACCATCTATCTACCATCCGCTAAACAGCATAAAAATATTGGTAGCTAATACTAAGGTGTTCGCTGACAAAGTTGAGTCCTGTCCTTATCACAGGAGACTTTGAGCAGTTTTTTCCCCCCTTTTGAAGGGGGGCTAGGAGGGATTGAGTGGTGGTTAATACTTTTTAGACATCCTTTAAAGAATCCAATCCTTACATGATGAAGAATTGCCAGCCATGACAAGAGAGCGATCGCACTTGACCTCATAATCTTGGCATCATAATAAGGAAGAGTTGCAAAAGGGCACAGAAAAAATGGTAGCCTCTACAGTTGTCCCCAACCAAACAGAAGCCTTTTCTTTAGAAGACTTTCTGCAAAATCCCCCCGCTCGCATGGAATGGGTGGATGGGCAACTGGTGGAGAAAAACGGAATGACACTCAAGCATGGTCGAATTCAAGCAAAACTAGCAACTTATTGGGGAAATTACAAAGACAACCATAACCTCGGTGGAGAAATTTACACAGAAGCCCCCTGTCGCACCAATAAGCAGGCACGCCGTCCAGATGTAGCCTACCTCACACCAGAATTACTTGCCCAATTTGGCGAATCTAATGTACTGCCTCAGAGTTTCCCACTGATTGCTGAGATTATCTCACCCACCGATTTAGCGGAAGACGTATTTGCCAAAGCCAATGAATACCTAGAATCCGGTTGCCAGGAAGCCTGGTTAGTCTTACCAGAAAGTCAGTGGATTGTTGTACTCACTCAACAGCAACGATTTTTATTCACAACGGGTGAAGTCGTTAGCACTCAGGTTATTCTCCCAGGTTTCAGCGTAGCCGTCGATCGCTTATTGACTTGATTGCGGATAGAAATGCGATCGCTATAATTTCTCTACAGCCCCAATCAGTGTTAGTGCCATGACTGCCTCTATCTCTACGCTTAATCAGTCAGCCCAAATACCAATTCTGCGCCGATGGTACTCTGCCGTATGGGACGACTATATCGCGTTGCGTGATGCTCTAACCCCTGAGAGAATGAGACTATTTTTTAACGAGGGTTGGCTTTGGGTTGATATGGGTGCAGAGGGAATTAATCACGCCAGCATCAGCGACCTTTTCACCATGTTATTTTTTATCTGGTCTACTCAAAGACCCGAACAACTCTTCACTTCACTAGGGCGTTGCTTGCTAGAAAAACCAACAAAAAAAGCTGGTGCGCCTGATTTGGTGCTTTACATGGGTGAGGACTACCCTCGTTGGCAACCTGGAGAACCGCGTCGGATTGATTTAAATCAGTGGGGAGTTCCTAACTTAGTTGGCGAAATCTCTGATACAACTCTGGCAGATGATTTAGATGAAAAGAAACATCTTTATGCTGATTTAGGAATTCCTGAATATTGGGTGGTAGATGTTAGAGGGTTACGGGTAATTGCCTTTGAATTACAGGAAAATGGCAAGTACATAGAATGCACTCAATCTAAGGCACTAGAACGACTATCTATTTCTCTAGTGGAACAAACCCTAGAACGCTTGAATGAAGAAACAAATACCAGCGCTGCTGCTTGGTTCGCTCAACAAGTTGCTCAGTTGAAAGCAGAGTAAGCAAGGGACAGAGCGCGATCGCCTCCAACACCCAAACCTCAATCCAGCATTTCAGCATCAATTCCCAAAGCTTGAAGCTGTTCAGGAGTAAGCGATTTAATCCGTTCTGCCAACTGCTGCCGCTTTTGCCGCTCCTGCTCTAACTGTTGCAACGCTTGCTCTTTCTCCTGCCGCTCCTGTTCTGCTTTCTCGTGACCGGTTAACAACAGGTTTCCATTTAAGTCCCACCAACGTAGCCAGAGTTGTTCTGGGTTATTCAAGAAGGCTCCCTGCCACACTCCCAACTCTACCTGCATTGGAGTAATAGGATAGTGTCCTCGCTCGTTGGGAGTCATCTTCTCATAGTGGGCGTTAGCCAGGTGGTACACCTCCAGAGTACCGTTGTTGACTTGATAGATGCCATAGTAAGGAATCCGCATCACTCGCTCGTAAACCCAAAACTTACCCGGTTTTGTAACTTCTCCTGTTTGAACACGAGATAAAGGAGTCCTGTCTCGTTCCTCACTGCCGTCACCAGAAGCAAACTCTAGAGCGATTATGGGTGTGATATATTCTCGCCACAGTACATAAGAGCGACGGATTACACCATCTAATCTAGGTGGCACATCCGGTACATAGAACCAATCCGGTGCCTCTGCTCCCTTCTCCGGTGGTTCAGTCTCTCGCCAATAAATACCGCAATCTTGCCCAATAGCATAGTTTCCGTCTGGATGCAGTTGCCGCAAGGTGGAATCGATGGAATCAGTTAGAATAATGCTTTGAGGATGCTCCTGGAAATTTTTCACGAAACTACCATCGGATTCTGGCAACTGGGTATGGTCGGGAAATGGAGGCGGTAGAGTAATTTCAGTTAATATCTCACTCATAGCTTCAGTAATATTGCAGCAGTTACTACTACCATCTTGCCCAATTTATCAACTTAAGACTTGTTCTATTGCTAGAATTCGTCGTCTTTGGTCTAGCTTAATGCAGTTCCACCGCCACTCTTCTGAATCAATTTTCAGCCCTTTAAGTTGCTGTCGATAAAAAGGTTCTCGCCTGCAAATACCAAACAATCCCGAAGCATCTAATTCTCTCTGCTCGTTGCGGAATGCTTCCACTCTTGCCCAGATATAAGCTTGCTGTCCTGTAAGTCCTTGTTCTCTAGCTGCTTTGTAAGTAAAAGGAAACATCGGGCCGGCTGAGTTGGATTGATTCCACAAGTCACTACCCATCACGATCGCAGTTTTATGGCTCTCTGGATTGAGTCCCAAATTAATCAATTGATTTTCCGTCGCAATAGATTTCGTCTGTAAGGTTTGAAGACACCGTTTGTCTGCTTCAGCAATAGTAATACCTTGAGATTTGTTCCAACTGCAAAATCCCTTGTTAGTAGCAAAATTTCCAGGGTCAGTGTGTCCTTTGTAAATAGCTGTCGGTTTCCCCGTTGAGGTGAGGTTGCCTTCAGCGAAACCAACCGCTATTGAACCCGGAGCTATTTTACTGCCAAATAACTCGCGAATACTCAGTGGAATATCAGTGAGGTGTTGAGTCGTATATACTCTACCTCTAGGAGGGTTTTGAACAAAGGCAATCACTTCCAGTGTGATCGCGCCCATCAAAGTCCCTGCAACAACCCGTCCTATCCAGATTACTTGATTAAGTGTGCGTTGATACCGATGCTTTAAATGCTGTAAAGCCCCTTTTTTGACTCGCCTGCGACGCAATCGTTTTCTCTGTAACGGAATTGTACTTGGTGGTTGCTGAAGGGGTGGACGTTGTTCATGGTATGGATGGCGCAAAACGTCCTCATCCTGTAGATTTTCGAGTTGAGCTTGTTCCTGATTGTACTCACGCCAATATTGTGCAATTCTCAACTGGCTGTCCTGGCGGTGAATGAGTTCCCACCCTGCGCTACTGGGATAAGCGTCAACATTCCATTTTGTTGTAAAAATGCTGAGTGCTTCTTGTCTACATTCCTCTTCGGACAAATACCCGTAGGCAATCAGTTTTTCTTCCCCAGTTCTTGTATTGACTATCCAGCACTGCCAAGTATTTTCAGCCTGCGGATTTCTCGCGTTATCGCTTCCTAATTCTTTCATCGGTTACAGTCGAGTTTAGACAAGCGTAGTTTAGATGTAGATGCCTTAAGCGATCGCTTTGACTGTAACGCAATGAGCAAAAAAGTTTTAGTCCCAAACCATATTTTCACAATTGCTAATATTCTTTCGCCCACCGAATGTGCCGAGTACATTGCCTTCAGCGAAAACATGGGTTATACAAGTGCTCCCATTACGACTCATCGAGGGTTTGAACTGTGCCCAGATCTTCGCAATAATCAGCGCGTTATCCTTGATGACTCAGAACGTGCTGATGCACTTTGGCAACGAGTATCAAACTATATTCCCAGCAGAATTGGAGAATGGCAGGCAGTTGGACTGAATGAACGTTTTCGATTCTATCGCTATGACCCAGGTCAGCGGTTTGCACTTCACCATGATGGTTCTTATCAGCGGCCCAACGGCGAAGCAAGTATTTTGACCTTTATGATTTACCTCAATGAAGGTTTTGCAGGAGGCGAAACTCGCTTCTACCTTCCCAACTACTACAATCTCCAAGAGCATGAAATTTCAGTGGTTCCCGAAACTGGTATGGTTCTTTGCTTTGTTCACGAGTTGCTACACGAAGGTGCTCCCGTCATTCAAGGACGTAAGTATGTCTTGCGTTCAGATGTAATGTACAAGCCTTACCTGAATGCTGAGTAGGTGAGCATTAATCATGAAAATGTCAGTATCTCATCTACAAAGCTAATGACAAGAGGTTTAATTCCTAGAAAATAAAATCAAGTTTGAGAAAAACGTTGATTGTTCAACCTAGTAATAGTACCTCTTTTTAAGATTCTGTACTAGAAAGCGATCGCTAAGGAACTGAGCTAGTATCAACCCTTGGTAAATCTTGATGCGAGTGTTGGTAGTGTGAGCCACGCCCACACTACTACTATTGTGGCTAAATCATCCCATCAAAATGACATTATCAATAACATGGATAATCCCGTTATCAGCTTCGATGTCGGCGGCTAAAACTGTGGCATTTTTCACCTCAAAGCTATCCGAACAGTCAATTCTAATCGGTGAACCTTCAACGGAAGTCACTGAATCTACCTTTTCTAGGTCAGCTTTGGTTAGCTTGCCAGCAACAACATGATACGTCAAAATCCTTGCTAATTGTGGAATATTCTGCAAGAGAGTTTGTATTGTTCCCGGTGGGAGTTTGGCAAAAGCATCGTCATTGGGGGCAAAGACAGTAAATGGGCCAGGACTTTTTAGGGTTTCTACCAATCCAGCCGCTTTGACAGCCGCTACTAGCGTTTCAAATGAACCCGCACTAACCGCAATATCAACAATATCAGGCATTTGTTTATCCCTATGCAGAAAATCTTAATTAAAAAATTGTAAAGCAATTAGGATAATTTAAAAATCCCGTATAAGGAGTAGACCAATAAGCTCAAAAAACCAATGATGATTGGGAATAGCTTTTTCTATTAAGTTAAAAATTAAACCATTTCCTATAAGTGAAAATTTTATTGATTATTTTTATTGATTTGATATGGAATTTAAAAGTTTAAGGAATAAGGCTTGGTGAAGTTAGAGAGAACAACTCTTGTAAAATTGTTTCTACTTAACTCCATTGTTGGTTAAAATTTACAGCATAATACCTGATTGAGTTGATTGTGCGATCGCTATGTCATAGCATAAGCGATCGCTTTTACCCGGAAACCATCATTTTTATCCGGCAACCGAAAAGACCTACTCTACCCAAGCGGAATTTTGTTTATCAACAACTTAAGCTAAAATCTGCTCAAACCCAGTATTCTGCTGTATAAGGTTTGAGGGGTAAGGAAATGGTTGGTGTAAAGAGCTTATTGGCAAGATTGGCTGGCGCTACTCTGGGAGGACTTGCCACGATTGCAGGTTTGACCTTAATGTGTGAGTCAGCATCCGCTCAAGCTGCCTATGGAAGTTATGTCGGTGCAGGAGTAACCTTTGGAGTTACTGACGGACCTCAAGACAACGGTAGACAATTTGGTGGAGTCCTTGCAGTACGTTACAAACTCCTAGAACTTCCCGTATCCTTCCGAGCACAAGCTTTGATTGGTTCTGGAACGGCTGTGGTGCCAACGATTTCCTATGATGTTCCTCTCAATTGGCAAACCGATGCTTATCTGGGAGTCGGTGCGTCATTTGCTAGTGGAAGTACGCCTTCACCCCTCGGAGATAAGACGAGTTTGGCACTTCAACCAGGTGTAGATTACGTCGTTCCCAATAGTAATACTGTACTTTTTGGCAATGCCATCATTGCTTTCGATGCTTATCGCAATGGAGGAGGAACAGCCTTTTCTGTACAAGGTGGCGTTGGTGTGAGATTTTAGTCCTGCATTACTTTAGAAACAGTCTCTTATAGCTTGGAGCCTTCTTATACTAGTTGTGCAAAAGGGACTGAATGCGCTGAGGCGGCCAGTAAATTTTGTAAGCTTGACCAATGATATAAGGTTGCTCCAAAACCCCCCAAATATGGGAATCGAAGCTATTGTTACGATTGTCACCCATGACAAAATACGAGTTAGCCGGTATGATTAAGGGCCCTGATTCATAAGTGGGTGGTTCTGTAATGTAGGGTTCTTTGAGGGGTTGGTTGTTGATAGAAACGACCCCATTGGCAATTTGAATGATTTGTCCCGGTTCTCCAATAACTCGTTTGATGTAGAATTCTGCTTTATTTTTAACTGTATTCCCTTCGCGCAATCTTGCCGCCTTAGGGACTTTGAAAACCACCATATCTCCTCGGTGTGGAGTGTAATGGTTGAATTTATAAACAAAAATTCTATCTCCCACTTGCAGCGTGGGTAACATCGACGTGCTGGGTATCTCAAAGAGTTCGATTTTTTGCTCAATCCAGCGAGGTATATAGTTGCCAATCAGTCCAACAGTCAAGACAAATAAAGTAATCACAGCAATTAAATTCTGTTTTTGTCTTCTCGCTGTCGGAAAAGCGACAAAGGCATGATAACAGGCAACGGCTGAGATGATGGGAATAAAGATACTCAGATTAGAGAAGATACTAGACAGACCCGAACAAAGAATAATGAATGAAAGAAGAAAACCACCCACCAACTCTTTTTCGACGTATAGCTGACCCAACCCTGGTAAGATGCGAGAGAGAAAGACAGCAAACCAAGGGTCTTTATTCACTCGGGGAATTTTCTCAGAGTTGTCGCTGTTTAATTGCTTTGTTGCACAATGATAAGCATCAAATAAATTCAAAATATAAATAATAATAATTGATAAGAGACAGACCAGACCGATCGCGGTGTTGCCAGTCGGACTAAAAATCGACCAAATAGCGATCGCAATTAGCAGCATCTGGATGCATAAAAATCCCAATCCTTTAAGTTTTTCCCCAGCATAAAGCTGACCGATACCTGGAAAAAACATGGAAAGATTGACCGCTAACCAGGGTTCAGGGGCAACTGTCGAGTTTTGACCCTCTGTAATCATCCAGGGCATGGTGCGTGAGTTAGAAATCAGTAAACTACCTCTCCTGGTAGTCTAACTGTGCTAGCACAAATCTGGGGCCAGAAAGTTGACAGCAACTTGAGGCGTAAATCTAGCAACCTAATAGCAACTAGTAGCTAGATAGATAGCAAAAGGCAGAAGGCAGAAGGCAGAAGGCAGAAGGTAGAAGGGCTTCAAGACTATGATGTTGATTACTGGTACATAGTCGTTTTCGCTGTTAAAGAAATTACTAACCTTTATGGCGACAGCTACACCTACAACTTCGTAGGTTAGACGGTAGAGTTATCAATACCGATCATCCATACTCTATTCTCTAACCAACCAGCGAACAACATGGCTTCTAATCTTCAATTTGCCGAGCTGATACCTCTACGGCTTCAACATCAATCGTACCGGGAAGCGTTAAGCGATTGAAACGACCTTGTTCTACTTTTAGCGGTTCTCCACAGTTAGGACAGCGACACTCGGTTTGATTAAACCCAGTGAACTCATAAGAACAAACAGGGCATTTGTCCTCAACTAGATTGCGTTTCAACCACCAGCGAAACACAAACCAGCCAATCACTGGGGTGATGAGGGCGAAGCCAACTAGAATTAAAAAACCGTTGACTACCCAACCCAAGCCAACCGAACTCAGCAACAAAACAGTTGCTAAGAGCGCGAGCCAACAGCCCATGCCGGATAGGTTGAACTGAAAAAGTTTAGGGATGTCTTGGTTCACGGCAACCTTTAAAGATGGAATACTTGATGTCACATCTCCATCCTAGTTCAGATTTGCCGTGAACTACCTCAGCCTAGTGATTCTGCCGGCGGTGTTTTTGTTGTTCATTCTTGGGTGTGGAAAAGGGAGGAGGGATGTGATGGACAGGGAGATCGAGCAAGTGTTTTAACTGTTGAGTGAGGCTATCTTTACTAAAGTGGGTAAGAGTTTGTTCCCGTAACCACTCACCGTCACAACGCTGATCTTTCCTAGCGAGAATTTCAATACAAGCTGTAGCAACTGCTTCTGGATTCCGATGAGGGACTTGCCAGCCGAGACGCCCATCTTGTAAAGGATCGGCGGAACCATCGGCATCACCCGCTAACACAGGTTTACCACTAGCCATTGCCTCTAAATACACAATGCCAAAACCTTCTTGAGAGGGCATAATGTAGGCATCAGCAAGGCGGTAGTGTTCGGGGAGTTCAGGTGTCGGGACAAAACCCGCAAAGACAACCCGATCGCAAACTCCTAACTCTTTTGCTAGCTGTGCAAGTCGGGGTTGGTCGTCACCTCGACCGATGACGAGATATTTAACGTCTGGGAAAACTTTTGCGATCGCAGGAAGTGCCCGAATGGTCACATCGACTCCTTTATACAAATCGGTCGGCCACAGCCGTGCGACACTCATCAGCACTTTAGCACCAAATAGACCATACTTAGTCATTAAGGCGGGTGATTTGGGGCCGGGTTTGAATACATCGCCATCGACTACACAAGGTAGAATGTGTACCTTGTCAGGATTCAAGTCATTAGCCTCGCAAAGGCGATCGCGACTGTAACGGCTAATCGTCCATATTCCTGCTGCTTGAGCAAGAGCTTGATGTTCGCGTTTGGGTAATGGGTACCAAACCTCTTTTCCATAAGTCAAAACTGTATACGCTATTCCCCAACGCTGACAGAGTAACTGAGTGAGAGGGGCAAGCTTGATATGACCACAAAATACATGGCTTGGGCGTCGTTGCCACAGACATTGCAACAACCCTAATGTTAGACGCAAACGTGCGAACAACGGATGCTGGCTTTTCAGGTAGTGAAATTTGAGAAGTTCAACATTGAAAGGATTATCGTCTATTGGAGAATCCTTGAGTAAAAAAATTTCAGCAGTAGTTCGACGCTTGGTTTGCTGTGTGAGGGACAAATAAGCCTGCAAAACATCTTTGGCGTAGGATTGAATCCCTCCTTCACAATTAAAAATCTCTAGAAAAATAAATACATGGTCAGCTTTGCCGTCCATTCCTTGCCATCGTCGGTTGCTTTACTGATTAAGCCTATGCTAGGTAGCCTGAACGTTTCATACTAAATCCACCTTGATAACCCCCTTTTCAGCTTAAATCTTTTCTTCTTTGGAGCCATCTGCCGTCTGCCTTATCCCCACTAAAAAGAGGTAGTTCACCCGGATTTGGGATCAAATGCAGCTTAAGATCAACAGACAATTTCTCCCATCTTGGCAACGTTCATAGACTACTCGATCAGCAAGGCGTCTGAGGAGAAACCAGCCATACCCTCCGGCGCGAAGTTCTCCTGGCTTGGGTTCTTCTATCGTATCTGGATTAAACGGTTTGCCCCAATCCCAGATGCGAATTTCTATGCACTCGTCCCCAATTGACAGCTCAATTTCAATGGTTGTTTCTGATGGTAATTCTTGATGAGCGTGGCGAACCGCATTAGAAAATCCTTCAGCTAGAGCAAGATTGAGCTGATGGAATCGGCGATCGCACTCGTGTATTGAAGAGATATACCTGGAATAAAATTGCTCAAACCATTTCTGTACTTGGGTCTGGAACGTTAAATCACTTTTAACCTGAATCCGCTCGTGTTTTACCATCCCCATGCTCAACCCTATGGTAACTCTACTAGACAACCGCAGAGTAGTAATTGATTGAGTCGCAACTCACTCATTAATTACTCTTGATAGCTATTTTTTGATGTAAGAATTTTAAAAATTCAGCAAGCTTATTTTTTCAATCTTTACTCAGCAATGTTATACCCATAGTGAGCTTATCTCAAAGTTAGCGATCGCTTGCGTAGATGACCTGTGATTTTGGTAGAACAGCTTGCTTGAAAATAGTGCAGGTTCCCTGGATGTATCGCTGCTTTAATGGTAACGCAGACAGAAAAAAAAAGAAATTGATGTTGATTTTTCTCTTTTCCCTGCTCGAAGAACTTGACATTTGAATATCAAGCATTAATGACTTAAGTGAGAGTTGAAAATTTACTCTTATGAGAGCTTTAAATCAGTGGAATAAACTGCCTAACTTGAAAATAAGGTAGAAGGCTTAGGGCAGACGGCAGAAGGGATAAGAGTTTTCATTTCGCGAGTTGTGCGATACCACGCATGGTGTCTAATCTGAAAATAGGAGTTAGGAGTCAGGAGTTAGGAGTCAGGAGTCAGGAGTTAGGAGAGAGCTATTTTCATTGTGACTGGCTTCGACCTTCTGCGCTGGAGACTTCGAGCCTTTTGCTATAAGTTAAAAAAAAATTACGCCTGCTTGTGTCTTTTAGCAATACATTTGTACAGCTAAGACACTCACAGGCGTCCAAGTAAAACTACTTCAGTATTAAGCCTTAAAACAGACCAAGGGTAAGAGACTTATCGATGGGGAAAGTCGCACCAATTCCTAGCCAGAGAGTAACCAGAGTGCCAAATAAGAACACTGCGGTTGCTACTGGGCGGCGGAAGGGGTTTTGGAACTTGTTCACACTCTCGATAAAGGGAACTAGCATCAGACCTAAAGGAATTCCTGTCATCATTGCAATTCCTAACAATTTGTTAGGAACAGTACGCAGGATTTGGAACACTGGATAGAAGTACCATTCCGGCAGGATTTCCAAAGGTGTGGCAAAGGGGTCAGCAGGTTCACCCACCATAGCAGGGTCAAGAACAGCCAAACCAATGCACAGTGCAATAGTCCCCATGATCACTACGGGGAAAATGTAAAGAAGGTCGTTTGGCCAAGCGGGTTCACCATAGTAGTTATGACCCATCCCCTTAGCCAATTTTTCGCGCAGCTTTGGATCGCTTAGATCAGGCTTTTTGATAGTTGCCATTGTTAGATTATTCTCCTTATCAATGAAGAGCGGCAGGCAGAAGGTGTTTAGCTTTTAGCTCGAATTTAATTTTCCTTTATTAAGGAAGGAGTTAGGCTCTTTGACTATCCTAAGGCTAATCGCTATGTACCAGCAGCTTGCCTTACAACGGACCCGAAATGCCTTGCTTGCGAATCATGATGAAGTGCAGCAGCATGAAGACTGCAATCAGCCAAGGCAGAACGAAGGTATGAAGGCTGTAGAAGCGAGTCAGAGTGGCTTGCCCAACACTAGCGCTACCCCGCATCAATTCCACAATCGAAGGACCGACAACAGGAATGGCGTCAGGGACACCAGAGACAATCTTGACAGCCCAGTAACCGACTTGATCCCAAGGCAGCGAGTAACCAGTCACACCAAAGGAAACAGTAATCACCGCAAGGATGACACCAGTCACCCAGGTCAGTTCGCGAGGCTTTTTGAATCCACCGGTGAGGTACACGCGGAAGATATGTAGAATCATCATCAGCACCATCATGCTGGCAGACCAGCGGTGGATGGAGCGAATGAGCCAGCCGAAGTTTACTTCATTCATCAAGTACTGTACGGAGGCAAAAGCCTCAGCAACAGTGGGCTTGTAGTAAAAGGTCATGGCAAATCCAGTGGCAAACTGGATGATGAAGCAAACAAGCGTAATCCCACCCAAGCAGTAAAAAATATTAACGTGGGGAGGTACGTATTTCGAGGTAACGTCCTCAGCCAGTGCCTGAATCTCTAGACGCTCCTCAAACCAGTTGTAGACTTTTGAGTCGGTTATCTGCTTAGAAAACATGAAGCCAGAATTCCTAATCCTATAAGGAAGTTGCTGTTTTTGACGGGTTTAAACCCTCGTTGGTCTAGTACCATAGAGGGGATTTTTGATTTGCTTGAGGGTGAGCGGAAGGAACACCCCGACGTAGCTGACTTTACACAAATCTGATCAGGATCACTGACCCAGTTTGATGTGGTTTATACAAGAAATGTAACATAGCTTGCCAAGGGTGAACGCTGCTTGGGAGTAACTATCTAGAGATCAAGGGAGGGTGGGAGGACACAGAAAGCTGAGAAAATTTGCCTTTCAAACCTCCCCTTCTCTCAGAATCTGTCACCCTGGGAAATATCAAAGCCTAAAGTTAGATTATTGGATATGCATAAGCGAGCTTTCTGGGTCGGACTTTTACTCATTTTCCAAATCCTCGTCTCCTCAGTGTGGTGGACATCACCCGCCTTCGCCTTGACTGAGGAGCAAAAGCTGTTTAATCAAGCTTGGCGCATTGTTTCTCAAGCTTATATCGATGACAGCTTTAACCATCAGAACTGGTGGATGCTGCGGGAGAAGGCATTGCAAAAGCGGCTGGATAACCGCGAGACGACTTATACCGCCATTCAAAAAATGTTAGAGACTCTTGACGATCCCTTCACTCGGTTGTTAACTCCTGATCAGTATCGGAGTTTACAAGTGAATACGTCTGGAGAGCTATCGGGCGTAGGGTTGCAAATTGCGCTCAATGCTGAAACTGGAGCACTAGAGGTGGTAACTCCGATTTCAGGTTCGCCAGCCGAGCAAGCCGGAATTCAACCCCGCGATCGCATTTTAGCTATTGATGGCTTCCTGACTTCGGAACTCACGCTTGATGAAGCTGCGGCCCGGATGCGGGGGCCGATTGGGACAACGGTTACGCTAAAGATTCAAGGGAAAAATGGAGAGGAAAAGTCGATTCCACTGGTGCGCGATCGCATTGCTCTCAACCCCGTCTATGCTGTGCTAGATTCCAAACACGATGGTGTTCCTATTGGTTACATTCGCCTCACACAGTTTAGTGCTAATGCTCCCACAGAAGTAGCCGATGCGATCGCTCGACTCGAAACGCAAGGCGCACAAGGCTACGTTCTCGACTTGCGAAATAATCCCGGAGGATTGTTGCAAGCCGGTATTGAAATTGCTCGCCTTTGGTTAGATCAAGGTACCATTGTTTATACGGTCAACCGACAGGGAACAATCGGGAGTTTTGATACCTATGGCCCTCCGCTCACAGAAGACCCCTTAGTGGTTTTAGTCAATCAAGGAACTGCTAGTGCCAGTGAAATTCTTGCTGGAGCCTTGCAGGATAATGGGAGAGCCAAGTTAATTGGAGAAAAAACCTTTGGCAAAGGCTTGATTCAATCTTTGTTTGACTTGTCGGATGGGTCGGGGTTAGCCGTGACGGTTGCGAAGTATGAGACACCCAGCCACCACGATATTCATAAATTGGGTATCACTCCAGATTTAGAGGTATCCTTAGAACCCATTAGTTTCACTGAGGTGGGAACCGAAGTCGATGAGCAATATCAAGCGGCAATCAAGGAATTGACTAGTAAATCGGTACTGGCTGAGGCCGTTAGGAGTTAAAAAAATAGGTTTCTTGCCGAAACGGTTTGAACCCTCTATTGCAGTAGTTCGGCAAGGCGGCGGCATGGTCTAAGGTACAGGTATGTACCCAGATACGATTAGCACTAAGTTGCCAGCCTTGTTCAACTGCAATGGTGAGCAAATACCTACCCAAACCGCGCCCTTGAAACTCCTTGAGTAACCCGAAATAGGCAATTTCTACGCTCCTATCCTCGTGTTTCAGTCATTTGAAGATATGTGCGTGTAACTGCAATCTTTTTCATTCCAACTCATTAAGATTAAAACAAAGGTTAGGAATGTAGCATTTCATCTAAATTCAATTGAGCTAACTGATGGTATGCTTGTGCGATCGCACCTTTGCCTCGTAGAGCACCTGTATTGGCACCGGGACAGAGGTAATGTAATGTTTCCGGTGTGAAGCGATCAAGCAAAGTTTTTACACTCTGAATCTGTCTTCGCCAATGAAACGTTTTTGAGGTTCGTAGAGGTACCGGCTCTCCTTGTCGATTTGGCAACAGATGACGCCCGGAAAAGAAAACACCTCCCTCACCTTGGTAGTAAAGGCAAGAGGAACCTGGAGAGTGCCCAGGTGTCCAAATCGCATTACTATGGGGACTCAGTAATAACTCGTGCTGAAATGGTTTTACCTCTAATCCGGGTAGCAAGTAGGCTTCTTGTTCTTGCACTACAATTTGACATCCCAACGCCTGCTGCATTTCCCGCACTTGACCAATACCGCCTCTATGGGTCAAAAACAGGCATGATACTCCCCCTTTTTCTTGTAAGAATCGCTCATTCGCTTCATTCCAAGCCGGACAATCAATCAGGAGATTACCTGTATTTTCTAAAATAAGATAGGCGGTTCCCCCCAAAGTATCGCGATTGGGTGGAAAAGCAAAAACGGTTTCAAACACAGGGCGTGGTGGTTTGAAGGTAGTCTGTAGCCCATTAGACGGTGAACCTGGAGAAGGATTGACGTTGTCCTGTTGAGGGATATTGGGTTGCACAATGATGGTATGCCTGTAGTTGTTCGCGGACGGTGTTGACCTTTCTCAAGATCGTTCTTTTACACAAATTGTGATTTATACATCATGAAACTCTGGTTACTCCTAATTCTGTTTCTGAGTCTGGGTTTTTTCACGTACTTCACGATCAAACGTAGTGTTACCAACATTACCCGGACGCCTGTCTGGCTATTGTGGCTGGTACTGATGGCACCCATCCTCATCTGGAGTGGCTGGATGCTGATCATGGGAGTGAATGCACAACCACCTCTACTCCTGATGGTCGGTCCGTTTGTGGTTTCTCCCTTGTTGTATTGGATGTTAATTCAGTGGGGACGTCAAGTTCCCAAGTCATCCTCAAATTCGAGTGAAAATCACACTCCCATTTCAGAGCAGAAACAGACACTGCCATCTACCAGTGAACTCCCAACCTTTCGCCCCATCTCTAAACAAGAGGAAACTGAACTCAGAAATTGTTTCCCTTGGGGCGTTTACTATCTCCAGAACGTGGAGTATCGACCTCAAGCCGTTTTGTGTCGGGGGAAGCTGCGTACTAACCCAGAAGCAGCATACCAGAAAGTGCGGGAAAACATTGAGGCAGAATTTGGGAATCGCTTTTTTGTAATCTTTCAAGAAAGCCTCAACGGCAAACCCTTTTTTGCCCTGGTTCCCAATCCCCAAGCTCAGCAGAAAGCACAACAGGAATCGGAACCCTCGACGCGTCCTCTATTGGCGTTGGGGCTACTGTTGATTACGGTGTTTACCACCACAGCTATTGGAGTCGAAATCGCAGGAGTCTCAGTTCAACAGTGGCAATCAGACCCAACGCTTTTACTTGCAGGATTGCCTTATGCTCTAGCGCTAATGGCAATTTTGGGCATTCATGAGCTGGGGCACTACTTAGCGGCTCGATTTTATCAAGTGCGGGCAACATTGCCCTACTTTATTCCCATCCCCTTTTTCTTGGGAACGTTTGGGGCGTTTATTCAAATGCGATCGCCTGTACCTCATCGTAAAGCCTTATTTGATATTGCGATTGCTGGTCCTGTGGCAGGCTTTCTTGTGACCATTCCTTTACTGATGTGGGGACTGGCTCACTCTCAGGCGGTGCCTCTATCTGACGCTTCAGGACTGTTGAATTTTCAATCGCTCAATCCCAGATTCTCCTTTTTACTGACGGTACTGAGTAAGTGGGCATTGGGCAGTGAATTGACCTCAACCATGGCAATTAACCTTCATCCTGTAGCAGTTGCTGGCTACATTGGTTTGGTTGTAACCGCTTTCAATTTAATGCCTGTAGGACAACTCGATGGCGGCCATATCGTTCATGCCATGTTTGGGCAAAGAACAGGAATTGCGATCGGTCAAATAACTCGGCTACTCATGCTCCTCCTCGCCTTGATTGAACCGGATTTGCTACTTTGGGCTGTTGTTCTGTTACTACTACCTGTAACGGATGAACCTGCTCTTAACGATGTTTCAGAGCTTGACAATTGGCGCGATCTGGGGGGATTGATCGCGTTGATAATTTTAGCGAGTATTGTATTACCAGCACCCAATACGATTACCGAACTCTTAAATATTTAAAGGTGAAGGGTCAAGCGCTCATTGACTGTAAAGATTTTTATTTACCCATTAGAGAAAAATCTGAAAAACAGTAGGTATCAGCAATTGCTTTCAGGGTCATTTCCCACTTAAATGACTCACTAGTTAAACTGGATAACAACGATTCTGGGGTGATCAGATGTTTTGGCTACTGATCAACTCTTGGCAACTAGTCAGGCAAGGGAAACAGTATTGACGTGAACACCACACTGAACGTTAGCTGCAATTACCACGACCCTAAACCGTTTATTTCGGAACTATCCGTTCTTTTTTGCTCGAATTGGATAGTTCACTGCCAGCCATTCCACCTTTGTGTTTGAGTCTCGTAAAACTTCAACGTCACTAACTTTCACTTGACATGTCCTTCCCAATCCACTTACGCCAAGGATGTTTGCAAATGCCTGAAGCCAAAGTCTCTCAATCCCATCAATCTTCACGCGATCGCTCGCCCATTGGTCTAGCGAAAGAAACCTCAGTGCCTTCAGAACCTCAGGAAGGTCATTGGTTAATCGTGAAAGATGACAAAGGACAGCGAGAATTCCCCTTAGGAGGGGAAGTTTACTCCATCGGCAGAGCACCTACTTGTGATATCCGCTTGTATTCCCTTTTTGTTTCCCGCCGACACGCGACTTTAGTCCGACGCCAGCGTGAAGATGGCAACTTCTATTACCGCATTGTCGATGGGGACTTGAAAGGTCATTACAGTTCTAATGGCATCTTGATTAATGGTCGCCGAGTCACAAACCATGACCTAGAAAATGAGGATGAAGTCACATTCGATCCCAGGGTGACCGCTAAGTATTATCGACTCAAGCGAGAAATTGGAAAATCTGGGCCAATCGATCCCTTGGATGTTACCCTAATTGACCCTGCTATGATTGATGACTCACAGGAGTAGTATTTTTGGCTCATTGCTAGAAAAACTCTTCTGTTGGAGGCAGGTACAAGATAAAGTCGGCTGGTGATGAGAGAAGTTTAATCCCGCTCAACTTACGGGATTGTGGAGGTTGAATGATGGACAAAGAGATTCATGTCATCGGTGGAGGGCTAGCCGGTACAGAAGCAGCATGGCAAATTGCTTGTGCAGGCGTGCCAGTAGTGCTACACGAGATGCGGCCGGTACGCATGAGTCCTGCTCATCACACCGGAGAACTGGCAGAATTGGTGTGTAGTAATTCCTTTGGAGCCCAATCGAGCGATCGCGCGTCGGGTTTGTTGCATGAAGAACTGCGTCGCCTTGGTTCAGTTATTATTCGCAAAGCCGATGAACACTCAGTTCCAGCCGGTGGAGCACTTGCTGTTGATCGGGCAGTCTTTAGTCGTGAATTAACCGAAACCCTAGCGAATCATCCCTTGATTGAATTGCGGCGGGAAGATGTAGTGCAAATCCCCACCGAGGGAGTAGTTGTATTAACCACTGGCCCATTGACAACGCCTGCACTCGCTGAAGACTTGCAACGCTTTACGGGTATGGAATACTTCAGCTTTTTTGATGCCGCCAGCCCGATTATTGTAGGAGAGTCAATTAATCGAGACATTGCCTTTATGGCGTCTCGCTACGACAAAGGCGAAGCTGCTTATCTCAACTGTCCGATGAACAAGGAGCAATATCTTCGCTTCTGGCAGGAACTGTGTGCAGCCGAAAAAGCAGAATTGAAAGATTTTGAGCAAGAAACAGCCAAATTCTTTGAAGGTTGTCTGCCAATTGAGGAGATGGCGCGTCGGGGAGAAGATACCATGCGCTACGGCCCCCTCAAACCCGTAGGACTGTCCGATCCGCGCAGCAAAAACTCAGAACAAGATGATTTGAGCGAAAATCCCCCATCTAAAACTCCATATAGAGAACGCCCCTATGCAGTGGTGCAGCTACGGCAGGAAGATAAAGCCGGTCAGTTATGGAATATGGTAGGATTCCAGACGAATTTGCGCTGGGGTGAGCAAAAAAGGGTATTTCGCCTTATTCCGGGTTTGGAGAATGCGGAGTTTGTGCGGATGGGCGTAATGCATCGCAACACCTTCATTAATTCTCCAGAATTACTGTATCCTACGCTACAGTTTAAGAAACGTCCGACTTTACTAGCCGCAGGCCAACTAATGGGTACAGAAGGTTACACGGCTGCTGCTGCTGGCGGTTGGTTGGCGGGGACGAATGCGGCGCGATTGGTATTGGGATTAGAAGGGGTAATACTGCCAACCACTACGATGATGGGCGCGTTGTTTGAGTTTATTAGTTCGGCATCACCCAAGCATTTCCAACCCATGCCTCCGAATTTTGGCATTTTGCCGCCGTTGCCGATGAGAATCAAGAATAAGCAAGAGCGGTATGGGGCATATCGCGATCGCGCTTTGGCTGACTTGGATCATTGGTTTAGGGGATTACAGGCGTCGGCCGCTTAACTTGGCGTGATTTGACCAAGAAAGGCAAAAGGCAGAAGGCAGAAGCAATGCCTTCATCATGCAGCCCACGACCAAAGGGACTAAGGGTATCAAGCCCCCTTCTAATTCCCTTCTGAAGACTACCTTCTGTTTTTCTTCTTCTGCCTTCTTCAATGAGTCTTTCTTCTTTATCTTGTAGGGTGGGCAAGATGCCCACCCCTGTTGTTTTGACTTTAATTGATGGCTTCCACCAAAACCGTTTCTAAATCGTTGGAAAAGGTTGTCTGCTGAATATTCAACTCAAGCACTTCTCGGATATCGAATCTGAATTGATTGTTTAAAAGCTGCTGAACCTTCTGCAATAAATCTCCTTCTGTATGGTCTTGAAGTGTTTCTAATGAGGTCAGCAATTGCTGTTTATCGAGTAGAGGTAAATCCTCCATCAATTCCTGAACTTCCCATAACATCTGCTCTTGTGCTTCTGGAAGCAGTTTCAACCAATTAGAAAGCAATAGGTTGCGCTCTACGATAGTCAGCTTCCATTGATATTCAGGCATTTTGGTTGTCTCGTCTAACATTCCAGTAACCGTAACCCATCCTAGAAAATGAAGATGAATAATTTGTGAAGGCAGGAGATTTCCATATAAAGAGATTATGAATTTATCTCTCTCTTCCCGGTTGTAATCTGCCGCAGCATTGTTTTGTGACACTAAAAGCTCTTTTTTGTGACTCTGCTCAGAGAAAAATACGAGTCAGTTTTAGGTAATCTAGCTTT
>CBKWLJ010000078.1:0-23705 GCA_966675205.1 uncultured bacterium
TGTAACGACAGCTTCAATGTTCGAGAAGACTCAAGGATTCAGGATAGAGGTTAAATCGAGGATAAATCCAGGTAGTACGCCTTCACCAGAAAGTGTCGGTGGTTCATCAAAGGAGAAGTTAATCGTTTCTACTTCAACAGAAGGTCGATAAATTTCAACTAAAGGCGTTTGGGGATCTATCAACCAACCCAAGCGAGCACCGTTATTCCGATACTCCTGCATTTTGGCACGTAACTCTTTTAAAGAATCCGTTTCAGAACGGAGTTCAATGACAAAGTCTGGACACAGGGGAGGAAAGCGCTTCCGGTCTTTAGGGGGTAAAGCTTCCCATCTTTCCAGTTTCACCCAGGAAGCATCAGGAGAACGCTTGGCACCATTGGGTAATCGGAACTCAGTAGAGGAGTCAAAGACTTTTCCCAACCGAGTTTGGCGATTCCAGATCACAAGTTGAGCATTGAGATCAGAATTTCTGATACCAGTTTCTCCACCCGTTGGGGGCATGATTATGAGTTCTCCTTGAGCTGTTAGCTCCAACCGCCATTCTTCATTAGCCACACACAGTTGATAAAACTGCTCATCTGTTAGACCTACAGCAGGGGGGACTTTCAGCGTTAGAGTTTCCATACGTTATCGCCAACTGAGTTAATTTTATTATGGGCGATCGCTTTTCATTTTTTGTCAGGGTTGCCCAATTATCCTCGGCAAATCCCACCCTACAATTTAGTGTAATGGAAGTGCGATCGCAAATTCTGTCCCTTGTCCCGGTATCGAACTGCACGTCAATTTTCCGCCATGCTTTTCTTCTACAATTTGATGAGAAATTGGCAAACCTAACCCCGTCCCTTGACCTACGGGTTTAGTTGTAAAAGACTGCTCAAATACCAATTGTTTCACTTCTTCCGTCATACCTGCACCATTATCCTTAACCTGAATCACAAGGCTCTCTTGATCAGCCGACAAATGGGTACAAATGGTAATCCGATTAGGATTGGTTTGAATTTCCTCAAACGACCGCCCTTGATTCAACTCTTCTAAAGCATCAATCGCATTTACAATTAGATTCATAAATACCTGATTGAGTTGTCCGGGATAGCACTTAATCATCGGCACTTCACCATACTCTTTGACTACTTCAATTTTTGGACGCTTATCATTCGCCTTCAGCCGATATTTCAAAATCGTGAGCGTACTATTAATTCCTTCATGAATATTGAAATCTACTTTTTCTGAGGTATCGGCACGAGAGAAGTTTTTTAAACTCGTACTAATTTTGCGAATTCGGTCTGCCCCTTCTTTCATCGATGCCAGAATATCAGGTAAATCTTCGACCAAATAGTCCAACTCAATCGCTTCAATAGCTCGCTCAATTTCTTCCCCTGGACTAGGAACCTTTTGTTGATAAAGCTGTACCAACCCTAGAATATCCCGAATATAGTTTTGAGCATAAGTTAAATTGCCACTAATAAAAGTAACTGGATTATTAATTTCATGGGCAACAGCAGCAACCAACTGACCCAACATCGACATCTTTTCACTTTGAATCAGTTGTAATTGAGCCTGTTTGAGTTGTTGTAACGACTGTTCTAACTGTTGAGCATATTGCTGTGATTGTTGGTAGAGACAGGCATTTTCGATGGAAATCGCAGCCTGAGCGCATAGCAGTCTTAAAATTTCAATGCGGTTGCTTGTAAATACCCCCGTCATCAAATTGTTTTCCAAATATAGAATCCCAATCAGCTTGGATTGATGCATAATTGGAAGACATAATAGTGATTTAGTTTGATGTTGAACAATATAAGGATCAGCCGCAAAAGTTGTTTGTTTGGTAGCATCATCGAGAACTAGCGTATCTCTCGTGCGTTGAACATAGTAAATCGCACTGGCCGGTATCTCTAGACTGGATTCAATCGGAATCGAGGGCAGCACTCTAACTTCCGTTGGGCTACTGAGGGCAACTACTTCTATCCCTAAATGGCTAGCTTTTTGTAAAATTAAAACTCCTTTTTGTGCCCCTGCATTCTCAATTACTACTTGCATCAAGGTAGACAGCAATTGTTCGAGGACAATTTCTTTAGAAATAACTTGAGAGGCTTTCAGCACTGAAGATAAATCCAAAATCTGGGAAGCACTATCACTGCTACTTGTAACTGTTTTGGCACTCCAGTCCGAAAGGGTACGACTGAGTTCTTTGCTATTTTCTTCTTGTTGGGAAATGAGAGTGAGTAATTCAGGATAGCGTTGCTCTAAATCATTCACTTTTGCCTTTGCCCCCCATCGAGCATAGGCGTAATAAGCGCTCATTAGGTAAGCACGAGCTATGGTTTCTTTGCCCCAGTTATGGTAAAATTTAGCAGCAAGTTCATGAGCCAGCGCTTCTTCATTAATGAACTTATGGTCTTTGGCAAGGGTAATGGCGCGATCGTAGTAGTTAATGGCTTCCAGCGTTTGCCCTAAAACTCTGCTCTTTTCAGCTTCAACCAGGTAATATTTGTGTAAAAAATTCATAGGGGCATGATGTGCCCACTGCTTGATTTTTTCTTGGTTACTATCAATCTTAAGGAAATGCTCATCTTGTTCTAACTGGGAATTTTCGGAAAGCACAGCTAACCGTATCAAAGAATCATAAAAATAGAACATCGGTACGTTGAGCATTCCCGTCACGCCATCTAAATACTGCTCGGCTTGGATGGCATTTTTTAATGCTTGATCAGTTTCTCCAAATAAATAACAGAGGATGAGCTTATGGAAGTGAAAATAGTGCAGTCCATTGCGATCATTCGCCGCCTGATGAAATGGCAGCATTTCCTCTTCATTGTACGCCTCACCGATGAAATGGCAGGGATTTTCAGAGCGTCCTAACAGATTTAAAACGGCTTGATGAATGATTTGGTTGTAATGTAGGGCTGCTTCTTGGCGAATTTGCAACAGAGCTTTACTAAAGTTGGCAATTTCTTGTTCGAGTTCGGTTAAGTCCCACCCGCTTAAATAGGAAAATTGAGCTTTTTCTTTGGCTGCATACCCACATTCTAATTCTCCTGTTTCCAGCCCTCTACTATAACCTTCTTGCAAGAGAGGTAAGGCGGTTTTGATATGATGCTTTCCATGAATCACATGGGCTGCAACCGCATAAAATACTTTGGTTTTAAGCGCATTTGCGTTGAAGCGTTCTACTAAGTTTAAGGCTAACTTACCGAATTGATACCCTAGCTCAATTTCTTGAACGACTCCACTTAAAATTAATCCATACAAGGAGTAAGCAAAAGCAGATAAGGGCGCATTGCCAGATTGAATGGATATATTTACCATTTCCAACACAATCAGGGGTAACAGTGTTGGTGCTGTAATATAGGCTGGAGAAACGATACCCGATAAAATTCGCAGCGCTGCTTGTTGATTCGGTTCAGTGAGTTCTGGTAAGTTAATTAAAGTGTCAATGTTCTTTCCTTGATAAAGAGAGGCTGTTTCTGATAGTTTTTGTTGAATATCTAAAAGACTGGGCTGTTCAGGAAAGTGTATTCCTAATAGCTTGAGAACATCTAATCCCATGGCAACCGCTTGTTTGGGTTTCACTTGGGCGGTGCAGGCAGCGAGTTGCACTTCATACACCTTGACTTTATCTAGTAAGGTTTTAGCATTGTGGAGTACGACATCGGCTAATTCCTCCATCTGCTGAAAATCGGTGTTGAGGTAGGCTGCCTCTGCTGCGGCGACATACAGGGATAAGGTTAAATGATACTGACTCTGCCAGCGATCGCTTTCTAAAAGTTCTCTTCCTACTGTTAAATATCCCACTGCCGCAGTATAAGCCGTAGCTGTTATTGCTTTGCGGCCGGCAATCAGGTTCAACTGGGCTAATTTTTCTCGTTCACTCCGCTTGCTAATTAACCCCACCCCATAATTCAACTGATTGACAATCTCAAATATTTTTTCTTCGCGTTCTGCTTCTGGCGTGTTGTTCAATAACAGGTGGCCAATTTTGAGGTGAGTTGCCTGTTTTTGTTCGGGGGGAATGAGAAAGTAAGCAGCTTGCTGCACTCGGTCATGTAAAAATTTATAGGGAACTGTCAGTTGCCCGGTGTCAATTCCCTGTTCGCTGGAAGAGTGAACGCCTGAATTTCCTACCGATACAACCTGAGGGTAAGAAGATTCTCGCTTCGCCTCTAAGGTTTGTGTACTCTCTATCAGATTTTGTCTCCCTAAAGGTTTCGCGCTTGCTAAAATGCGATCGCTAATATCCCTACCCTGAGCCTGAAATAACTTATATACCTCACTTTCTGGAATAATCAGCCCTTCTTGCAATGCTTTCCACAAGTCAGCCGCCGTTTCTACAGGGGATTTTTCACTGACAATGGCTAGAGTATTTAAGTCAAAGGAGTTGCCAATACAAGCCGCCAGTTTCAAAATCATTTGGGTATTGACTGGCAGTTTTTGCAACTGAGTCGCCATAAACTCCACAACATCATCACTCGTTGTCAGGGCTTTTACTTTAGCGATATCACACTGCCAATGATTACTTCTAATATCAAAGGTAACCAACTTTTCTTCATGAAGGTATTTCAGAAATTGATTGGTAAAAAATGGGTTGCCTTGGGTTTTCCTCGCCACTAATTTTGTCAACGGCATTGCTCGTTCGGGCGAACAGGAGAGAGTATCGGCAATCAAATGATTGAGGTTACCTACGTCGAGAGGCGCTAAATTTATTTGGTTTACTGAAGGGCAGACATCTTGCTTGTCATTCCTTCCTTTACGAATTGCGTCTAATGTCAGCATTAATGGATGAGCAGGATTCACTTCATTATCCCGATAGGCACCAACGAGGAGCAGATATTCACTTTGAGTTTTGCTCATCAATAGTTCGATCAAACTCAACGAAGCAGAATCCACCCATTGCAAATCATCCAAAAAGATTACGAGTGGATGTTCTGGCGTAGTAAAGACACAGATAAATTTTTCCAGCAGCCGATTGAAGCGAGTTTGCGCGGCACTCCCTGAGAGTTCATACACAGCAGGTTGTTTACCAATAATTCGTTCGAGTTCAGGAATGACATCAATAATAATTTGAGCATTTTCTCCCAATGCAGAGGTAATTTTAGCTTTCCAGAGTTGTAACTGAGATTCAGACTCGGTAAGCAATTGCCGCATCAGATTTTGAAACGCTTGTACAAACGCAGAAAAAGGAATATTGCGCTTAAATTGGTCAAATTTACCTGAGATAAAATAACCGCGTTGCCGGACAATCGGTTTATGGACTTCGTTGACGACAGCCGTTTTCCCAATGCCCGAAAAGCCTGCAACGAGCATCATTTCAGTGCTACCTTTGGCAACTCGATCAAAGGCAGCAAGTAAAGCGGCGACTTCATTTTCTCGGCCGTAGAGTTTTTCCGGAATAATGAAGCGATCGCAAATATCCTGTTTCCTCAATTTAAAATCAGTGATTTTTCCCTGAGTTTGCCATTGTTGCCAACAAATCTCTAAATCATGTTTAATGCCATAAGCACTCTGATACCGTTCTTCTGGAGTTTTAGTCATTAATTTTAGGATGATTTCATTCACCATTTTGGGTATAGTTGAATTCACCTCACTAGGGGGAGTCACCTCCTTAGCAATATGGCAATGAACTAATTCCATCGGGTCAGTACTCCAGAAGGGTAACTTTCCCGTTAACAGTTGATAAAAAGTTACACCTAATGAATAAAAATCAGTACGATAATCAATTCCTCGATTCATTCTACCTGTTTGTTCAGGAGACATATAAGCAAGAGTGCCTTCAAGGACATTAGGATTTTGCAGAACTTGAGTTTCTCTAGGTAAAAGAGAGGAAATACTGAAATCAATAACTTTAACCTGTTGAGTTTCAGAATTAATCAGGATATTGTGAGGTTTAATATCTTTATGAATAATCCGGTTTTGATACAATCCTGCCAATGCTTCAGCAATTTGAATTGCGACTGGAAAAAATTCATTCAGCTTTAAAGGTTTGCTCTGGGTATAGTCTTTGAGAGATAGTCCTCCTATATCTTCCATCACCAAAGCAAACCCATTGTTATAGGTTTCTAAATTATAAGTTTGGATAATTCCTGGCAAATTAAGGTTTTTAGTAATCGTGTACTGATTCCGAAAATGTATTAATTCAGCGTATGTCGGATATGTACTTTTGAGGATTTTGATGATGACTGATTGTTGCGTTGTTTTTTTTTGTCCACGATAAACTTGAGTGCGAGAGCCGTTATAAATTAGCTTTAAAATTAAGTAACCAGTTAGTTTAATCATGGTACTATTCAGTTGCTTTATTGATAAAAAAGAGTGGGGTGAATGTTTTAGACCAAGATTTGGCTATCTTTTTCTATTTCAAATAGCGATTAACGTTGGCTAAAAAACCTTAACTCTATTAGATATTCTCCTAAGTCCAGGCTAACACTAATAATAAGCTTAATGAGTGATTGTAAATTTTTGTATTTAATAAGGAACACATTGCTCTTTCAGTTTTAAACCTCAATGGACTTCCCTCTAGCCTTGAAAAGGTGTAATACATTTACCTGAGAATGTATTACGGCTTTTTCCGCAAATTACAGGACTGAGATGAAGCCTATTTAATTATGAATTATCGATTATGAATTACCATTTTTTAATGGTCGTTGGTTATTGTTGACTAATGTGCTAGATATCAATACTGCTTTAGAAAACCAACATCAAGACTCAAGTTGGACTTATAGGTTCTTGTAACAAAAGATTACAAAGAATTTGGTTGCCCCTTAGGTAAGTTGGCTTAGAGCAAGCTACAAAATGCTTGTAATACAGAAGCATTGATGACATTACGCCTTGAATACTCCTCACCTAAGAAGAAAGTTGCTTGATAAAACTAGTGCAAGAAGGCAGAAGAGGTAAAACACGACGCAAAAGAGATATAGCGTTTCTCAATTTGATGAGGTATAGAACTGATGGTTTTAAGGCAGAGGGCAGAGTTAGATGTACTCCACTCAATCGAGAACCGCTATATTGTTTGTACAGTAAGCTTTTTTTAGTTTAAGAGATACAGACGAAAACTATTCTTATGAAGCGGAAATTAAACTCCCTAATCTTGTCGGACTTTATCGCTTAAACCTTCCGGAAAATGCCCCTTCAATTATTAAAAACCACAGTATTACTGGACTCTGACCTTGCTTTGTAGAAATTTCATCCATCCTAATCATCCAACCCTAGGAGTCATCATCTAGGTCAAGATTGATCAAATTTATCAAGATGAGTTGCAGAAGTAACATCTTGGCTAGTGCCTTTGATGTTGCGTTCATACCAAGACATTAAGGGTGTTGCACTAATTCCATGCACAATCACAGAAATCACAATGATGATATAAGTAATCCACGCAATCCGCTCTCCTGTCTCTCCTTCTAACCCTTTACCAAATGCATAGGTTAAGTAATAAATAGAACCAACGCCGCGAATGCCAAACCAACCAAACAGCCAACGGGTTGGTGCTGGAATTCGGCTACCCAGCATACTGATCCAAACTCCCACAGGTCGAATCACGAATAACAGCAACCCAGCTAACAACAGAGCTTGGCCGGCATACTTCATGATGGGGGCAACCAGCAGCAGCGAACCTAAAATCAAAATAGTTCCCACCTCTAAAAGCTTTTCAACTCGTTCGGTGAATCTAATTTGAGCACGTCGCTTGTCTTGATCGCGATAATAACTGTCTTGAACAACAACCCCAGCAACAAAAACGGCAAGAAATCCATACCCATTGACGATTTCGGTTAAGGAGTAGGTGAGCAAAATGGTACTCAGGGCTATAAAGTCCTCCATCAAATCGTCAACTTCTCGGAAGCGCTGGACTTTTTTGTCAATCCCAACAATGGCTTTCGCCACCACAATCCCCATAACGATGCCAGAAGCGATCGCCCAAACTAAATCAATGGCGACCCATTGTTTAAACCAGTTTTCCCAGTTGCCATGCTTGAGCCAGTAAAGCCCAAAATAGACAAAGGGAAAAGCGAGGGCATCATTTAATCCCCCTTCCGAAGTCAGACCAAATCGCAATTCATCCTGATCTTCAACGTGGGCAAGCTGCACTTCTGACGCTAAAACTGGGTCGGTTGGAGCTAAAATGGCTCCTAGAAGAATCGCTGCACCCCAGTCAAAATCGAGAAGGAAATGGCAGATAACAGCAATGCCTAAAATCGAAATCGGCATCAAAAACCCAATCAGCCGTGCTGTAGTCTGCCATGCCCATAACTTGAAAGGGCGATTCATTTTGAGCCCACAAGCGAATACAGAGACAATCACTACAAATTCTGTCAATCGCTCTAAAAATTCAGCATCAGGCCGCAATTGAATCAGTCGAATGCCATAGGGGCCAAGAAAAACTCCAACAACCAGGTAAATCAGAGCATAGGATAGCGGTAAACGTGAAATCCAACCCGATCCGAGAGTGACTCCTAGCAGGAGTAAGCCGATAACAAATAAGTCAAGAATATAGATATCCACTTTTGATGCAGGAGCTTCAGCAATCAGTAGAGACATTGAATTAAACGTAAAGTGAGCATTGCCCCTAATCAGCCCTGAGGTTGTGACAAAAATTCGTGTCTAGGCAATGCCCACCCTACAACGGGTGTATGTCCCTGTAACCCAATACTCTCGTAAGCTTATCGACTTTGTTGGCTAATCTAAATCAGCTCACAGCTAGATGTTTCTCCCCTGCTCTAAAGACGTATTTCTGTAACGTTTTGCCCAAGGTCTAAATATGAGATGACGATAATAGCTAAATGATGTAATACTCTTGCTCGACAACTGAGTTAGCTGTAACGAATGCTAGCTTAGAGCCATTGCCATGGAGAAGCATCATGTGGGTCGTGAATGTCGTTCTAATTTTTGCTGCGATCGCGTTTATCAGTTGGCTTCTTTGGAGTTATGGGGGGGATATGACTGACGCCCTTGGTGTTCTTCTTTTGGGAGGTAAATCGGTATTATTTGCTCTAGGTGTTCTCTGCATTGAAGCGATAAAAGCCGCAGTAATTGCCGCTTTTATTGGTGCACCTGTTGGTCTAATTTTTTACGTGGCTGGTGCGCCAGAACCCACTACTAAAGCCGCAGCAATTAGCGTTGCTGCCTTAGTCTTTGCCGTTCTTATGCTCAAAGCGTTGTGGGAAAACTTTAATAACTTACGCTGGAGTATTCGTAATGAAATTCGTAATCGCTACCGCCGCAAGCGTTAGCAATGCTGAATTTCTTTATCCTAATTGACACAAAAAGTTTGGAGCATTTTGTCACTCCAAACTTTTATGAAAAACAGCGAATAAAATTTTTCAGCAGGGTTAGCTTTCTTCCTGTTTCTCAGTGCGGTTACCTGGAGAAGCCTCATATAAAGCATCTAATCGTTCGCGGGCATCGTCAACTGACATCGATCGCATTACCAGCAGGGGTTCATTAATCGGCTTCCCTGTATCATCCAATAATTCTGGATGGGGTACAGCTTGATATCGAGGGCGAGACGCCATTAAAGGTGAGCTTCCCCATTCTGAAGAAGGTCTGCCTGCGGGTGAGTAAAGACGTTGGGCATCCCGACTCACGCTCAGCAAGCTACGTAGTAAATTCCCGATCGCTAAAAACGCTATGGTTGTAAAAGCCACAAGATAAAGTAGGTGTAACATAGCATCATCCTCCAGACCAATCGTTTGTCTGTAAATTTCTCTTTTCTAGATAGTGAATACGAAATTGATTTTTTATCAGTAGTTAGTTCAGCTTATCACTCCTGAATCTAAGATTTCCTCAACCTGGGGACTCAGGCGCTGGGATCGCCTAAGTTTTGCCCAGAAGAGTTGGTAGATTGCGTCGAGCGCCAACGCATCGCCACTTGCCAACACTCACTGACTAAGCGATGCCAAGGAACCAGCGTAGAGGTTTCAATCCCCACTTGACCATCGGTTGCATTAAACAGCATCTGCGCTGTACTGACTTCTTGTTGAGCGTGTTGGACTCGCCCGAGTAGATCAGATTGTTGCTCCTGGCTCAAAAAAGGAATATCTTCAGTTTCTAATAAAGAGCGCGATCGGGAAAACCAATATTGAAAATCTTCTAATAACGGCTGTAATACCGATTTGAGTAATTCCTGCTCTGATGGCTGTGATTGATGCATAAATAAAAAAATTTTTTCAGTTAAGTTTAATCTTAACTCTCTTTACATTTGTTCACAACACAGGCATTTTTCCTCATTCCATCCCTAATCTCCAAGGGAAAAACAACCTCTGTATCATAGAGGCAGAGCAACACTATCAATTTTTAACCCTAAGAAAAACATTAAATGGAACAGTCACTGATGTCCAACGCTGAAGCGCCAGAACAGCCAGAAAAAATTTATCTCCCCCGCACCAGTGAGTCCGAGACATTAAAAAAGATTCGACACACCACCTCTCATGTCATGGCGATGGCAGTGCAGAAGCTCTTTCCGGAGGCACAGGTGACGATTGGCCCTTGGATTGAGAATGGTTTCTACTATGACTTCGACAAACCGGAACCCTTTACTGAGCAGGACTTGAAAGCCATCAAAAAAGAGATGGACAAAATTATCAAGCGCAAATTGCCAGTCATTCGGGAACAGGTAAGTCGCGAAGAAGCCGAACATCGCATTAAACAACTGGGCGAACCTTACAAGCTAGAAATCCTCGAAGGATTAGAAGACCCCATTACCATTTACCACTTAGGAGAAGAGTGGTGGGATTTGTGTGCTGGCCCTCATGTAGAAAACACCGCAGAATTAAACCCGAAAGCCATTGCCTTAGAAAGCGTTGCGGGTGCTTATTGGCGAGGGGATGCCACCAAAGCTCAGTTGCAGCGCATCTACGGCACCGCCTGGGAATCACCAGAACACTTAGCCGAGTACAAGCGCCGTAAGGAAGAAGCACTCAAACGCGACCATCGCAAGCTAGGGAAGGAACTCGGGCTGTTTATCTTCTCCGATCAAGTCGGCCCTGGATTACCCTTGTGGGCCCCGAAAGGAGCTATAGTACGCAGTATTCTCGAAGATTTCCTCAAACAGGAACAAATCAAACGAGGCTATCAGCAGGTTGTTACTCCCCACATCGCGAAAATAGACCTGTTCAAAACCTCGGGACACTGGCAAAAATATAAAGAAGATTTGTTCCCCATGATGGGCGAGTCGGAAGATGAGGGCTTTGTTCTCAAGGCAATGAATTGCCCCTTCCACATCCAAATCTATAAAAATGACTTGCGCTCTTACCGGGAATTACCCATGCGCCTCGCTGAATTTGGCACCGTTTACCGTTATGAGCAATCCGGTGAACTGGGGGGGTTAACACGAGTGCGGGGTTTTACTCAAGATGACTCTCACCTGTTCGTTACCCCAGAACAGCTAGATGCCGAATTCTTGAGTGTGGTGGATTTAACCCTATCGGTATTCAAAACCTTAAAACTCTCCAATTTTAGAGCGCGATTAAGTTTCCGCGACCCGAATTCCGATAAATATATTGGCTCGGATGAGGCGTGGAACAAGGCAGAAAATGCCATTCGTCGGGCAGTGGAAACGCTGGGAATGGAGCACTTTGAGGGAATTGGAGAAGCGGCGTTTTATGGACCAAAGCTCGATTTCATCTTCCGAGATGCCCTCGATCGCGAATGGCAGTTGGGAACCGTACAGGTAGATTACAACCTACCAGAGCGGTTTGATTTGGAGTACGTTGCCGAAGATGGGACTCGTAAGCGTCCTGTGATGATTCACCGTGCACCGTTTGGCTCCTTAGAACGACTCATCGGAATTTTAATCGAAGAGTATGCCGGAGATTTCCCCTTCTGGTTAGCACCGGTGCAAGTGCGGATTGCCCAAGTGAGCGACACGTTCTTGCCTTATGCCAAGGAAGTAGCCGAGAAGATGAGAGCGGTTGGGATACGTGCTGAGGTGGATACCAGTGGCGATCGCTTACCTAAACAAATTCGCAATGCCGAGAAGGAAAAAATTCCTGTGATGGCAGTTGTGGGTGAGAAGGAAGTGGAGTCCAACACTCTGAGCATTCGCATCCGTGCGGCGGGAGGTAAGTCCCAAGATATCGGGGCAATTCCGGTTACCGAGGTGATTGAACGGATGAACAGGGCGATCGATCACCGCGAAAATTTCTAGTCGTTAGCTGTTTCCAACCCATTCAGTAGGGTGGGCAATATTGCCCACCCTATAGTTTTATGATGAATCGATGCAATTTGAACTCTTCTTATAGTCTGGCTTCAAGAGTTGGTTTATCATCCTTTTGAAAAGACTTTTTGCATAAGAGGTAACGCCTTGAGAGATAAGTAGTACAGGGACTTGGCAAACTTTCACTGTTGTAAGAAATTAAGGATGAGTCCCAACGGATGCATCTATGTACCTAGAAATGAAATCGGGATATGACTATCAAGTCGGGGGCTGTCTAGCACAAGATTCTCTTTCGTATGTGATCAGGCAAGCCGACTCTGATCTGTATGAAGGGGCATTGACTGGCAAATTTTGTTATGTGTTCAACTCACGCCAGATGGGGAAGTCTTCACTTCGAGTGCGGACGATGCAACGGTTACAGGGACAGAGAATTGCTTGTGGTGTGATTGACTTGATGGCAATTGATGAGCGCAATATTACCCAAAACCAATGGTATGCAGGTATTATCGACGCTCTAGCATCCAGTTTTAACCTGTTCAAGGACGTTGATATCTCTGCTTGGTGGGATGAACGCAGTACTCTCTCTCCTGTGCAGCGCTTGAGTGAATTTATTCGCAGGGTGTTGCTTGTCAAAGTTCCGCAAAATCTCCTGATTTTCGTCGATGAAATTGACACAATCAAGAGTTTGAACTTCAAGGTAGATGATTTTTTTACCCTGATTTACTCCTGCTACAAGCAGCGTGCGACGTACCCTGAATATGAGCGCCTGAATTGGGTACTACTGGGAGTCGCGACGCCTTGTGAGTTGATGGGAACTCTAGAACATCCTCTGTTTAAAATGGGCCAGGAGATTCACCTTAGTGGCTTTAAACTCTACGAATGCCTAGGTTTAGCAGAAGGATTAGCACCTAAAGCGAGCAATCCTCAAGCCGTACTTCAAGAAATTTTGGCTTGGACAGGGGGTAAGCCCTTTCTCACCCAAAAGCTTTGTCAACTGATTTCTAGGGAAAGTGCTTTTATCCCAGCAGGTACTGAAGCCCAACGGGTTGAGCAGTTAGTACGAGAAAAAATCATCGAAAACTGGGAGATTCAAGACGAGCCGGAGCATTTAAGATCGATACGCGATCGCTTGCTGCAAAGTAGTAACTGCATCAGTGGGTTACTGCCAATCTATAAACAAATTTTGGATCAAGGCGAAATTCCCGCAGATAACTCCTGTGAACAGATGGAATTGCGGCTATCCGGGTTAGTGGTTAAGCAGTCGATGGGACAGCTTTATGCTCAACCCGCCATTAGAGTTTACAACCGCATTTACCAGGAGATTTTTAATCAAAGTTGGCTCGAGCGACACATTGGGGGAGGAACGTATCCTCCCCCTAGGCCCAAACCCCACTCTGATCAAGATGAGCAAATTGTCTATGATCACCTGCTTGATCGAGTGCAACATGAGTTGCCGATCAGGATGATTGAGCGGTTTCACAAACTGTTTATTGAAGGAATTAGTTACCCCGAACCGGAAATTGCCGCCGCCCTACGCCGGATTCTCATTTCCCATCCCAGCGAGGAAAAGTTTAAGTTCTTTCTCAACCGTTGCTGTTATATCCTGATCAATAACTGGCAAACTCCCTCCTCAAAATTTGCGATCGCCAACTTGATCGATTTATTTAAAAATTTTCTTGAGTGGGGCAGTACAGGAGTTTCTCCCCCCAATTCCATCAAACGCTTGCGAAAACTGATTCATCAGTTTACCCAAAGTGAGGAGTATTTAGCTCTACAGCGCTTGTTTCTAGAACCTGTTATTGATCAAACAACACAACTGTTTCATCAACAGGAAGAAGAGGCTGTTCTACGCTACCTTTTAGAACTAGAAACTCCCTCAGAACTAACATCTGGAGAAAAAATTCCTCGCTTAAGAAACTACATTTATCGGTATCCCTACTTATACTCCCATTGTCTTTTAAAAAAGGGCAGTTCTCACGAACATCAGCAAACTATTCAGCAGATTCGAGCCGAACGCCAGTGGCAATTTGCTCTTAATCTTTCCCAATACGCTACTTACTTAGTTAGGCAAGTATCAACGTCTACTAAAACCGTCTTGATGACAGGTCAACCTCTAATTCAACCCGTAAACCCTACCCTATTAAGTGACAAAGATCTGTATTTAGCACTTAAACAATTTGTAGGAAAAGTTGAAGGTTCTTACACTTACAAAGATTTAGCTCACGTTTTTCTAGCTCACAGAGCGCAGCTACTCTCTTACCGAGCCTTTAAAAGCGATTTGTATGAATACCTAATTGCTGCTATTGATTCTGAATACGGTAAACATCAGTTTAACAAGCGATTATCTGATTTTTTAAAAAATGTTTTTCCTGAGAGAGACTCCCAAAAAATTACTGAATCTTTACTACGAAATACTTGTCGTCAACTCTTTAAATTCTTATTAGAAAGTCCCAAAAATCCTAATCATATCTATTTTATTGATTTAATTTCTAACCTAGGACCCCTCCGAACTACTGTACTTTTACTAAAAATTGCGCTGCTTTCCGGTTATGTCAAGCCTGATTTAGAAGAACGATTTTCTCTGTTATTTAATCACTATGAATCTCATGAAATTGATACAACGATTTGGTTGGTCAATTCCCTAGAAAATTTAAACGTCGCTTTTGTTGCCAATTTTGGGGCTATAGATCTCTCTTTCATTGACATGAATCTACATTAATTGCAATATAGCGTTTTCAAATGAGTTGTAAACCTAGCTAATCTTTTCTTTCAATAAAGAAAAACTCCGCATTTCTTTTCCCTCCTGCCTTTTGCCCTTTGCCTTCTGCCTTTTGCAAACCGTTGCTGTATTTACGACCCAAATAAAAATGCTATATAGCAATTTCTAATATTAAGTGGTTGCACTCCGAATGAAGCAGGAATTCCTAATAGTGATGTTAGGATGCTGACACTATATTCGCAGAATTAGTGTCAGAGGATGTCACTGAACAATTATTGGTCTAATCGAGGTGTAAATCGGTTGCCTCAAATCGTGATAATTCTATCGAAAGTAATACCAATTTTCTAAAATAGCGCTACACATTAGACTTCTTGCTCCAAGTCGGGGAAAGGGGAAAGGGAAAAGGGATTATATTTGACTTAATCGTCATCATTTTGGAGCGCTTTTTTACTTTTGCAAGAGGTCTATTGACCCTCCTACCCCCGGTAAACAAAAAGCGTAGCATCCTCTGACTCCCCTTTCTATGTATCACTCGCATCTTTCTGAAGAGATTAATCTAAAGCTTGAGCAAGGTCTTCTATTAAATCTTCTGGATGCTCAAGACCAACGGAAACCCGCAGTAGATTATCTGGAGTTTTTGTTTGTTTTCCTTCTATGGAAGCACGATGTTCGATTAAACTTTCTACTCCCCCTAAGCTGGTTGCTCGGGTAAAGAGTTTCACCTTTGCCACTACAGCAAAAGCCATCTCTCGCCCACCTTTTAACTGAAAAGAAAGCATTCCCCCAAACAGTTGCATTTGTTGTTTAGCAGTTTCATATCCTTGATGTTGTTGGAGTCCCGGATAATAAACTCTCTCAACTTTGGGGTGTTCACTGAGAAAAGTTGCTACTTTCAGTGCATGTTCTGAATGTGCCCTCATACGGTAGGGTAAAGTTTGAACTCCTCGGAGTACCAACCAGCAATCAAAGGGAGAAGCGACTGCACCTCCCGTGGTTTGAATTTTCCGAATTTTGTTAAAAAAGTCATTTTCACTCTTGGTAATTGCTACTCCTCCCATGACATCACTATGGCCACCCAGGTATTTAGTGGAGGAATGAACCACTAAATCGGCACCACAAGCCAGAGGATTTTGCCCCATGGGTGTTGCCCAAGTATTATCACAAACACAAAGTGCATTGGCTTGATGAGCAATGTCTGCAATCTTCCCAATATCCGTGATCTTAAGCATGGGATTAGAGGGCGTTTCCAGCCAAACTAACCGGGTATTGCTTTGAATGGCTTGCTCAACGGCGCTAGGATTCGTCATATCAACAAACGTGACTGACAAATTCCAAGGAATAAAGATATCTTGCAGTAGAGAAGTGGTTCCAGAATAGGTATCTAGGGGAGCAATCACATGGCTGCCAGGGAATAGGGATTGGAATACACTCATGGTTGCTGCTGAACCGGAAGCGAAGGCAGCGGCAGCAACTCCTTGTTCCAATTTACACAAACATTGTTCTAGGGCTTCTCGGTTTGGGTTGTTGTCTCGAATGTAGTTATAACCTTGGGGGTAGCTACCATCTGCCTGACGCTCGAAGGTAGTAGAGAGATATATAGGAGGTGCAACTGCCCCTGTTGCCAAATCAATTTGGTGTCCTGCATGAACTGCTAATGTCTCAATCTTCATGCGTTATCCCTGCTTATACCCATCTTCTGTATCAACTAATGTCTTTTTTACATTTTCCCTCTTTCTCGTGCGTTCGGGAGCGTTCGGATTTATCCATGAGGAACCTTGTTCGAGTAAGACCGAAGACAATCTGAAAAAATGTCTGATACCGAGTTGCGTTCAAAGATAGTAGTTGAGATTGACACGGAGACGCGGGGATACGGGGACGCGGAGAAAATGAATATGCTACGTATGAATGCAACTTGGTATGAAATTGGTTCATCAAAGCCGTGCGCCACGGAGTTGTAGAAGTGTATTTGCTGGACACAAATCACTGTTCCTTGATTTTGGAGCGATCGCTCCTCCTCACTCATCCCAGCGATCGCTGGGTGCAATTATCCTTGAGATAGATTTAAGGTTGTGAGCTTGACTGAGGTGAAAAATTGGGCTTGACTGTGATTGATTCGTCCACAACAACACAATCATTCCGCTGTACCAATAAACAAACTGACTGATGTCAGGCCAAATCTTTGTGGTAAGTGATTAGACTGAGCATAAACCTGAAATTTTGTCAGATTAGTTGACTCTGATTTAAAATGAAAATTCATTATTTCTTACTTAGTCTAGCTGTCGTTGCGATCGCGCTTACCAGTCAAACAGCTACAGCTAACGCTCAACCCGTCACAGAGTCAAAATGCTCTCAATGTCAGCGCTTTGAGGCCGCGATCGCTCGCTTTAATGATCGCTTCACTGCCAAAGAGAACGATCGCAACACCCAACGCGAATTGCTAGAAAATCTCTTAGTCGTTCTCAAAACTGAAATCAAGCAGTTAGAAATTCAGAATTTTAGTGATGCTCAAATCCAGGCGTTTCATCAACAAGCACTGGATAGCATTATTGCAGCTCATAACAATATGACTGAATATTTGCATGCTAGCGATCGAGGCGATCAAGCGACAGCTGAAACAGCTTATGGCAATATGCAACTTATGCCATACCAAATCAGTGACGTTATTAAACAGTTTGAACACTATTGCAACAACCTGTAAACAATCACATGAAGACCTTACGCAGAAGATTCTTGATTTTATTGTCTACTTCATCCGCACTCTGGCTAAACCTTTGGTCTGGCAATTTAAGGTCTTTCCCGAACCCGCTTAAGCTGGTCACTTATTTTCGCCACGCTGCACTAGTGGACTTTAAGAAAACAGAGAAATGAACTCGGTTACCCCTAATTGGTTGAACAAGTCATAGCATTCGCGATGGCTCAGTTGCTCTAGATGCTCACGGGTAAAGATGTAAGTGTTGTGGCGAATCTGGCATTGAAGAGCAATATTGGTATCTTTAAATCCTAGTTTTACAATAGAGCCTCGGCTAGCTTCATTAACTCTGAAAGTTAGAAATGTAGTTGCATTGTACTCAAGACAAATAATGGTGTTGGGAATACTGTTTAACTGTTGGTATTGTACTTCTAATCCTTCAACATAAGTTTTGGATTGTTGATTTATTCCGCGTTCGATTGTTTGAGACATAATTCGTTATTTTTAATCTTTCCGTAACCCACCTCTTTATTATGGCTGTTGACAAATCAGATCTACCTGAGCTTTTCTGCGTAAGTTTTCTCCGTAAATATGCGTAGATATTCAATTCAATGGAGAACAGTACGGAGAGAGAAAGATAAAAGGGTAAAGAAGTTGCGATCGCAAAACTTTTTCCGGGGATAATAGGTATATTCACTGATGCCTATTAAGGCATCATAGGATAATTCAACCTGCAATGCACATCAAGATATAATTTTCCAACGCTTCCTTATTCCCTTTTTGATATTCACCAATAGCCCAAGCATATAACGGGTGATTGGGGCGGGGTTCAATTGGGAATTGTTTTGGCCAGTAATTATACTTACCTAAAATAGCCCAAATAATAAATCTCGCCGCATGACCGTTGCCATTAACGTAGGGATGTACTCGCAGCACTTCATTAAAAATCATGCAGGCAAACGCTACTGTATTTAGTAGTTTATCTTCAGGTGCGAGTTGAGAATCAGCAAGTTGATGGGTTGCATCTAATACCTTCATTCCTTCTCGAACCCATTGAGCAATTTTTTCCATCCTTTGCTCAACTAAAAAAGGAGGAAAACCAGAGGAAACTCCTTCTATTCCTGCATAATAGCTTTTTAGGCAGGGAAAATTTTCTCCTCGATAATGACCTGCATAGTAAATGTATTCTCTGGGTACTAAGAGGCTAAAAAGATATTGATGGATCAGTCGTGTGTCAGCAGCGCTTTCCACAAAATCAAGATTTTGCTGATACAACTGAATCACAAGATCTTCCGTTCGTTCTTTAAGGATGACCTCTCGTTTCGGATGAGCGGCATATTCCCAAGCTGGACAATCAGGAAGAGGCATCCTCAAGCTATGCAAAGTTCAAAAACTGTAAATCTAATTTTATGGTATGGCAAAAGGCAGAGGACTCCAAGGAGAAAGATTGATGAGTCAGGCTTTCAGGATTTGCATGTCCCCTAATCACCTTGGCGACTGCTGTAAAAAGCCTATTCGCTGTTTTTCAGAAGTCAGTAGATGCACAGCCACTGACTAAAACACCACTAATCAACAGCACCAGCAACATCATTTGCTAAATTTCTTGCCAAGTTTATTATAGGGTCTTGCTGACGATTTCCCAATGCAGCCAGAGCTTTTTGAGCAAGTTTCTGCTGATTTTTTCTACAACGAAGCGGTTCAAATGAATGAAGTTGTTGTAGGAGTTCTGGTAGCTCTTCTCTCAAAAAATTAGTTTGAAAAAAAGTTGCAGATGAATTCAAATCAAACTTTCTAAAATAGATCTTCCCTAAAATTTTTCTTGTACTTTCTTTAATGCTTTTAGGGAAAACTTTTAGGTTTCCTAGTTTAACAGGATGGGGCAAATAGTTTTCTTGGTGAAATTCTCGACTAATCATCTTAATTTTCCCCGGTAGAGAATGTTGTTTGTTCTTGCTTATGAAGCTCATTCTCGCACAGGGCTATGGCAAGGACACGACGATTTGATGCCGTGCCCCTATTCTTCACGGAATTTTCTTAATTTCGATGCCAAAGGGTTACATTACCGGGTTTATCAATCAGGGTAATACCTTTGTCAGCGAGTTCATTACGGATGCGATCGCTCATGGCAAAATCTTTCTGTTTCCGTGCCTCGGTACGCTGTTGAATGAGCGCTTCAATCTGTGCATCACTCAACCCATCAGCAGGTTCCTTCGTTGCCTCTTCGGGTTGCGCTTCCAAACCTAACACCCCTGCTAAAGTAACGAGTGTATGCCATTGCTTCTCCAATACCTCAGGTGAAGTTTCCGTTTTCCCTTCGTGTACTAAGAGATTTCCCTCACGGCGCAACTCCTTAGCAATTTCAAATAAAACCGCTATTCCCCCAGCAAAGTTGAAGTCATCATCTACCGCTTCATTAAAGCGATCAACTATGGGATTTTGGATTGAGGATTTTTGATTTTGGATTGAGGAGAAATCTTGCCAACCCAGTTGTTCCCCATATTGATGACCGAAGAGTAGCCCTTCTTTCAGGGTATTCCAACCATTGGTTGCTGATTCTATAGCCTCATCGGAAAAATCAATCGGCTTGCGGTATTGTGCCATTAAAACAAACAACCGCACTGCCATCGAGTCCGTGGGGCGATCTAGTAAATCGCGGATGGTGATAAAATTCCCTAGAGACTTCGCCATCTTCTCACCCTCCACTTTCACCATAGCGGTGTGCAACCAGTAATGAGCTAAAGGTTTACCCGTTGCTGCTTCGGATTGGGCGATTTCATTCTCGTGGTGAGGAAACACTAAATCAGCGCCACCCGTATGAATATCAATGGTTTCACCGAGTTCTTTACGAATCATCGCAGAACATTCAATATGCCAACCCGGACGACCGGCACCCCAAGGGGATTCCCAAGCCGGTTCCCCTGGTTTTGCGGCCTTCCACAAGGCAAAATCAAAGGGGTCTTTTTTCTTCGCTTCCTCTTCGTCCACACCTACCCGTCCACTTGCCCCCGCTTGTAAGTCGTCTAACTTGCGGCCGGATAGTTTGCCATATTCAGGAAACTGACGCACGGCATAGTAAACATCACCGGATGCTGGGTAAGCAAAGCCTTTTTGTTCCAACTCATGCACCAAGCGCTTAATACCATCAAGGGTGTGAGTTGCCCTGGGGTAGGCGTTTGCTTCTTTAACATTCAGCCGTGCCATATCTTCAAAGTAGACCTTGATGAAGCGATCGGAAACATCTTCCATTGATGTCCCTTCTTTCCGCGCCCGATTCAGAATTTTGTCATCAATATCCGTGAAATTCTGTACGTAATGCACGTCATATCCACGCCATTGCAGATATCGCCTAGCCGTATCCCAGACGATGCAAGTTCTAGCATGACCCAAGTGGCAATAGTCATACACCGTGATGCCGCAGCAATACATTTTCACTTTGCCCGGTTCTATCGGTTCAAAAGGTTCCTTGCGACGAGTCAGGGTATTGTAAAGGGTTAAGGTCATGACACAACCGGAATGAAAACACTAAAGGATAAATCAGCAATAATGGGGGAGGAAGGGATACCTGTTAACATCCTCCGCCAATGTTGATCACATTGGTAAGTTATCCTCTCTATATTCTGACCTTTTTGACATCCACGCTATGCAATCAGCAGCTACTTCCACACAATCTCAGTCCATGGACGCCCCAAAGCATGGCCTGCCGGTCACTATTATTACGGGTTTTCTCGGTAGCGGCAAGACAACTCTTCTCAACCATATTTTGACAAATCAGCAGGGTCTGAAGACGGCGGTGCTGGTCAATGAGTTTGGTGAGATTGGCATCGACAATGAGCTGATTATAACCACCGACGAGAATATGGTGGAACTCAGTAATGGTTGTATCTGCTGCACGATTAATAATGATCTAGCTGAAGCCGTATACAAGATCTTAGAACGGGAAGACAAAATTGATTATCTGGTGGTGGAAACCACAGGGTTAGCTGACCCCCTTCCTGTTGCCCTCACCTTTTTGGGGACTGAACTGCGGGACTTAACTCGTCTCGATTCTATTGTCACCATGGTAGATTGCGCCAATTTCAGCCTGGATTTATTTAGCAGTGAGGCGGCTGCTAGCCAGATTGCTTATGGCGACATTATTGTCCTGAATAAGGTAGACCTCGTTGATGAGGCCGATGTTGATGCCTTAGAAGTCAGAATTCGAGAGATGAAAGCGGGTTCAAGGATTCTCCGCACTACTAAATCTCAGGTGCCACTGCCCTTGATTTTAAGTGTGGGTCTGTTTGAGTCTGACAAGTACTTTGATACCAAGGAATCTGAGCATCACCATCACGACCATGATCATGAGCATGAGCATCATCATGATTGTGACCATGGCCCTGATTGTGGGCATGAGCATCATCACCATCATGACCATAACCACGAGCATCACCACCATCACTCCAATCATTTAGAAAATGATGGATTTACCTCAATTTCTTTTGAAAGTGATAAACCCTTTGCGATTCGGAAGTTTCAAAATTTCTTAGATAATCAGCTTCCTGCCAATGTTTTCCGTGCCAAAGGAATTCTCTGGTTTGATGAAAGTCCTCATCGCCATATCTTCCACCTCAGTGGGAAACGGTTCACGATTGAGGATGATGAGTGGAATAACAGACCCAAGAAAACGCAACTAGTGCTGATTGGTCAGGATTTAGACCATGATAAGTTGCGATCGCAAATTGAAAAGTGCGTCTGTCTGCCTTCTCCCAATCGCGGTAAGGGATTCGGTAGGTAGTTGTTGGTCATTGGTCATTGGTCATTGCTGATGTCAAATGACAAAGGAAAGCGGCGGTTGGTGTTCCTCTCTTACTTTAAGAGGATGGGCTTACCGCCTCTTCTATTGTGAAGATAGAGAAAATATAGCAGTCGCTAAGGCGGCTCTTGACTCTCGCTTTCATCCTGAAACATTGACCACTCCATATGCATCCCTTCTGCCTCCTGCCTTTTGCCCTATGCCTTTTGCTATATAACTGAGTTTGCGATCGAGCTTCCCCTACGGTAGTGTTGCCTTCAACGATTTATGCGTGTTGTTATTCAGCGAGTCAAATCCTCTCAAGTCGAGATCGACGGTGTTACTGTGGGTAAAATTGGGCGAGGACTAAATCTCTTGGTGGGAATTGCTAATACAGATACGGAAGCGGAACTCGACTGGATGGCGCGAAAGTGCTTGGAATTAAGACTATTTCCGGGTAGCGATAACGGTTCTGATCGTTGGGAAAAATCTGTCCAAGAGATTGGAGGTGAACTATTAGTTGTCAGTCAGTTTACTCTCTACGGAGACTGTCGTAAAGGTCGCCGTCCGTCTTTTAGCGATTCAGCAGCGCCGGATGTAGCAGAGCAGTTGTACGAACGATTTGTCGAAAAGTTGCGGCAGAGTAGGTTACGTGTAGAAACGGGTCAGTTTGGTGCGATGATGCAAGTCTCAATTGAAAATGATGGGCCAGTGACACTATTACTAGAGCGGGGAAACAATTAAAAATTCGTAATTCGTAATTCGTAATTCGTAAATAGCTTACAGAACTTAGAGCAAAGCCCACCTTTTCTAAGGGTGGAATGTAGCGTCGGCGCTTTTAAGTGCCGTCAGTCCTTCCCTTGAGCTTCAAAAGAAGAAAGCATCCTCAACAGGTCAAGCAACGTATCCCTCTCGCCTATAACCTGTATGAGGATGCACCTTACCCAAGAAGAACAATTGTATTAACCAAAGTAAGCCCGAATCGTGGTTAATAATGCTCCAATTCCAGCCAGTGTAGCCAAGGGCACGCGACTAACTACTTTAAAGTTAGATTCACGAACAGGCATCGGAGCAGAATGGTGGATAATCGGTTCAGTGGAGAAACCCGGTAGGTGGGAGAAGTCGAAGCGGAAGCCCTGAGGTAAATACTCACCCGTGGTAGCATCCTGCTCATAGTTGCCCTGCCATTGTTTTTGAGCAATGCTGGCTACGGCTTCTACCAGAATTTCCATTTCCTCTTCGGTATTGTGGATGCCCAAACTAGCACGGACGGCTCCCGGAACATTGTGGCGATCGCCCCGAACAGATGTTGTTTCTTCTTCGGAAGGACAGGTGCAAGTATCTTCGACTTGCAGAAGACGCTTCATCAACGGTTGAGCACAGAAGC
>CBKWLJ010000079.1:0-23639 GCA_966675205.1 uncultured bacterium
GTAATACCCATGCACCAACTCTACAGGCAGTTGGCACATATCTCAATTGCCTGCTAGTTTAACTATTTTTAAGGAAAGTTATAGATTTACAGGAAATGGCAAGAGTAGTTACTCCATTGACGAAATTCCCTTGGCACAGGGTCTCAAGCCCCCACTAAGCGAGTGGTCTGTCTGGGGAGGGGTTTAAATCCCCAACGCCAGACCTGCACTGTTCCCCGTTCCCCATTCCCTGTTGCCTTTAATCTATGATTTTTACTCTTCGCTTCTGGTTTCGGGGAAGTGTAAAACTGGCAATCGTTCGCCGCGAAAGACTTCTTCACTGCTAATGCCTACGCTAGTCAGCCACGACAGGAGAGCATCACTGGCAAGGACGCCTAGCAGCATCGGACTGACCGCTAAACTTAACAGAAAATCAGTTGGCATTGGTGATGGAGAGTGACTTACTGGGGGGGGGTTCAGTCGTGTGGTGTTAGGAGAGGTCATGAATAAAGGTTAAGAAAAGTATTTCTGGACTGAATCGAGTGATGATTTTGCACGACTCACTCGTAGCAATATCCTAGCGCTGGCATCAACAAGGATGTGACCAAGTCTCAAAATTTGAGATTATTGAGAATTCAACATCAATCACTATCGAATTGACCCATGCCACAGTCAGTCACGTATCCATACGAGATACTGGAGAAGAGTCAGAACCAAGGGGTGGTAAGCTTGTCTGTTCTAAAGATGGGAAGAATGCCCCTGGCTTCTATGCTCATGCGTCATGGATCAACCCGTAAAAACAAAGGATGCTCTGACAAAGGACAAATAACTTGTGAGCGAAAGTGTGCAGGCGTGTGCTTTGCTAGGAATTCTTCTTAAAAACTATCCCCTACCCTGTTAGGGGTTGGCGTGAGGAGCAGTCCCATGTATTTTGATGAAGTAATTGTGCTTACCTTCCCCAAGGTTTTTCCGCACACCATGTTTAGCGGTTTAAAAAGCGCTATATGTAAGCTTAAATCAAGGGTGCAATTACTCAAGGTAAAGTTATCAATCCGTTATCAGTCCAGGTGACAGGTTTGTAATGTTGGATGTCGATCAGCATACCCCAAAGGCTCGTTCGTCCTCCCTTGCCCAATGGGTATACGGTGCCCTTGGACAACCGGAAGTGCGCCTCCGCGTCCGGTTAGGAGGAAATAACTTACATATTCTCTGTGAGAGCCGCCAGGGTTTAGAGGCGAAGACGGTTATAGACCGTTTGCTTAAGGCGCTGGAAAACCGGGAACCGGGAGAGGCGTTTCCCGTCGATCCGGAAAATCCTGTCTACCAGATCATTATCTATGGGCGTACTTGGGGAAATCAGCGCCCCGATTGGATTAAACAAATTAGACTCAAATCCCCTGTAACTCAACCGATTCAGGCATCTCAAGAATCAGCGGCGGTGCCAACGCCAGCGACAACGGCTGACTCAGAGTTGAGAGTGTCTAATGAAAGTCTTGCTCGTTCGGGTTCCCCGGAGGCGATCGCTCGCTATCTCAGTGAGACGTTGAGTTCTTTGGGAGTCAGCGTTAAAGTCATTATTCAAAATCTTCCTGACGCATCGGTTAAGGATGTAGAGACGGGGAAAGAGTCTAATCGGCGTCTTTGGGTGGTTTGTAATTCCGACTATAGTCCCGACGCCTCTTTGCTCACTGAGCCAGTTGTTCAGAATCTGCGCTCATTGCGGCTTAAGGGGTTTAGAGATGCTGCCATTTGCTCTCAAGTGAGCGGGGAAGCGACACCCGAATGGATGCTGCGGGTTGATTTAACGCCTCCCGAGAAAATGCTCAAAGATTGGGCACGCTGGGGTGATGTACAAGCGATCGCCAGATTGTTAAACCAGACGCTCGTCAAAATAGGAATGGATGTACGGGCGGTACAAAAAGACAAAACGCTGCATCTTTTTTGTAGCTTGTTAGCGGCAAAACCGAATACTGCTCCCGACAAGCAAAAGGCAGTGAATGCGATCGTGGCGATGCTAGAGACGATCACGCCTCAAGGTATCCAAGCTGCTACTGTTTATGGGGTTGAATCCCAGGAACGAACGCTCAATCCTGAGCAAGAAAAGCCACTGTGGATCGAGTGGCTCAACTTACCGGCAACTAGCAATCCCGCTAGAGGAGAATCGCCTTTATCCCTGGCACAAATGGGCAATCAGGACGCCCTAACCTTTTTGCTGGAACGGTTACTCAATCCCGATTTAGATCGGCGTTTGGCAACGGGTGGCATTCACTTAAAAGTACGCCGCAAACAAGATGTATTACACATCATGAGCGAGGCCCCTGTCTGTCCGCCCCAAGCTCAGGTTGGCCCTCCTATCGCCCGATTCCTTCGTCAGTTAGCCATTCCCAAAATTGCTGGAGTGCGAATCTATGGACGGCGTGCTGGTTCTACCTCTCCCTCTTGGAATTATGGGGTTGATTTTATCCATCGCCAACGCTTCGTTCCAGAAGCTAACCCAGAGTTTGCAGCATCTGATGCCTATGTAAATGAGTTAATTGCTCCTACCGGGGAAAGCGTTCTTCGTCCCGATCTCACCCAAAAAGACCTTCAAGACGGTTTCTCGCGAACGGTTCAAGCAACAGTCAGTGGCATCCAGCGCCTGTTGTGTGCCACTCAACTGTTTGTTGTCAGTGAAGATCATCCCACTTCCGGTCTGGTTTCTCCCCGTAGTGCACTAACACACCCGACTTCTCTATCCAATGTCAAAAATTTCGCATCCTTCCAAGGATTGAGAGTTGCCGTAGTATGGGGGTTAGTGGGATTACTGCTGACGGTGCAAGCGGATTGGTTGATGGGTCGAATATTGCGGCAAGCTCAGTCAAGGGGGGTTTCAATAGCTGAGTCGTCGCCATCGAACTCCCTATCTCTCCCTCAAATCTCGCTGCAAAAAGGCAAAGTTCAGGAAACGAATGGCTTTAATGCTTCTGGATTTACCAGAGATGGGAAGACGAGCGTTATTGTCAACGAAACAGAGAATTCTCCAAATCCAGACAAAGCGAATGCAGCTCAGGCAGCGATTTTAGCGGCTGCGCGATCGCCTAATCCTTCCTTTAACAACCCACTGCTAGATGAGAAACTCGCTCTCTACCAACAACGATTGATTCAGAATGGGCCTCCTGATGTTTTGGTGATCGGGAGTTCTAGAGCTTTACGAGGGGTTGATCCGATCGCGCTTCAAGATGCTTTAGCCGCTCAGGGACATCCGAATGTGGAAGTGTTTAACTTTGGCATCAACGGAGCTACAGCTCAAGTTGTAGACTTCATCATTCGCCGTCTCTTCACCCCCGAACAACTGCCTAAATTGATTATCTGGGCAGATGGAGCAAGAGCCTTTAACAGTGGTCGGGCGGATCTCACTTACAATGCGATCGCTACCTCTGAAGGCTATAAGCAGCTCAAAGCGGGAACCTTGTCCAATCTAGTTGACATTCAAGGAAAGCGTCGCTCTGGAAAGGCCGCAACCGCAAACAATACTCAGGATAACGAGACAGTCAATCCCTTAACGGCTTTGAGTGAGAAATATCAATCACTCAGCGAATGGCTAAGTCAGTCCCTCGGCCAAGTCTCCACGTCTTATGCTCAGCGAGATCAGCTCAAATCTTTGTTACGCGATCGCTTTGTTGCTCTCGTGAAGCATAACAGTCCTTCAAAGAATCAAACAGATAAAGACTTACAGAAATTATCACCGGAGGAGTCCATTGACTTTGATGGTTTCCTGCCCCTATCCGTTCGCTTCAATCCTGTTACTTATTACAAAAATCATCCTAGAGTGCGTGGAGATTATGACGGCGATTATGAATCTTTCCAATTGAGTGGAGAGCAAGAAACAGCACTAGAATCACTCCTACAATTTACACAAGCTCATGATGTTGGAGTAGTTTTTGTCAATCTCCCTCTTACCAAAGACTACTTAGATCCGACTCGTACCGCATACGAGGAAAAATTTCAGCAATACATGCGCTCCGCAGCGATGAACAAGGGGCTGATCTTCCGGGATTTAAGCCAATTATTGCTGACCAAACCTGACTTCTTTTCCGACCCCAGCCACCTCAATCGCTATGGTGCCTACAAAGTTTCCAATCACCTAGCGCGAGATCCAATGATTTCTTGGCCAACTCAGAAAACTCAGGATTAGGGGTTGGGTTGAAGGCTGAAGTTGAAGGTTGGAAGGTTGAAGGTTGGAAGAAATAAGCGGTTAACTTCTTCACCTGTAATCAGCTCTACTCACTGACTACTTTAGCTACGCTAACAATTTACTAACTTTCAACTCTTCTTCCCAAACCCCATTGCCCATGCCCAATTTTAAGAAAAATGACATTTGTTTCAATTATCTATGGTCTTTTCCTGTTATTTGTGCTAGGAATCTACTGGTTTTTAGGAAGACCCAATGCTTCTGGCAATCCAAGTGCCTCTATTCTTAACTCTAAAAGAACTGCTTCTCTCAAGCAATCAAAAGCCCTATCTAGGCAACTTTGGGCATTGATTCTTGCCAGTTTGGTTTTCTATGCCTCTTTACAATTTCAATACATTCCCCTGCTGATTGTCATCACTCTAATTAACTTTTTTATAGGAAAAGCGATTGGTACCAATACAGCACCGGGGGCACACGCTACTAATCAAAATCTCTCCAACTCCGCTTGGATTATTGCTCAGACAGCTTGGAATCGTCGGCGATTGAGTTTGTTGTGGTTAGGAATTGTTTTAAATGTTATCTGTTTACTGAGCTTTAAGTACCTTCCGTTTTTGTTGACTAACTTAGCAACTCTCCTGAGCTTACCTACAGTCAAAGAGAGTGCGACGTGGATTAAATCTAACTTGGTTGCTCCTCTAGGAATTTCGTTTTTTACCTTTGAGTGCATTGCTTACCTAATTGATGTGTATCGGGGTGCGCCCGCAACTTCTCGTCTTTTAGAGTTTTCCGCCTACAAATTGTTTTTTCCAAAACTGATTTCTGGGCCCATCACTCGCTACCATCAATTTGCGGTTGGACTGAAAGGGTTAAATTTTCCTACGGCTGAACAGTTAGCAGAAGGGTTATGGTTGATTGCTTGTGGTGCGATCAAAAAGGCTCTGCTCGCTGATCGATTGGCTATTTTTGTTGATTTGTGTTTTGGTAACTTGCAGCGGGCAGGTAGTGGCGATTTATGGCTGGCGATCGTGGCTTACGGTTTGCAACTTTATCTCGATTTCAGTGGCTATGTAGATATTGCCCGTGGTAGCGCCATTTTAATGGGCTTTAATCTGCCGGAAAATTTTGACTTTCCTTACTTTAGTACCAGCATTGCCGATTTCTGGCGGCGCTGGCACATCACTTTGGGAAATTGGATACGTAATTATCTTTATTTTCCCTTGGGAGGGTCGCGTAAAGGGTTAACCCGAACTTGCTTCAACTTATTGATTGTCATGCTGATTACGGGCATTTGGCATGGAGCCGCTTGGGGCTTTGTTGTCTGGGGAGGATTACATGGCTTGGCTTTAGTGGCTCACCGATTAACTCAAGCGATTAGCGATCGCAACGAAGGATTACAGTTGTGGTGGCAAAGTTGGCCAGGAATATTGGTTGCTTGGTGGTTAACCCAATTCATGGTTTTCACCTCTTGGATTTTTTTCCGCTTACCAAATCTCAAAGAGGCTGGTTTAGTCATCCAGAATCTGTGGGGACGTGCTGCTGATATTCAATTTGCCCAAAAGGTATACATTGAAGCTTTAAGATTGGAGCGTCCTCAAGTGGCTTTACTTTTAGCAATATTGATGGCATCTATGGGATTGATTTTCTTGATCCGGCGAGGGCTGAAGTTACAACTCAACTGGCCTTTAAAACTGCTGTTGGTGCCCCTAAGTCTGTTTACGGTTTGGGTGTTGGCTCCTCAGACGGGACTACAACCTTATATATACTTCGATTTTTAGCCTGTACTAATGCTATTAGCGTATGATACAAAGTTGCGTTCAAACATAGTAGCGCAAGAAGGCTCCAAGGCAGGAAGCAGATGGCTCCAAGGGATGAAAGCTTGTAAAGTAAGCTTTTCGGATCAGCTCTAATTCGCCTCCCCCAGCCTCCCCAACTCCCCCAGCTCCTTGAATTGTTCAAGCAACTCTCTTCTTAACGAGCAGTATTGGGAGTAGGCGTGGTGCGATCGCAAAACGTGGATCTTGGGGGTGTAATTACTTAATACTTCGTTACTAAAAATATCTTAATATTTCTTTACTTCAAGTTTCTTGAACCCACTCTATGGGTAGTGGTTTGTAAAATAATTGTTCTATATTTGGTGATTACTTCAAGTAAAGTGAGAGAACTAAGCTAAAATTCAATTTACTTAAGAAAAATTAGTTGAGATAAATAAAGATAATTGAATAAATATAAAAAACAGTAGAAATTTCCAATTCATCTTCATAAGATGTATCGACATATAAGGCAAAAATTGTTTGCCTTACTTCATAAACCAAGTTGACTGTAATCATAAAACCATGACAACTACCGTACAGCGTCGCGAAAGCGGCAATGTGTGGGAACGGTTTTGTAACTGGGTAACCTCCACCAACAACCGCATCTATGTAGGTTGGTTTGGTGTGTTGATGATTCCTACCCTGTTAGCCGCTACCACTTGCTTCATCATCGCTTTCATCGCGGCTCCTCCCGTGGACATCGATGGTATCCGTGAGCCTGTAGCTGGCTCTCTGCTGTATGGCAACAACATCATCTCTGGTGCTGTTGTGCCTTCTTCCAACGCCATCGGTTTACACTTCTATCCCATTTGGGAAGCTGCCTCCCTTGATGAGTGGCTTTACAACGGTGGTCCTTACCAGTTGGTGATTTTCCACTTCCTCATCGGCATCTTCGCCTACATGGGTCGCCAATGGGAATTGAGCTACCGCTTGGGGATGCGCCCTTGGATCTGCGTGGCTTACAGCGCCCCTCTGGCTGCTGCAACCTCCGTGTTCCTGATCTACCCCATCGGACAAGGTTCTTTCTCTGATGGCATGCCTCTGGGCATCTCTGGAACTTTCAACTTCATGTTCGTGTTCCAAGCTGAGCACAACATCCTGATGCACCCCTTCCATATGTTGGGAGTAGCTGGTGTATTCGGCGGTTCCTTGTTCAGTGCGATGCACGGTTCTCTGGTAACTTCTTCTCTGGTGCGTGAAACCACCGAGACCGAATCCCAAAACTACGGTTACAAGTTCGGACAAGAAGAAGAAACCTACAACATCGTTGCCGCTCACGGTTACTTCGGTCGTTTGATTTTCCAATACGCTAGCTTCAACAACAGCCGCAGCTTGCACTTCTTCTTGGGTGCATGGCCTGTAGTCGGAATCTGGTTCACCGCACTGGGCATCAGCACCATGGCGTTCAACCTCAACGGATTCAATTTCAACCAGTCCGTTTTAGACTCACAAGGTCGTGTAGTTGGCACCTGGGCTGACGTACTCAACCGCGCTAACCTGGGATTTGAAGTGATGCACGAGCGTAATGCTCACAACTTCCCCCTCGACTTGGCTTCTGGTGAGGCGACTCCAGTTGCTCTACAAGCTCCAGTGATCAACGGATAAGAACTAACGTTTAACTGAAGAAAAGCGCTCTCCATCAGGGGGCGCTTTTTTGTTTTTAATTTGACCCAGGCGTTACCTTAGCGAAACAGCTAAAGAGGACTATAGTTGTGGGAAAGCTGTACTGAAGAAATAATAGAGAATTTTGTATGTATCCTAATTAAGAATAGCCTGCCCCTCGGCAGGCTAGTTTCTTATAGACGATTGAAAAACGTCTGACACAATTGAATGTAAGTAGGTAGGTACAAATAAACGCAGGTATGTAAACAAATGTTGAGAGCCTAAAACCCTCTTCCCTTTTGCCTTTTGCCTTCTACCCTCTGCCTTGCTTCAACGACAAATATTAATGCCCACCTACTTATTGCTGTTAGCTATTAGCAGCAGCAAACCGAATCTTCAAATAGTCTTCTTCCATTTTGGCTCCAGACGGTTGCAGCGCGGCTAGGGCTTGTGGCAGTACTAGGTTACGACGGTGATTGCCAATCCGAACATTCAGTTCATCCCCAGTTTTGGTTAGCTGTACCTGATCTTTGGGCACACCTGGCAAATACAGTTCTAGACTGTACTGATTTTGCTCCTGTACCACCTTAATGGTGTTTTCCTTGTAATAGACTTGGGTTGGATCTTCCGAACCATACAGCGTTTCCTTTAGCCGTTCCAATGCTTCTAAGCCACACATCTCTTCTGAATAGAGAGGTACTTCTTTGACTGGGAGTGGGTGGAAATTTTCGTGAATTTCCTGACGGTACTGCTGTTGATTTTCCTTCCAGCGCTGAAAGAAGGGGTCGGTGACTTCTTCAGGAATAATCCGATTCGCCACTACTAAATCAGTGGCGACATTATAAAGGCTCAAGTAAGCATGGGCGCGTAAAGATTCTTTAATCACCATTTTTTCGGGATTGGTGACTAAACGCACTGAAGTCTGAGTGTTGTCAGTGAGTACTTTTTCTAGTGCTTCAATTTGCTCGTAGAACTCATAAGGAGCATCCATCACCTCTTTATCAGGTAAGGAAAAACCTGCTATAGGTCTAAAAAAGGGTTCCACAAGCGGTCTCAGCGCAACTGACATGCTTTGCAGGGGTTTGTAAAAGCGGCGCATATACCAACCACTGACTTCTGGTAAGCTCAGTAGCCGCAACGCCGTACCTGTAGGGGCAGAATCAATAATCAGAATATCGTACTCATTCTCGTCGTAATGACGTTTCATACGCACGAGACCAAAAATTTCATCCATGCCCGGAAGAATGGCTAATTCTTCTGCCTGAACCCCTTCTAATCCTCTTGCTTGTAAAACTTGGGTGATATAGCGTTTAACAGCACCCCAGTTCCCTTCCAATTCCATCAGAGCATCCAGTTCAGCGCCCCAAAGGTTGGGACGAACTAAGCGGGGTTCATGGCTAAGTTCAAGATCAAAGCTATCCGCTAAAGAGTGAGCAGGGTCAGTACTGAGAACAAGTGTACGATAGCCCAGTTCTGCACAACGGAGCCCGGTAGCAGCGGCAACGGAAGTCTTTCCGACTCCACCCTTGCCAGTCATGAGAATTACACGCATGGAAGATAATGCGACACAGTGGTTTGCGTCTGCCTCTAAAGTATTTACATTATTTATTATCTCTTTAATTTTTTTTTTAGAACGGTAGATGTTGTTTTAGGACATCCAAACGAGAGCAGTCCCAGTAATCAATGTGAGATACAATTAATTGTTCAGCATTGAGCTTTAATTCACTCCATCCAGGGATAGAAATTCGAGGATACCAAGGTAGAGGAGTTGTCCAGCTAAGTGTCCAACGAGTCTTAATCGTGTCTCCTGAGTGCTGAATATCGTGGAGATCGAGTTTGGGGTCTTTAAACCAGGTATTGATAAAACCAATCATTTGTTTGTAGCGTTCAATACCCCAGAATTGATTCATTGGGTCTTTAAAGAAGACATCTGGGGCATAAATGCTGTAAGTTTGGTCAGCAGGGAAGTGTTGATAGTCTTTTTTAAGAATTTGGATAATGTCCATCGAGTATCATCGGCTCTCTAATCCACCTATTTGTTAAGGTAAGGTATAACTCACTGGGAATTAGAGTAATGGTGAGCGATCGCACTTTATTTCTCAACTTTTAAGGTGCGTTGCAACGCACCCTACTATGTTCCTCCTGTAACCAAGTAGAGTTACGGTGTTGTCAGAGTTGACACCAAGGGTTCTTGAGCGATGTCATTAAGACCTGCTGCTTTCAAAAGGTTTTCCCAATTAGCCACGATTGCAGCATCGTTGGGATTGTCACGGCGCAGTTGCACGAGAGTGGTTAAGGCATCCTGCCAAATTTCCGCTCCGGCATATAGCTCAACTTGCTTTTGTGGTGATGCCTGTGTTAGCTGATTGTTGAGCGTTTCATCGAGATCTACTCGTCTCACCCATCCTTGTACGAAGATATCTTGCGATCGCTCATCGGGTCGGCAAATGATTGAAAAAGACCATTTATAATCCTGACCAACGGTTAGAGGCAATAATCCTGCTTCACGAGGAAGAGTAAGCTTGAGAATACCAGGTTGTCCATCGGTCTGGAAAATAGATTTATAAACAGTCTTGCCACTCGTGTCCTCTAAAATAAACTCTACCGATAACGGCAAGGCTTGAGGGGATACAGCAGGCGTATACACGAAAAAAGAAGGATAGGCAGATGCTGTTACCCCAAAGCCATTAGTCGGCAATAAAGCCGTGAGGGGTTTACCCTCAACTGGACAGTTATTGTTAGAAGAGCGTGTACCCCCCCCTTCTACACGGCTGGGTGCGCCAATCCCACTGCGAGGTTTATATTTCTTAGCGTCCCAGCGCTGTGGTATTCCTTGGGCAAGAAGGGCTTGCGGAATCTGGGCGAGAAGGAAGCAACTGACGAGTAAGGCTAATTTCAGGGAAAGTGCCACTGAAAATTTAGAAACACAAAACCTGAGCTGCGCCATGACAGTTATGTATTGTTAGTAGTTACTGATATTTCTAGCGTCTTGAAACAAAGGTTCTTTGGCACTAAGGTCCAAGTCCACCATATTCATGAGTGTATTCCAGGCTTCTGCTAAATTCTTATCTGTTGGGCGATCACGTCGGAGCTTGACCAAGTCACTTAACATCTCATACCACAATTGATTTTTTGCATAAAGAACAACCCGTTGTTCGGGAGTCGCTTGTTGCAATTGCTGTGTCAAGGTTGGATCATTAACTGCAACTCGGGTGATCTCACCTTTGGCATAATCATCGGCTGAGCGATCAGGACTTTCCGCATCACAGGTTACCCTAATTTCCCAGTAATATTTTTTCCCCACTTCTAAGGCGTAGGGATGAGCGATTGGTAAACTCATAATGCCAGGAGCCCCCGTAATGCCCTTATCCGACTTGGATAAAGGATAGGTGGCGGTATAAACTTCTTTATTTTCTTCGGGATTGCTAGCATCCTTGAGCGTAAAGATAATCGCTGGTGCAGGTGCATCATCTTCATTAGAAGTCATCTCAGGCATGTACCAGCTAACAATAGGATACTCAGCTGCCGTTTTTGCTTCCGACACAGGCACGAGTGGAGTAAGTTGTTGCTGCTTTACAAAGCAAGGACCGCGTGTAGCACCACCTTGACGATTATCCGGCGCACCTCGCCTAGGTGGGCGAAATGCATTTTCTAGTTCATTCGCCAATGAAGAGGAAGCCCCTATCCTAAGAGGTGCTACTTGTGCTGAAACTGAAAAAGATGAGCTGAGGACTAAAGCAACAGCCAAGAGGGCAAAGCGTGATGAGCGTGTGAACCAAGCCATGATACAAGAAGTTGTGGGTAGACCAACAGCAATATATAAAAGATGACAGAACTGAAGCCTAGGTTCCAATACATCAGTCGCAAATCTATGATAATCAGGTTTGAAGACCAGTATCTGCCTTAGTTTCAATTGTTATCACTTAAGGCATTAGAGGCATCAGCAACATTGATTTCTTATTCAAATCTTCATCTGGGTTAAGCATGATTCCTGATTCCGCGACTTCGGTTTCATCAAAACAACAACTTTTCCGAACAATTAGACCGATTGGTGCTGCCGCCTTACAGGGCATTACCTTTTCGGGAGAAACACTCTTTGCCATAGATGCCTTAAACGGCTATCTGCTAAAAATCGATCCAAACAGCGATAGCACCACCATTTTAAATTCAGCACGAGAGTTGAATTTTTCAGGTGCTAGTGGAGTAGCACTTGTTGATGATATCGTGTGGTTGACATTGGAAGAAAGCGTTTATTTTTACCCTCTTAAGGAGAATTCAACGCTCCAACATTTTATTACCCTGCCGTACACAGCGAATGGCATTGCCATTCGGGACACCACCATTTATGTTACCTGTCAAAAAGCAGGATACATTTTTATCTACAACCGCGAGACTGGGCGTGAAATTACTCGGTTATATGCTCCGGGTATTGGTGTTGAGCATATTACAGTACGAGGTGAAGAACTTTGGGTCTCAGACGCTGAGGAACAGACCGTTTATTGCCTCGATCGCGCAACGGGAACTGTTCAATTGAGCGTACTTACCCCTTTTGAATGTCCGACTGGCTTGGCGTTTTACACAGATCCAGCAACCGGTAAAGATATCCTCTACGTCGCCTATGCCCATGAAGAACCTTATATCCGGGATAATCCGAATGCCGACCCTCATTACGAATTGCAGTATCGCGATCGCACGTTCATTCACCCCTTATACTTCAGCTACAACCCTGAACGCCGTTGTGCTCTCTCCAATGGCTATTTAATTGAAATGTCTTACGTTGAGGAGCTTTCTCCTCTTGAAGAAGTAGAGTTAAAAGACGTAGAGTGGCGCATTGCTCTCCCTTCCGAGACAGATCGACAACGAGTGCGATCGGTAGAGCCTATAGGTCTACCCTTTACGGAAGAAGTTCAAGATGGCCAGCGAGTTGCTGTTTTTAAATTCGACAGCCTCCAACCAGGAGAACGCCATATATTTGGGTGGAAAGCCCTTGTGGAAGTTTGGAGCATCAAGTACCGCTTAACTCCACGAGATACCGAACGGTTGCCGGAGTTGCCACCAGAGTTTCAAACTCGCTATCTCGTAGATAATGACGATTTGGCAATGGACACTGATATTATTCGTAATGCTGCTCGTGAAGCCATTGGTCGGGAAACCAATTTACTGCGAAAAATATACAGTATTCGGAATTATGTCTACGACAAACTTTCCTACGGAATTAAACCTCACATCGATACGCCTGATGTGGTACTAGAACGGGGAGTTGGCTCCTGTGGCGAGTATTTGGGCTTGTTATTGGCACTAGGACGGTTGAATGGGATTGCCTGCCGAACGGTTGGTCGCTACAAGTGTCCTGCCCATGCTGACAAATTCAACATTCCTTTAGAACCCGACTTCAATCATGTGTGGATGGAATTTTATATCCCAGGAGTCGGCTGGTTACCGATGGAATCTAATCCTGACGATACGGTAGAAGGAGGCCCTTACCCAACGCGATTTTTTATGGGTCTTGCCTGGTATCACATGGAGATTGGAAAAGGAATTACTTTTGAAACGCTAAAAAGCCAAGGGGCTCCTGTGAAGAAAGAAGATGTTTCTATTGGTGAGTTAGCAATTAATCATGTAAGATTCACTATTCTTGAAGAATTACCACCGCCTAATGGGTAATGGGGGATTCGTGAAGCGGGAATTTGAAGCGTTGAATTCCCTTAGTGTTACTTTTGAATACTTGATTTTTTACTAACTCATGAATGTTATTCCAGCCATTGATTTGCTTGAAGGTCGGTGCGTGCGACTGTACCAGGGTGACTATGCGCGATCGCAAGTTTTCAACGAGAACCCTGTTGAAGTTGCTAGACAATGGCTTGATCAAGGAGCATCAAGACTGCATGTGGTCGATCTAGATGGGGCCAAAGCGGGTCAACCTGTCAACACCAAGAGTATTGAAGCCATCGTTCAGGCAGTCTCCATGCCTGTACAAGTAGGAGGGGGATTGCGCGATCGTGCGGGTGTTGCTCAACTATTAGATATCGGTGTTGAGCAAGTGATTTTGGGAACGGCTGCAGTAGAAGATCACTTTTTAGTGCAACAACTGTGTGAAGAGTTTCCAGGAAAAATTATTGTTGGCATTGATGCCCGTAACGGCTTTGTTGCGACTCGTGGCTGGTTAGAGACATCAGAAGTGAAAGCGACAAACCTCGCCGAGCAGATGAACCAATTAGGAGTAGCGGCTATCATTTACACAGACATTCACCGGGATGGCACCCTAAGCGGTCCTAATCTAGAAGCTTTGAGAGAACTGGCTCATAGCATTTCCATTCCTGTGATTGCCTCTGGTGGGGTTAGTTCTATTACCGACCTTTTGAGCTTGCTGGCACTTGAACCTTTAGGCGTTAATGGAGTGATCGTAGGTCGTGCTCTTTATACGGGCGATATTTCCTTAAAAGAAGCTCTCCAAGCCGTTGGGCCCGGACGCCTTCAAGATATCCCTCCTGATATAGGTTTTTCCACCTTTGCATAAGGTAACCTGAGGTCTAAATTGTAAATTAGGTTCCGTCAAGTCAGAGTCGGTGGTTATTAATTCCGAATTCGGAATTCGGATGACCACCCTGACATAGGCGGAAGTAGACCGACAACGAATAATAAAACTATGATTCAAGCAGTTTGGGATACCATCGGCTGGGCGCTAGGGCTAAATGCAGAGCAACTAGACTTTTGGCAGATGGGATTGCGAGCGGCTGTAATTTATGTAGCTGCGCTGCTGACAGTGAGAGTGGGAGGCGATCGCCGCTTTATTGGTAAATATGCCGCGTTAGATGTGCTGTTGACGGTTATTTTAGGCTCTACCTTAAGTCGTGCAATTAATGGCTCCGCGTCTTTTTTCCAATCGCTAGGAGCCGCCTTAATACTGGTGTGGATGCATTGGCTAGTTTGCGCGCTTACTTTCCATTTTGAACGTTTCGACACCTTGGTCAAAGGTCATTCACGAATTCTTGTTCAGGATGGTCAAATGATTAAAAAAGCGATGAAAAAAAGCCATATCAGCAGGAAAGATTTAGAGGATTCTCTACGCCTCAAAGCAAAAATGAGTGAACTGAGCCAAGTTAAGCTTGCTTGCTTAGAAAGTAATGGTGAAATAAGTTTTATACTTAAAGAAAAAATCCCCCAAATCATTGAATCATCTGTAGAGTTTGGGGTGCAAACATTGCGAATTAAGATAAATTAAGTTATTGTAATTTTCTTGTTAAAATAAGCAGCGAAAAAAGCAATTGGGAATACGTAATTGATATTAAAATAGGGATTAAAGCCCATCTCAATGGATATATATTAGCTGTCGCCATAAAGGTTAGGACAGCTTTAACAGATGAAACGACCATGTATCAGTAACAAATCTTTTGCCCTATGCCCTATGCCTTCTGCCTTTTACTATAAACAACTGCGATAGATTGGAGATTATATCTCTATTTATTACTAACTACTCATATGTAGCTTGCTAACGCGAAAGTGAGTATTCACGCATACGAATTAGATTAGACGGTTATACCAAGTTGCATTCATACGTAGCATATTCATTTTCTGGAGCGTCCGGAGCGTCCAGAGCGTCCGTGCGTCAGTCTCAACTACTATCTTTGAACGCAACTCGGTATTACCTCGATTCTGGTTATCTTCCTATATAGGAAAAGGCAGAGGGGGAAAGATTGACGGGACAAGGTTCAGGCTTTTGTCAAAGCAAAGAGCAGCCTTGCTGACTGTTATACCTCGATTGATACATTTAAAAATATACCCCTAGATTCAGGAAAAATTGATGCATAAAAGCGAATATAAGGAGTAGAAATTACTGTTTTTAAAATTTGTTGAATAAAGGAGAAAAAATGGCTACTACTCCTAGCGCTTATAATCGCAATCAACGCGCCGTAGGTGTTTTTAAGACTCGCCAAGAGACAGAACACGCTCTCCGCGAACTGAGAGCAGCGGGTTTTGATATGAACAAAGTGTCAGTCATCACCCGAGATGCTAACGATAGTGGAATGGCAGGTGCTGATGTACGCGATCAACACGGCAATAAAGCCGATGAAGGAGCAGCCGCAGGAGCAGTAACAGGTGGAGTTTTAGGCGGTATCACGGGATTGCTAGTTGGCTTAGGTACACTGGCAATTCCTGGCGTTGGCCCTATCCTTCTTGCAGGAGCAGAAGCAACTGCGATCGCAACTACTCTAGCAGGTACCGCTATTGGTGCAGCCACAGGGGGTTTAATTGGTGCCCTAGTGGGTTTGGGAATTCCGGAAGAACGAGCTAAAGTGTATAGCGATCGCGTCAGTCGCGGTGAATACCTTGTGATGGTGACGGGTACCGAAGCTGACATTCGTCGGGCTACAGCTATTTTAAGCGATCGCGGTGTTGAAGAGTTGGGTGTCTATGATGCACCCGATTTAGAGCGTGAACACACCAAACATGTTGCACATATGAATAATGCTGTTGTTGAACACAAGGAAGTTGAGCGCAGGGATGTGATCGACTGCCATGATACTAAGTACGACGACGCTAACGAGTGCAGAGATATTGATCACGATAATAAGGCTGAGGTAATTATCATCGACCATCGCGATGAAGCACGAAAAGTTCGTTAACTTCAGCGCTTCCATCCTTATTTAAATAGATAGCTAACCCCGCCGTGGACTCAAGTCCACGGCTCATAGCTAAAGCCCACTTTAGTGGACTAAAGTTCTTTGTTATGACTCAAGTTAGGGGTTTGTATCCTGAATGAATTAATTACGAATTGCGAATTGTTTTGGTCATCTCACCTGAGCCACAATTGTGCGATGGCGCGGACTGTTGGGAGTAATAATCGGTGGATGGAAGCCAGCTTTTACAATCGCTTGTTCAATATCTAAAGTGAAATACTCATCCAGGTAAGGCTCCGTACTTTTGAGCAACGTCAGGATATAGGGAGGCATTTTCGCATAAACTTCTGAGCGAGGATTCATATCCATAATGGTTAAATAACCACCCGGACGCAGCAGGCGACGTGCCTCATAGAAGATTTGCTTGGCTGCCTCTTGAGGCAGTTCGTGGAACATTAAGCAAGCAGAAACTAAATCAAACGATGAGTCCGGTAAACCTGTAGATTCAGCCGCAGCGTGTTTCCAGTTAATCTTAGCATCACGTTGCTGGGAATTATATTGTGCCACCGTTATATAGTAAGGTGATAAATCAACGCCTGTAACGTTTGCCGCAGGATAAATTTCTTGAAGCGCAAAGGTACTCAGTCCCACACTACAACCCACGTCTAAAATGTCTTGCGGCTGGATTAAAACTTGAGCTTTAACAAGATCGTGGTAACTCTGCCGCAGTGTAGCATCTCCTTTTGTCCCATCTTCCGGACAAAGGGGTGCATGGACAGCATACGAGGCAACTTCCACTTCTAAAGCAGCATCCCAGCTAAGATTGCCTTTTTCATAGGCATGAAAAGAACACAGGTAATAATCGGGGTAAGTTAACTGAGAATTTTGTACCTGAGCTAATGCCTTGTCCCAGTCGTGTTGCTGCAACTCCTGCACTCTCTGACGCCACGGTACTCCAATCTTTTCAGCTCGTTTAATCATCATATTGCGAGCTTGCTGTTTGGCTAAGTTGGCTAAAGGCTTGATAGATAGTATTCCATTGACAAAGCTAGAGGCGAGATTGGGGAACGTGTTTACAGTAGTGGTCATAAAAACGGCTTCTCTAAAACGAGATTGAAGCTTAATCAGAATCATTGTCTCAGAGTGCGAACCCTTACAGTATGGTGCAAGTGATCGCTATTACTGTATTTTCGGGCTTAACTTGTATTGCTGAATTAAAGGAATAACTGCTATCAATGTTGTTTTGTGATAATGCTACAACAAAATTAATTAAAGTAATAAACTCTTTAAAAGATTGGTAAAATGTGATTTTTATCCAATTAATATTCAAAAAAATATCAGCTTATTGATAGTTCCTTGAAAACAAAGTTTTGAGTTTCTTTTTTCTTGAACAGAATAATTAGGAAAGGGTTAGGCAAGACTTCAATCTATTACCTCTCGTTTTGACCTTACCTATTAGCGCCACCTCTCTAGTTTCTTAAAGAGTTGAAGTCTCCACAACAGGATTCCATGAATGAATAAGTAAATCCATAGTTCTAGATGACCTGTAACTAACAATCCAGTTGTAACTACAGGTAAAGCGATGACTAGCAAAAATATGGCGATGTCAATCCAGCGATTCATAATAACTGCTATTTGTTTTCAAAAATCACGAGCAGTAGGTCATGTCCATGATGAATTTAACATCTATCTTAAGGGGGATGCTAATTATTGATGATTGTGTATAAAAATATACGCCTTCTGCCTGTTCTGCCGTCTGCCTTCTTGCACTAGTAGTCCACCACAGTCACTTTGACGGGTGAAAATTCTCCGCGTCTCCCCGTCTCCGCGTCCCCACGTCCGTCCTAACCCGTCAATTTTGGGTTGGTCGAGTACTAGTTTCCAAAAACGTAACCTGTCGAACTCCACATTAGGTTAGGTGCCACATTAGGAGCATCTTAGCTGGCAGGCAAAATTATGAACCGTCCTCTCCTCTTCTGTTCCCCATTGAATTCCTGGGAGCGATTGAAAACGTTGTTGTTAGTTTTTGGGTTGCTCACTCTTACTGCATGCCAATCCGTTGCATCTAACCCGCAACCCCAAAATTTGGCTGCTCTTCCCAAAACCCTCACTGTTTCTGGTAAAGGAGATGTTTCCATTCCCACAACCCTGACTCAAGTGCGTTTGGGTGTTGAAGTTCAGGGGAAAACAGCACAGGAGGTTCAACAGCAAGTCGCTAAGCGATCGCAAACTGTAGTAGAACTCCTCAAATCCCGTAAGGTAGAAAAACTCGAAACCACAGGCATCAGCCTCAGCCCTAACTATACTTACAAAGACGGGAAGCAAACTATCAATGGTTACACTGGCACCAACACCGTCAGCTTTCGAGTTGATACCGATAAATCGGGGACACTGCTCGATGATGCCATCCAAGTCGGTGCAACACGAATTGATGGAGTGAGCTTTGTCGCTGGCGATGATGCGATCGCACAAGCGCAACAGCAAGCTATCCAAGAAGCGGCCGAAAATGCCAAAAAACAAGCCGATGCTGCGTTGAAGGCGCTTAATCTCAATCAACGGGAAGTAGTCAGCATTCAAATTAATGCCGCCAACCCACCTCAACCCATCTATGGTGCTCCTGCCAATATGGCAAAGGCAGCGGAACAAAGCGCTGATACACCTGTTGTGGGGGGTGAACAGAAGGTTGAGCAATCCGTGACATTGCAAATTCGTTATTAATAGCTGCCTTGACCAAAATAATTCGCAATTGGCAATTCGCAATTCGTAATTAATTCAGGATACAAGCCCCTAAATTCATCTATGGAGTTTAATTCCGAATTACGTAGCTTGCTCGCCGCATTTTTCAAAAATAGAGCAACACTCCGTTCAGCGTTGCAGGAGGCGACCAACCCCAATCACCATTAAAATCCCCGCAAGTAACCAAATAGCGACAATAGCAACGGCTGCTATCCAGTTTTTCGGCTTTTCTTCCCCCATCGCCGCCTCAGCTTGTTCACGGCACTCAGCTAAAACCGCTGGAGGAATCATTTTCAGTACTAGAATTATCCCCAGCGGCACTAATACCAAATCATCAAGATAACCGAGAATCGGAATTGCGTCTGGAATCAAGTCAATCGGACTCAAAGCATAAGCCACCACAACGCCTGCAAATACCCTGGCGTACCAGGGCACTCTAGGGTCTTTACAGGCGAAGTAAATAGCGTAGGTTTCTCGTTTGAGTTGCTCAACCCGTTGCTGCCAGGTTTGCATAAAAGGGATAGTGGTCTAAAGACTCTTTATCCCATCAAAACGGACACCGGCTGTTTAAGAGCGGCTTTGAGGAGTTCAGCTTTGTCCGTTTGCTCCCAAGGCAGATCCAAGTCAGTACGCCCAAAATGACCGTAAGCCGCGATATCTTGATAGAAACGACCGCCACGCTCTCCGGGTAAACGACGTAGATTGAATGCCTGAATAATTCCAGCAGGACGCAGTTCAAAATGCTCCTTCACCAGTTCCAACAAGCGCTCTTCTTCAATTTTGCCCGTGCCAAAGGTTTCCACCATGATACTCACGGGTCGAGCTACACCGATCGCATAACTTAGCTGGACTTCGCATTTCTCTGCCAAACCAGCAGCCACGATATTTTTGGCCACATAGCGGCAAGCATAAGCCGCAGAACGGTCTACCTTAGTGGGGTCTTTTCCAGAAAACGCGCCGCCGCCATGACGGGAGTAACCCCCGTAAGTATCTACAATAATTTTGCGGCCGGTTAGACCTGCATCTCCCTGAGGGCCACCGATAACAAATTTGCCCGTTGGGTTAACCAGGAAGCGAGTCTGGTTATCGGGTTTAATGTCAATATCCGAAAAAACTGGTTCTACAACTGCTGACCACAGGTCTTCTTTAATCTTGGCTTGAACCGCTTCATCACCCGTGATATCCCCAATCGTAGGGGTATGCTGCGTAGAAATCAAAACAGTGTCAATGCCAACGGGTTTTCCATCTTCGTAGATGACCGTGACTTGGGTCTTACCATCTGGACGAAGATAAGGCAACTGGCCTGATTTTCGCACTGCTGCCAAACGTCGAGACACTCTATGAGCAAGACTGATAGGCAATGGCATCAATTCAGGTGTCTCGTTGCAGGCAAAGCCAAACATCAAGCCTTGATCGCCAGCGCCAATGGCATCTAATTCATCATCACTCATCTCCTCCCGACTTTCCTTAGCGGTAGTAACGCCTTGAGCAATGTCAGGGGATTGTTCATCTAAAGCTACGATCACAGAGCAACTATTGGCACAAAAGCCATTTTCAGCATTCGTGTAGCCAATTTCGGCAATTTTCTGGCGGATCAAATTGACAAAATTTACATGAGCGTTGGAGGTAATTTCACCCGTAATGAGTACCAAACCGGTATTCACAACGACTTCAGCGGCAACACGGCTGTGGTGATCTACAGCCAACAAAGCATCCAAAATTGTGTCGGAAATCTGATCACAAATTTTGTCGGGGTGCCCTTCAGTTACGGATTCGGAAGTAAATAGGTAGCGACGAGACAATGATCAATTCTCCTTTTAATGATCGCTGGACGGATAAGGGGGTCAAGCAAGTTTCAGCCACTATAACCTACAGTCATACTGGCGTCAGCCTGCAATCATAACAATTCATTTGTTCTTTATGCAGGTTCATCAACAGGAATTAGTAGATGTTACATTCTCTCAGTCTTAGCACAAGAGAACAACAGACCAAGTCCCACTTTCCCAGCACCACCTCATCTACTCCTCCTGCGGGAAGATGACCTAAGGGAGCCTCATTACGGTTAAAGGTAAGCTGAGAGTACTGTAACCAGTTTCCCTTGACACGCCAACCGATGCGATCGCCAAAACGGCACCAAGTTGGATAGTCAAGCTCACTTTTCCCGCCTACACTCTCCCAGATGCACTTTTGGATACTAAATCCAAAACGCCCCCGACTGTAACTCACCCAAAGTTGATCAATTTTATTCAAGTCTTGACAAGGAAACGTTTTAAAGTCTTCTGCCCTCATCCACCCTTCTGATTCTCGACCGGATACTTTCAGTAGAATAGCCATCGTTAGTCGATCCGCTTCTTTCCACCTCTGTTGGCTCAACAGTTGCTGTAATTGCCTGTAATCTTTTCCTTTCACTGCTAGTGGAGGTTCAGAAACAGGCATAATCTTAGATTCAAAAGGCGTACTCGTAGAAGTGAGGGCTTTTAGCACCTCCTTAGCCGATTGATATCTATCTTTAGGTAAATCTTGGAGCAACTTGTCTAAAACTTGCCCCAATTTAGGGCTGATAGTAGTTCCTTCTGGCAGGTACTCTCGCCACCGCCAACAACATGCCTGCGAATCGTAAACATCCTCCAAGCTGTCTGTGCTGGGAAAATATTGGGTCAGTAAGCAAACGCAGGTAACCCCTAAACTATAAAGGTCACTCGCTGGATACGCTTGACCACGCATTTGTTCTAGGGGGGTGAATCCTGCTGTACCTACGGTGGTTCCCCCTACACGCGAACCTGTTCCCGTTGCCTGCTTGGAGACACCAAAATCAATCAGCATCAACTTGCCATCTTTGCGGCGCATGATATTTCCCGGCTTGATGTCGCGGTGAATCACCCCTTTTTCGTGAATAAACTGAAGGACTGGGAGCAAATCCAGCAACAACTGCCGAATCTTGGCTTCACTAAATGCTCCTTCGATCGCTAATTCTTTCCGCAAATCCTGCCCCTCGATCCACTCTTGCACCAAATACAAGTATTTTTCTTGTTCAAAATAGGCAAGTAGTCGGGGAATTTGGGGATGTTCGCCCAGTTGCAACAGTTGCACTGCCTCATGGTTAAACAATTGGGTGGCTTTTTGCAGTGCGGCCAGATCAGCTTGAATTTCTGGCGATGGAGAAAATTGCTTGACCACGCAGGGAACATTCATGCAGTCTCGATCAACCGCCAGATAGGTTCTACCAAAACCACCACTGCCGATCAATCGTACCCCTTGGTAACGGTTTCTCAGCAGCAGTAATGAGCCACAACTTTGGCAAAATTTATAATCGTCAGGATTATTGCGATCGCGGCAATGGGGGTTAAGGCAGTAAATCATAACCTGGGAAGAGTTCCGCTGGATGAGTCTATCGTAATTCTTCCCCAAAGAATTTTAAGCTGTAGAAATAGGAGTAGAAGGAACAATTGTGGCTTTTAAAATCGGTTTACTCGGACTAGGAACGGTTGGTACAGGAACAGCACAGATTTTGCTTGACCCAGAAGGGCGTCAACCGTTACTGCAAGACATCGAAATTCATCGGGTGGGAGTGCGATCGCTCGATAAACCGAGAGAGGTGAAACTCTCACCTGAAATCATCACAACTGACTTGGAGTCGATTGTTACTGACCCGGAAATTGATATTGTAGTCGAAGTGATGGGTGGCTTAGAACCCGCGCGATCGCTCATCCTCCAAGCCATTGCTCAAGGGAAACACGTTGTCACTGCTAACAAAGCTGTGATTGCCCGCTACGGCCCGGAAATTTTTACGGCAGCAGAGGAATCTGGTGTTTACGTCCTCCTAGAAGCGGCTGTTGGGGGAGGTATCCCAGTGATTCAACCCCTGAAGCAGTCCTTGGGCGTTAATCGCATCCGGAGTGTGATTGGGATTGTCAATGGCACAACAAACTACATTCTGACGCGGATGCAAACCGAAGGGGGCGAATTTGCCGATATCCTTGCTGACGCCCAAAAGCTGGGCTATGCCGAAGCTGATCCGACGGCTGATGTGGATGGCTTGGATGCAGCAGATAAAATCGCAATTTTGGCATCTTTAGCCTTTGCAGGACGAATTAAGTTGCAAGATGTCTATTGTGAGGGCATTCGGGGAGTTAGTGCTGCCGATATTGCCTATGCTCAAAAATTAGGGTTCGTGATAAAACTCCTCGCCTTTGCCAAGCGAGAAGAATTAGCGGCGACAGCCCCTCCAGATGCAGATATGCTTCAAATCAGAGTTCATCCCACCCTGCTACCCCAGACTCATCCGCTGGCGAGTATTAATGGTGTCTACAACGCCATCTTGGTAGAAGGCGAACCGATTGGACAAGTAATGTTCTTTGGCCCCGGTGCAGGTTCGGGCCCAACCGCAAGTGCTGTGGTATCGGATATTTTGAATATCGCGGCTGTTTTGAGAACCGCTCAAGAAACTCACCCATTGCACCCACTTTTGAGCTGCGCTCACCAACATTATTGCGCGATCGCACCCATGTCGGAACTGGTAACCCGCTTTTATGCCCGTTTCCTCACCAAAGACAGTCCTGGCGTTATCGGCCACTTGGGAACTTCTTTTGGCAAACACGAGGTTAGTTTAGAATCAATCGTACAAATTGGTTTCCGGGAAGGATTGGCGGAAATTGTGGTCGTCACTCACGATGTCCGTGAAGGGAATTTCCGACAAGCTTTGGATGAGATTCGCACACTAGA
>CBKWLJ010000080.1:0-23542 GCA_966675205.1 uncultured bacterium
GCCTCCGGGGACACAGGTGGTACTTTCTTCTGAGCTTCCCTCTTTGATTAAAAGTAGAGCGGATCTCATTGCTGAAAATCAGTTTTATCAGAGCCGCATTAATGATAATCCCCTCAGTGCTAGACTTAGCCCTGAACAACAGCAGCGGATGCGGTTTGCTACAGCAGAACTCAACTCTCGCATCGCATCGGCTGAGTCGGAAATTGAACAACTCCAAAAACGGGTTGCTCAAAACCAATCTCAACTTGACAATGCCAGAAAGCGGTGGGAAGTAGAGCAAAAAATTCTTTCTGATCTCGAACCCCTAGTGCGTGAGGGAGGATTTTCCCGCATTCAGTACACCAAGCAACAAAGTGAGGTGGGAACGCGCAAAGCCGAAGTGGAACAGCTAACCGATGAAAAAATACGCCTGGAATTAGATATTGCTCAGGCGAGAGAACAGTTAGCCAATACCAAAGCCCTTACGAAAAAAGAGTTAACGGATTTGATGGCGGCAAACAATAAACAAATTAATGACATTGATTCCAAAATTGACTCGATCAAACGTCAACTTCGGGAAACCATTGTCGCTAATGAGAAAAAAATCGCAGAAATTGATAGCCAGTTAAAGCAAGCGGAAGTGACTTTAATTTATCAAGAGTTAAAGGCTCCTGTTGATGGCACGGTTTTTGATTTAAAGCCCTCCTCTCCCGGTTTTGTTACCAATTCAACCGAACCCATTTTGAAAATCGTTCCTGATGATGCCCTTGTGGCGAAAGTGAATATCACCAATAAAGATATTGGTTTCGTGAGAAAAGACATGGATGTAGATGTGAGGATTGACTCGTTCCCATTTAGTGAATTTGGCGATATTAAAGGGAAGTTAGAATGGATTGGCTCTGATGCGCTGCCTCCTGACCAAATACATCAGTACTATCGCTTTCCAGCAAAAATTAAGTTAGATCGGCAAACTCTTGTCGTTAGTGACAAGAAAATCCCCCTACAATCCGGGATGTCTATCAGTGCCAATATTAAAGTGCGCGATCGCACGGTAATGAGCATTTTCACAGATTTATTTACCCAACAAGCCGAAAGCTTAAAGAATGTTCGATAAATTATTAACTTTTTGTTGACTTTTGATGAACCTGGATTGAATACTAGCCATCCCCTAATGTTAGTGATGTAATAGTATTCATGACAAGCACCAAAAGTCCCAGACATATTAATCTATGGGTAGGGGAAATTGTGTTTGTTTCCCTCCTTTTTTTTGTGAAAAAATAAATTTCTGGCAATGACAAACCCTACTATTCTGGTAACGGGCGGAGCTGGTTATATCGGTTCTCATGCTGTTCTAGCTCTGCGAGAATCAGGATATGAAGTCGTCATTTTAGACAATTTGATTTATGGTCATCGCGACATAGTCGAGACTGTACTCAAAGTAGAATTTATAGAGGGAGATATTGCCGACCGGGCACTGCTAAACCAAATCTTTAAAACACGGGAATTTGCTGCGGTAATGCATTTTGCTGCCTATGCCTATGTAGGTGAGTCAATGGGTCAGCCAGCCAAATACTATCGCAATAATGTGGCTGGTACTCTTACCTTACTAGAAGCAATGTGCGATGCAGGAATAAAGAATTTTGTATTTTCCTCAACTTGTGCTACTTACGGAGTACCCCAACAAATTCCGATTCCTGAAAACGAGCCAAAGCAGCCCATCAACCCCTACGGGATGAGTAAGCTAATGGTGGAACACATCCTTGATGATTTTGACCGTGCCTACGGTTTACGCTCTGTGCGCTTTCGGTATTTCAACGCTGCGGGGGCCGACCCTCAAGGGCGTTTGGGAGAAGATCACACTCCCGAAACTCACCTCATCCCCCTCATCTTGTTGACAGCATTGGGCAAGCGAGAGAGTATTTCGATTTATGGCACTGACTACGATACTCCAGATGGAACTTGTATTCGGGACTTTATCCATGTCACTGACTTAGCTCAAGCACACGTTCTGGGGCTAGAGTATTTGCTGAAAGGTGGGAACACTGAGGTATTTAACTTGGGTAATGCTCAAGGATTCTCCATTAAAGAAGTGATTGAAGCTGCTCGCACTGTTACAGGACATCCGATTCCAGTGACTTTAGCTGAGCGTCGTCCGGGAGATCCAGGTACTCTGGTAGGCAGTGGCGAGAAGGCTAAACAAATCTTGGGCTGGCAACCCCAGTATCCAGATTTAGAAACTATCCTTAAACACGCTTGGCAGTGGCATCAGAAGCGACAGGGAAGTCTTGTAACTGATGTCAAGTAAGCTATAACAGATGGGTTAGAGTACATGGATGCCTTTATGAGCCAACTCACGCCCACCACCGACAAAGTGGACAAAGTTAGGATTTTGAATGTAGACATTGATAATGTAACCGCCTCAGAAGTTTTAAAACAGCTAGAACGGGGTATAGTATTTACCCCCAATGTCGATCACCTGCTTTTACTGAAAAACGACCCAAGTTTTTTTGAGATTTACGAGACCGCTGACTACAAATTGTGCGATAGCAAAATTCTCTACTATGTCTCTAGATTTTTGGGAACGCCCATAAAGGAAAAAATTTCTGGCTCTGATTTTTTTCCAGCTTTTTGTGCGTTTCACAAAGATAATGAGGATATTAAAGTTTTCCTCTTAGGTGCTCAAGAAGGTGTGGCGTTAAAAGCTCAAGAAAATCTCAATGCCCAAGCAGGTAGAGAAATTATCGTTGGAGCGCACTCACCTTCTTTTGGATTTGAAAAGAATGAAGAAGAATGTCAGAAAATTATTGAAGAAATTAATAATTCAGGAGCTACCGTTCTGGCAGTAGGGGTGGGTGCGCCGAAACAAGAAAAGTGGATATACAAATATAAAGACCAGTTGCCCCATATCAAGATATTTTTTGCGATCGGAGCAACGATTGATTTTGAAGCGGGTTATAAAAAACGCGCTCCTAAATGGGTAACTGAAATCGGATTGGAATGGTTACATCGGCTGCTCTCTGAACCGAAAAGATTATGGAAGCGGTACTTGATCGGTGGTCCGATCTTCTGCTGGTTAATTTTGAAACAAAAATTCCATCTTCAGAGTATTAATAGTATCCGCATCCTGAGGTCTATCCGCGAGCTATAGTTAACTTTTCACGAAATCTTATCAAGGCGACTAGTTGGTTGAAGCTCACCAAATCCTTTCAATATCATGTCAGGCTGAATCACTGTTCTATCAAGCGGTATTTGACCTTAATGGTATTAACTTCAAAAATGCAGTAGAATCAGGGAGTAGAGCTTAAAAATCAGCATTCCCAAGTCCAGAGTGGTTCTCGTTAGGTTGTATTTGTGACGCCATTGGCATCTATACTTGGTAAAACATCAGTAGGCTGTTAGCTTGGGAAGCAGCCTGCGTCATCGTTTAGCTAGCGGCTTCACAAACGCAGTCTAGCTGGGTGCGATATAACTATCTTGGAACGCTTCCTAATACCAAATTGCATTCAAATATAGTAGCCGAGACAGACGTTCTAGACGTTGAGAAAATGTGCTAAGAATGAATGTAACTTGATCTAAATTTATTATTTTAGTCAACAAAACTACATTCTCTGCAATATATAGCATTTTTATTTGGGTCGTAAATACAGCAACGGTTTGCAAAAGGCAGAAGGCAAAGGGCAAAAGGCAGGAGGGAAAAGAAATGCGGGGTTTTTCTTTATTGATAGAAAAGATTAGCTAGGTTTACAACTCATTTGAAAACGCTATACTCTAAGCTCAACTTTATCCATTTAGATGGCTTAACCCAGGATATTGTTCAGAGAGTGTTTTACTCGGATTGGGGGAAAATCGTTTTTTGAATATGGTTTTTTTGCGGTCATTCAAAATTTGTGAATATGCAGTTATTAGCAAAATATTTGAGATTTCAATAAAATCTAGCCCAATAAAAAAAGATAGGGTAAAAAGCTTAAAAAGCTATTGACTAGGGGTTAAAGTTAGGTTAACCTTTTCGTGGAACTGCAAAAAACAGTCTTAAGGAAAGGAAGAGTGCCAACACTCCATATAAATTTCTAAGAATTTTATTGCACAGGGTGTAAGTACGTAAGCTTTGAAAGAAGTATAAGGTGTTGTTGAGCCAAAGCTTTCTAGTTTCTGACAATCAGGGCATCCTCACTTAGTAATAATACCGTTCAAAAAGTCTATCTATCTTCATCTACCTTATCTTAGGAAATTCCTTTGCTAAATTGAAAGATTGGAATACCTACTTAAAACTCCGCAGTGAACCTCGTTAAACATCTAGCTGATTAACAAACAACCGGAACCACAATGATTAGATTGTTCTGGGTGTTGCTACCACTAATTATTGCAGCTTTTTTGTTACGTCTTTCGTAACTTCATCGGTGGTATCCGAATAGTTTGATCAGTTAATCATCAGATTGAATGCCTTTGCTGTTTTAAGGATACCTGGAGCAATATCACATGAAGTTGATGCTAGTCTCTACCTCTGGAGGCCATTTCTCTACTATGAAAGGTCTTAAATCATTCTGGTCACTACACCAGAGAGTATGGGTCACTGATCCCAAAAAAGATACAGAGGTACTTAATGGTGAAGAGCGAGTTTATTGGTTACCTTATCAGGGTCCAAGAGAAGTACTATCGTTTATGTTGAACCTTCCCAAAGTGTTCAAGATACTTGCTCGTGAGCGACCCGACTTAGTGATTTCAACAGGAGCCAGTATTGCTGTAAGTTTTGCACTGGCTTCTAAAATTCTCGGTATACGGTTCATCTATGTAGAGAGTATTTCTCGCTCTAATGAATTAAGCCTTTCAGGAAAGTTAGTTTATCCATTGTGCAGCGAATTTTACGTACAATGGCCCACTTTGTGTGAAAAGTATCGTAGAGCCACTTTCAAGGGTTATGTTGGATGATTTTAATAACTCTCGGAACGATTCCTTATCAATTTAACAGAGCTATTACCTGGTTAAGCATCCTCCTAAAGGAAGATGTTATCTCAGAGCCAGTTTTTATCCAATACGGTGTCAGCGACATTTCTTTAGTGGTTAAGCATCCGTTAGTGACTGCTGTACCAATAGTTCAATCCAAGGAACTCATGAAAATGGTAGATAATTCTCGGTTAGTTATCTCCCATGCAGGTCAGGGTTCAACACGTGCGCTGGCAAGCAAGGGAGCATGCTTCGTTCTTCTACCAAGGTTAGCGCGTTACGGTGAACACATTGACGATCATCAGTTGTTATTTGCTCGAAATGTTGAAAAATTTGGAGTATCACACTGTTTGTCGTTAAAAGAACTTGAGCAGTTTATCTTGCAACCGCCGCCTGCTTTTAGGCAGAAGTTATTCGATGGACCGAAATTAGCAGATTATCTGTTGAATGTTTATCCTGGAGTTTCTATGAGCAATAATCCTTCTTGAGTTTCATCAAATTGCTGGAACAAGGAAAGAGGAACGTAGATCCTCTTTTACGAGGGATTGAAGGACAAAGTACTGATATGCAACAGATTTTGCACACCCCCTCAGTAGCTTGGTCAGCCCTTAAATTCAAGGAAATTTTCTGGGACTCTAAATCGCATGAATAGAATCACTACGATTGCGGTTAGGCACTGGAAGCCTCTGCTTGGCTTGAATGCAATCTTGCTGGCAATAGCCTCTTATAGCGCCCTAACTGTTCCTAAAGTCTGGACTGCCAAAGCAGAGCTTATTCTGCCGAAATCGAGTAGCGATTTAAACGCAAACTTGGGTAAGTTAGGCGATTTTACTGGTGGTGGTGTTGTTTTCTCCCAGCAGGTAAGTCCTCTGAAAATCATGTCCTCTATCCTTACGAGCAATGAGGTGGTCGGTCGGGTTTGGGCGTCAGATCCTGAAAAAAGTCTTTACTCGCGCTTGAGTGGGTACACGACATTATTCGAGGTATCTCCGCAAAGTGAGACTACTGTCATCTCGCTCAGTGCTCAGGGCTCTAACCCAGAGTTGGCACGTAAACGGGCAGTTGCTCTGATTGAAGCGTTCCAGCAGCGCTTGACTGAATTACGCGGGGACGATGCCTCTCAGCGTTCGAGGTTCATTCAAAAGGAACTGGATCAGGCCAATCAAAAGTTGCGTCAGGCACAGATGGCTCTAACGGAATTTAAGAAGTCTTCCAACTTAGTTAGCAATGAAGATCAGGTTAGAGAGATAGTTGCAACTATCAATACCCTGACTAGTGCAAAGACACAGGCACTAGCTCAATCGCAAGCTAGTGAAGCTCAAGTTAAGGCGCTATCCTCTCGCCTCAGCTTGAATCCTGACCAAGCAATACGGTCTCTAAGTTTAGGAGAAAACCAGGACTACCAGTTTATTCGGCAAAAGTTGTCTCAAGTTGAAGCCGCCTTAGTGGAGTCTCGCTCTCGATTTCGTGAGGAGCATCCGCAGGTGCAAAAGCTTCGTTTGGAGCAAGAAGAATTGCGTCGCCAACTTCAGCAGTATATTTCCCAAGCTGCTGACGACACCGTGGGGGTGAACACAACCGTAGGCGAAAACTCTGGTGCTCTGATCCAGCAACTGATTTTGGCGGAGAGTGAAGTCAAAGCGCAACGGAGCCAAGCCGAACAGATTCAAAGGCAGATTGACCAGATGAATGCACAGTTGAGAACTCTCCCTAAAGCTCAAGAGCGGTTGATGGAGTTACAGCGTCAATACGATATTGCAGAGGGTGTGTACAACGGTCTGGTTGCTCAGGTACAGGGAACGAAGCTAAATGCGTTTAGCAGTTATCCCAGTGTGCAATTACTCGATCAACCCACTGTTGACCCCAAGCCCTCTGGTCCTGGGCGTCGGCCGATCGCCGTTGGTGCCATACTAGGATGCGTTTTCGGTAGCATTGCTCTTGCCCTATTTCTAGAAAGTCGTAATCCTTTACTCAGCCCAAGGGATCTTCAAACAGTGGGAATCCCCCTGCTAAGGAGCATTCCTCGTTTCCAGCACCTAACTAGGGAATTAGACTCAAGGTTTGAGACAGCAGTAGAATTTCAAAGACTGGCTTCAGCCGTGAGCATGATGCAATTGGAGAAGCGCCGCTTGATGATCAGCAGTGCAACTGCTGGTGAGGGCAAGACGACCGTGACGATCGGGTTAGCTACTGCACTAGTCACCTTAGGCTTTCGGGTGCTGATTGTGGACGGTGATTTTCGCAAGGCTGAACTGAGTCGCCGCTTAGGTTGCTCTCAGGAGGCGGCATTGAACTCGAAATTAACGCCAGTCCCTGTGCGTCCTCGCCTTGACCTGTTACCGACAAAGCCCCAGAAGGACAAGATTGCGGAGTTTGTTGCTCGCGGTGGTTTTGAGCAGTGTCTTAATGCTGCCCAATCTATCGGTGATTACGATTATGTGATCGTGGATAGTGCCCCGGTTAGTCTAACCAGTGAAGCCGCCCTAATGGCGACAGTAGTCCCCAATATACTACTTGTAGTCTGGCCCGGTCTTAGCAATCGCAATCCCTTCAACGACAGTATTGAGCAACTGACACGACACAAGGCCAAAATTGTAGGTCTAGTCGTCAACGGAGTGGAATCGCGAACCGAAGGCTATCTTTATGGACAAAACCAAGGTCAGGTTTACTCATAAACCAACAATGACAGTTGCCTGTATCGCTATCTCTGAGAGTCAAAAACAATAGCCGCTTATCCTCTGTTCTCTAGATATATTCAAAAGTTCTGTCAATATACAGGGTTCTTACCAAAAAGGTGAAGATATGTATCTCTAATTTATCTGTCTCACCGTTTTTGATATCAAATTCGGGTTCTAGGACTAGCCTGACGGCAGTATCTGAGCCTTGTAAATAGCTAGAAAGTATCTCAAAATGAAAATTACAGTTCCTATATCTCCAGGGAAAGTTACCCGCATCCTGATTGTTGTAGTAATCTGCCTTATCGTTGCTTCTCTCATCGGACAATTCTCTTTGTACTTCCTACCCGACATTCCTGGAAGGGATGCATTTGCCCCAGAATTTAATGTGGATGAAGAGGGCAACTTCCCCTCGTTGTATTCAGCAATTACGCTACTGCTTTGCTCAATCCTTCTGGCAACAATAGCCTGGGTAAAAAAGATACATGGTGCCCGCTACCCCGTTCACTGGAAAGCGTTATCATTCATCTTTTTGTATCTCTCTATAGACGAGCTACTTAGCCTTCATGAACGCATAATAGAGCCGTTACGAAGGGCTGGTTTTAGTGGTTTTCTCTACCACGCTTGGGTGGTTCCTGGGGCTGTTCTATTACTCATTTTTGTACTTACCTTTTTGAAATTCCTCTTTCATCTTCCTGCCAGGACACGGCATTGGTTTATCGTTTCGGGAGCTATATACGTAGGTGGAGCCCTCGGTATAGAACTAATTGGCGGAAATTATGCAGATTTGCATGGGCAGGAAAATATGATGTACGCGGTGCTAGTAACTATCGAGGAGTTCATGGAAATGCTAGGCATTATTGTTTTTATTAATACCTTGATGTCATATATGAACCGAATCGGCATAAAAGAGTTCAATATTCAAGTTCCAATTGAAAAATCTGAGGAAATTTCTGACTTAAAACCTAAAAATGAATTGGTATAGCCTATGCCTGTAATGACCAAAGATAGCGAACACCTTTTTGCAGGTATATTACTCCGGTGGAGTGCCTTAACGCAGTCAGAAAAAGTGGTTGGCGCTGGCATCTTCCTGATACCTCTTTGGTGGCTGCTAGGGTGGAAGTATTTACTGATTTTATTACCAATTAGCCTTGGTATCTGTGAAGTGCGTAAGCACGGAGAGTTGCGTTTACGGCGTCCCAGCTTACCCGTAGTCGCGGCAATAGCCTTTGGTTGCTACATCATTCTCTCTAGATACTTTTATGGTCAGTACACCAATCAACCCATTAATCCAAACTCGGTTCTGTCACAGACTAATACATGGATTGGTTTCGGGTTAATCCTTTGGTATGTCCAGAGCAAGAACATCCGTGTACGCCTGCGAGTGGTTGCTTGGTCGTTTTCAATTGTTGTTGTACTGATGCTAGGGTTATGGATAGTTATTTACTTTGGTCTGCGCCAAGCTGACTACATTCCACCTCGTTCTCTTTTCGGCATCCTCACAGGTAAAGGTGAAGAGTTCGTGCCTGGAATGGGTAATAGCAACTTCTTAATGCCCTATTTCCCTACGGATGAATCTCTACCTGGGCTGGTGCGTTATGTCTATTTCTTTCCGGGACCAGAAGCTCTGGCTCTAGTCACTAGTTTTGTCTGCTTATTGGCTCTCGAGCTGAAAAATCGCCTTTGGTCTTTGCTATTATTCGTAGGCTCCTTTTTTCTGCTGCTTACGAGTGGAACTCGTGCCTGTTGGGTGTCTTTGCCTCTTGTGATTTGTATACGTTATTTTCTAATAGTTGGTAAAACTTTTGGACCTGCATTTATTTGTGGGCTGATCGCAATAGTAAGCTTTGTCTCGCTATCACTTCCCCCAGTCACTAACTTAGTTCTTACTAAAGTATCCAATACGGCAGAAGCAACTGGAAATGCTCGTGCTGACTCAACACAGGTTCGGTCTGAAATTTATCGACGGACATGGAAGGCTATCCAAGAAGACTCTAATGCGCTTTTCGTGTTTGGTCATGTAGAGACTGGAGAGGGTGTTCTGCCAGGATATGCTCCGGCAGTGGTTGGTTCCCACAGCTTTATTCAAGGAACCTTGCTTTACAGATCTGGTGTGCTAGGCACTGGGATCTTCTTAACTTATTGGGTATCACTCATCTTCTGGTTATATAAGACAAGGGCAGGCAGACCTTTGGCTTGTCTGGTAGTGTTCATCATCTTCAGCATCACGTTCATTTCCATGGAGCTGGAAATGCCGGTCATGCCAATTACTCTGGTGTGTGCGGTAGTCCGTAAACTGCCAGGACAGCTTCCTACTAGAGTTCAATACAGGGAAGTTTCTTATTTAACTGAGGAGTACTGAGACACTGGGGATGATGCTTATCCTCTCCTTTCCTGCCTGAGAATTTCCTCTTCGCGGTTCATCTAAATCGGGGTTAGTTGGAATTACCCCAGGCGGGAGATATCTACTAGAAAACATCGGGGTTTTGTCTACAGCTAATTTATTCTTACTCAAGCACTTGAGGTCAAAAGAGGATGAAGGCTTCTCAACAAGAGAGTACTGCACCCGATATTCTGTGGAGTCGCAATAAAAATGAGGATGGTAAAACTCGCAAACTCTTGGTTTTACCAGGGGGCTTTGACTATCTGGGAGGTACACTAGTAAGCCTCTTGTTACTGGCTAAAGGGTTTGAGCGGTGCGGTGTGTCCGAGCAGTTATGTGTATTAGTTCGGTCTGGTTCATTCGCTGAGCAATATCTGCAAAAAGCAAGTCAGGAGTCTTGCATGAAGCGAATTGAGGCAACAGACGATATCCAGTTTATGAAGCTTGCATTCCAATGGGTGGGCAAGCAACCCGGAGATTGGCCTTTGCTACTGGACAACTGGACTTCTCGAGAACTCATGCCGCTCCTAACCCTGACTGCGCCTAGCATTCGCCTGAGCGGTCGTCCCGTATACCATTTTTGCCACGACTTAGCGCTTTCATACAATCCTTTTGGTTTTCTGCTCAGAAAAGTCGCTTTTACCTGTGTTGCTCCAAAAGCGATCTGTAATTCCAAATTCACAGCAGGGCATATTCGTCGCCTAATGGGTGACATCCGGGGAATCCTCTATCAACCCGTAGACCTGGAACAGTTTAACGAGCAACCTCCTAGTGGCTCTCCCCCTGCGGGGTTAGAGCCTATTCTTGGCTCCGGAACGCGTGTAATGCTAACCCCTTCACGTCTCAATAAACCCGGAATTGTTAATGATAAAAACCTGCGATCGCTCATCCCAGTGCTTGCTCATTTGAAAGCAATGGGTCACTTTTACCACGGGGTGGTGATTGGAGAGGATAAATCTCCCGGTCAAATCCATACTCGCGAGTTGCTCGAAAGTGCTCAACAAGCTGGAGTAGCAGACCGTTTCACAATTTTACCCCCTACGTTTGCCATTGAGGAATACTATAAATATGCCGATGTTGTTATCACCCTCGCTCCACGGGAACCCTTCGGTCGCACAGTTGTAGAGGCAATTGCTTGTGGGGTGCCAGTAGTTGGGAGTCGGACTGGCGGGATTAGCGAGATTTTGCATCACTTCGCACCCGAATGGACTGTCGATCCGGATGACCCAGTCGCTGCTGCCCAAACCATTGTCCACGTCGCAGCTGATCCGAGTACTCCAGACCTCCTGGCAAAAGGTAGACACTGGGTTGAAACCCATTGCAGTGTGGAAAGCTATGCACGGGGGATGATGCAGATTACAAGTTTAACTCTATCAGTCTAACTAGGTATTCGACATGTCACTCCCGATTGAATCGCGATGAGTTAGTTCAAGAGCCATCGCTCCCATCTCCTACCACAGAGACACTGTTTTAAGGGTTCTGCATAGCTAAAGATGATGAACTTATCACAAAACTTCATCAACTAAAAGTTAAGAGTTGTAATTATATTTTTTTGGAGATTCTTCAATGAATAGAGTTTTTTTTCTAACAGGTTCTGTGCCACCTAATACAGGAGGAGAGTTGTATAACTACAGACTTTATGAATATCTAGACAAATCAGGCTTGGCTCCTGAATACATCGATCTCCATAAAATTAGAGTGATTTTTAAACTATCTCTAATACCCGTTTTGGGAGATTTATTGGTCAACATTATCCTAGCAATTATAGTCAGCATTCGATGTCAAGGCATATTGGTAGAAGATCATTACTTCAGCTATTACCTAACTCTTGCTAATGTGATTCATCGTTTCCTCAAAAAAAGCAAGATTATTATTATTGTCCACCATTTCGATCATTATGATAGTAATGACCGCTTCTATATCAGAAAGTTTTTCAGTAGTTTGAAAGAGAGGATATCATTATATTTTGCTGATAAAATAGTAACTAATAGTGAATATACTAAGCAGGAAATTATATCACTAGGACTTGAAAATAAAGAAATTTTTGTATGTCCGCCTGGACTGAATAAAGATAAATTAGAGGTTGTAGTCAACTTGGTAAAAGAAGCAGAAAAACCAAAAATTATTTCTGTTGGTCATTGTATCCCTCGGAAAGGATTAATCTATCTAATTGAAGCATTTTCTAAAATCGAAAAACGAGATTTTACATTACATATAATTGGGAAAACCGACAAAGACAAAACCTATTATCAAATGGTCAAGAATCGGATAGAAGAGTTAGGCTTATCCCAATCGGTGTTTTTACACCATCGACTTGACCAAGAAGAACTCAACCGCTTGTATTCATCTGCGGAACTATTTGTTTTACCATCCCTGAAGGAAGGATTTGGTATCGTCCTCGTGGAAGCCATGTACTATGGATTGCCAATTATTACCACCAATATTTGTGCCATGCCTGAGTTGGTCAAAGACGGTGAAAACGGCTTGCTAGTTCCAGCTGCTGATTCCCAAGCATTAGCTGAGGCTATGTCCAAACTCATTGAAAATTCGGACTTGAGAAAACAGATGGGTGAAAGGGGCCGTATACAAGTTACCAACTCCTATCAATGGGAGCAAACTGGCGCTAAAGTCCTCTCTATTGTTCAAAGCATGAGTAGCTAATCAAAAATTCAAACATCTACTTTTTTCTCTTTGTTATACCCTCCTCAATAGGTGTTAGCTTACTCAGCCGTAAGACCATAAATCATCATGCAAAATCTTTCACAACTCGATACCTCAATAGGTACTAAAGCTTCATCACCAGACATTTTGGTTATCTCCCGTACCTTCCTGCCAAAGGAGGGTGGGATTGAGGAATACGTCTACAATCGCTGTCTGCAAGACCCAGAGCGAGTAATTGTTCTAGCTTCTAGCTGTCCGGGCGATCGCGATTTCGATCAAAATCAACCGTTTCCAGTGCATCGCTGGCCCCTGCCTGCGTTCCTAAACTCTCTTGGTGGTTTGGGTAGCATCCTCAAACAGCTAATTAACATGGCTTGGTCATTCGTGCTGGCAATCAAACTGTATTCTCGCTATCGCTACCACTCCATCGAGTGGGGACACGGCTACGATTTCCTCTCACTATTACTGCTGAGCTATCTTTTGCCTGTCCGCAGTTTTGTCTATCTGCACGGCAATGATCTTCTGTGTCCGCTGCGGAATCCAGTGCTGCGATCGCTATTTCAATGGACTCTCAAGCGAACTCAAGGGATTGTTTGCAATAGTTCTTTCACACGAGATTACCTCAAAAGCCATTTCCAATTTGATACCCCGACTCATGTTATTAACCCTACAGTCAGACCAGAAAAGTTCGGTATAAAAGGAAGCGTTGATTGTGCTGATGAGTTGCGTCTCAATGTACGCAAAGTACACAACATTCCTGAAACAGCAGTAGTCATTCTGTCAGTAGGACGTCTGGTTCAGCGCAAGGGCTTCGACCGAGTCATCGAGAATTTACCCCCTTTGCTAGCTGAGGGTTTGGATGTTCACTACTTACTGTGTGGTCGTGGTCCGATGGAGCCAGAACTCAGAGCCTTAACTAGCCGATTGGGGGTCGAAGATCGGGTGCATTTTGCTGGGTATGTACCTGACGATCAATTAGCAGGTTACTACGCAGCGTGTGACTTATTTGCAATGCTCACCTTCTTTGACGCCAAGGCTGCTAGCATTGAGGGCTTTGGGATTGTTTACGTAGAAGCTGGTTACTTCGGCAAACCCGTAATTGCCTCGCGGGTAGGTGGTGTAGTTGATGCAGTTCACCATGAGGAAAGTGGGTTGCTGGTAGATCCAAACGCTGCCGATCAGATTGCCAGTATGCTGCGCCGATTGTGCCAAGACCAGCAGTTGCGCGATCGCTTAGGTCGCAAAGGCAAGGAGTTGGCAAGTCGAAAAACTCTCCATCGGTCGCTTTATCTGTCAGAGATTTCAGCTTGAGGTTATATGAAGCAAACCAATGCCGCCAAGATAGCCAAAAGTAGCCTCTGGCTCACCATGAGTTTTGCGATTGTCAGAGTATCGCAGCTCATTGCTCAGATTTTCTTTGCCCGTCTCTTATCGCCGGAGGACTTCGGAATTTGGGGGATGGTCTTAATCGTGACCACGCTATCCGCACTGTTCAAAGAATCGGCGCTCGCTTCCGTATTGATTCAGCGCGGTCTAGATGACAAGAAACTGGTAGATGCGGTCTACAGCTTGGGCATCAATATCGCCGTTGTCATGTTTCTCCTACAGTCTCTTGCTGGTTACCCCCTGTCTCTATTTTTTGGTGTCCCAATACTCTGGCCGCTAACAGTCTGTACCGCTCTAGTGTTTATTATCGGTCCAGGAGCAGGTTCCCACTCAGCCGTACTTCAACGGCAAATGAAATTCAAGCAAATCGCGATTGCTGACAGTGCTGCTGGCATAGCACGTCTTGGTAGTGGCGTAGCTTGTGCTGCACTAGGAGGCGGAGTTTGGTCTTTCGCAATTGCAGAGATTGTGGCGACAGCCGTTAACGCGGTACTCAATACCCGAATGAGCGGATACCACTTTACCTATCATCTCATTCCCGATAAGTCTGCTGTACGTGCAGTGCGGGGTTTTATCAGCAGCCTGATCGGAATTAATATTGCCGTCTTTATCAACACAAACGGTGATAACTTCATCATTGGTAAATTACTGGGAGCCAAATCTCTCGGTTACTACAACCTGGCTTATCAACTGGCTATGTTGCCAGCCTATGCTCTTTCGCAGATTAACCGAGTCAACTTTTCGGTTCTCTCACAGCGAGATAACGAGGGTCAGAAAGTTTACCTTTGCCAAATGCTGGAACTATACGCTCTATTTGCGGCTCCAACCTACGGCGTAGCATTGGTTGTTGCTCCCTGGATCATTCCTCTTGTGTACGGTAAACAATGGACGCCCGCTGTACTCATCTTCCAGATCGTGATCGTTTTTGCATATGCTCGCGGGTTTATGTCCATTCTGGGTACCGCTTTGAATGCTCTAGACAAACCAAATATTAACGCTGCAATTAACTGGGCGCTGATTCCACTGTCTATTCCTGCGTTTTATATCGGAGCTCAGCAGGGAGGAATTAAAGGAGTTGCGATCGCTGTAGCAGTGATCTTGGGTGTTGGTGCCACTGTCTGGTTCTGGTTAGCCATGTGTCATGCAGCTAGATGGAACATTGTAGTCTTGCTCAAACCCGTCTTATTGCCAACCGCTACGGTTGCCGTAGCAGTAGCCGCTGTACTTGCTATTCCTTTCCCGGTATATCTACAGACTGTTCTACAACCACTATTCGTTGTTTTGGTATATGGGGCTGCCGTGTCTATATTCTCCGCTGGTCGGATTCCTCGGATGTTAATCACTACAGTTAAACGCTCTCTTAATAAAGCCAATTCCTAAAAAAATCTATTCAAAATTCAAAATTAGCAATACCCGTAATATTAAGGACTCTAATTATCTTTAATAGCTGACTTAAAGTACGAATTTTAATACCATTGATTAATCTATTGGTATTTTTTTTAGAATAATTTTGCTCATTATCTACTTGTAAGTATAACTTATTCTGCTCATGAAAGAAAAAACAGCTAACAATTCTTTCTCTGAAGCGCCTCAAATACATAAATCTCAAGGCAGGCTTTTCCCCCTTGATTTACTCAAGGCGATGAGTATGATCGCCGTAGTTTCCTATCACTCAATTTTTCTTCCCAAGTCTACTTATGCAGACAGCGCCTTACTTCTAGATACGCTATTTGCTCCCCTGAGATTCTGCGTTCCAGTTCTATTGACAATCTCTTTTATGTTGTTCGAGCGGGGATTGAATAATCACTCTAATAAGCCCACTTGGAGTTTAATCAAAAAGCGCCTTATTCGGCTTGCGATTCCCACCCTGTTCTGGTTTAGTTTGGCAGCGGGACTGAAGCTGCTCACGGGTAACTCGCCTCTGGATTTGATGGGAGATATTTTGACAGGTGAGGTATTTACAGGGTCTTATTACTTACTGGTAATGTTTCAGTTTATACCCATTTTTATCTGGGTTAGGGGCTGGCTAAACCAACCCAATAATATTCTTACTACTGTTTTAAGCCAAGGCTTTGTTTTTCTGGGGATATATGCTCTTTTGGGCGGTGTGTTCGGAACAGAGATTGTTGAAATTTTCAGAACAGTTAACCGCCCTCTATTAATTTACTGGTTTGTCTATCCAGCGCTAGGAGTATATTTTTCCAAAACCTTAAGCTTTTATATCCAAAAATCCGCTACCCTTTCAACGTATACCAAAGTATTAATAGTTTTTTTTATAAGCTCAGGTCTGATTGCAGAATATAGCTTTTTGGGTTGGGCTTCAAAAGGCTCAATTCCACCTTTTGATTACGCTATGTTTTCCTGTATTTTTAGCGTACCTGCGGCATTCTTATGCTTTGGATCTATACAAGAAAAAGAGCTGTCTTATTTTTTAAGTAAAGCAGTAGTTCTTATATCAAAATACAGCTTAGGAATTTTTTGCATTAACGGAATCTTAAGTCAAATTTTTCTATCCATCGGCAGTCGTTGGTTTAGCGGAGCTACATTTAGTTTTCCGGAAATTCTGGCGCTCAAGGTAATCGGATGGGTGCTACTTCTTGCAGTATCTTTAGGTTTATCTATCGGGATTGACCGAATAGGAGGAAAGACTGTTGTTTGTTAAGGTTTTAGTTCTGACGCAGGGTGTTTTTCTATCGGATAGTAACAATACTGAAATCTGATTTGTAATCCCCGTAAAAAGAGAGATGCACTGCTGATGAAGAAAATCGGCTTATTTAGCACTTTAGTGCTTCTGGCATTGGGAGCAAGTTTAATATTTTCTATCTTTAAGCCTGAGTTCAATTTAGGAGGTCAGATAACGCAAGCAGACGCAATTCAGTCTCCACTCCCAAGCAAAAATCAAGTTTCCAGCAGCAGGAATAGAGCGAATAATACCTTACGCTCCCTGGCACAGCAGCGGGGAATTGGGATAGGAGCAGCAGTACTGGCAGAACCATTGCGTAACGATTCAACTTATCGGGAAGTATTGGCACATGAGTTCAACCTGATGACACCAGAGAATGCCATGAAGTTTAAATCATTGCATCCAGAACGCGATCGCTACAACTTTACCGATGCTGAGGTACTGGTTAATTTCGCTAAAGCGAATCAAATGCAGGTACACGGTCACACCTTGGTTTGGTATCGAAATTTACCAGATTGGCTAACCAACCAGGAGTGGACACGCGAGGAATTAATAAATATTTTGCGGCAACACATTTATACCGTGGTCGGTCACTATCGAGGACAAATTGCTTCCTGGGATGTCGTTAATGAAGCTGTAAATAATGATGGTTCGCTCAGAGATACGATTTGGCTCCAGACTATTGGTCTGGAATACATTGAAATGGCGTTTCGCTGGGCACATGAAGTAGACCCCGAAGCTCACTTGTTTTACAACGATTATCGTGGAGAGGAACTAGATAGAAAGTCAGATGCTATCTATGCTCTAGTTAAGGACTTGCGGCAACGAAATGTTCCAATTCACGGTGTTGGATTACAGATGCACACTAGTATTAAAAATCCTTACAATCCAGAAAAGGTGGCGGCAAATATCAAGCGTCTGGGTGAATTAGGATTGGAGGTACGAATTACGGAAATGGATGTACAAATTTATAAAGGTAAGGGGACAACAGAAGAAAAGTTGGCTTCTCAGGCAAAGGTGTATCGGGATATGTTGCGTGTTTGTCTAGATGCACCCAACTGCAAAGCTTTAACAACTTGGGGATTGGCGGATCATTTTTCCTGGATTCCTTATTTCTTTAAACGTCCGGACTCACCACTAATCTTCGATGAGTCTTATCGTCCTAAACCCGCTTACGACGCATTGGTGGAAGTACTAAAGGGAGCCAGAGGGTAGTGAATTTTACCTCGAAAAGTGTGCCTTGACGTTAATAGAGTAGCGCTTCTAACTTCGCTAACCTAGCAGTGCTTCGCGATCACTCACTATCTTGACTTCTCTAGCCCCCCTTAATGAGGAAAGAATATAAGGAAAAACTTTTATTCTTGGGACATTATGTAGTTCAGCAATTCCTTCAATGGTTATAGTATTGCGAAATTTTAGGAGAAGCTGCGACTAATTGGTCGGGTTACGTCCGAGTTAAGAAACTTCACGAAGTGCTTTGATGAGTGTTTCATTCTGCTCCGGAGTCCCAACGGTGATGCGTAACTTATCAGTTAGCCGGGGTTGGTTGAAGTATCGGACTAATATTCCCCGTTCCTTAAGACTTTTGTAAAGAAATTCTGCATTGCCTGAAGGAGACTGAGCTAATAGGAAGTTCGCTTGTGAGGGGAAGACGTAAAAGCCTAGTTGCTGGAGAGCATCTGCCGTTTGGATTCGTGAAGCCTTTATTTTTTCCGCGTTGGAGATTTTGTGAGTTTGATCAGCGATCGCAGCAGCACTAACTGCACAGGCCACAGCGTCCACATTATAGCTGTCTTTAACTTTAATCAAACCTTCTAGCAGTGCAGGGTTAGCGATACCAAAGCCCAACCTCAACCCTGCTAATGAGTACCCCTTTGAGAGCGTTCTCAAGATAATAACGTTGTCGTGCTGCTTCACTAATTCCAATGCATCTGACTCGGCAAAATCGACATAAGCCTCATCAACCACTAATACACCCGACAACTGCGATGCGAGTTTATCCAATACTTCTACTGGTGCAACAGTACCCGAGGGGCTATTAGGAGAAGCAACAAATGTGACTGCACCTTGAGCCTCGATGAGCTGCTCAACAGGCAAACTGTAGTCTTCAGGATAGGGGACTTCTACAATGTCTGCATCTTGGATTTGAGCGAGGGTACGGTATAGGACATAAGTCGGCATAGGGTAGACGACTCGCCGCCCAGGTTCAGTGCAGGCACGGATAATCATGGTGAGCAGATCATCACTACCATTACCGACTAAAATCCAATCGGCAGGCACCCCCAAAACTTCACTGGCAGCTTGACGAAAAGCACTAGCCATGGGGTCGGGATAGCGGCGCAATAGTTCGCCCTCTAGTTCCCGTAGAACCTGCAACGCTGCCGATGATGGGGGATAGGGATTTTCATTGGTATTCAACTTAATCACTTTAGTTCCTGGCGGTGGCTGTTCACCAGGCACATATCCAGACATGGCATCGATGCTAGGGCGAAAGTAAGTCATAAAATAACAAGCTGACTCAGTAGTGGTTACACCTTGGTAGGCAGACTTTCTATTATCTGAATTATTGATGCCAACTGCCCACTCTTGTGGTGAGGTAGAAATCACTCATCAGTTGTCAGGGAGGGAACTGGGGGGCGGGGGAGAATTTTTTGGGTGGGTTTTTTCCACCAGTGGGCAGTGGAGTTTTGCACTGCTACAGAAGTTTGTAGATAAGCTTGAGGTTCTGTTGCCCCTTCTTATTACTGTTGTATGGGCCATCCTTCTTTGAGATAATTTTCTAAATCAGTTGTGCGTTGTCTGGTTAAACGTTCCAGGCACATCGAGTAGACACTAGGAGCGATAGAGCCCCCCGTAAAACGACTTTTTTCGTAAGCACAAGTTGCATCTTTAAATTGAATCCAGGCAACCTGTGATTTCTCTAGGGTTGCTCGTTGCTGCTGATTCAATCCAGTTATTAATCGTTTATAAGTCTGATTTAATTGCCGATCAGCCGCCTGAGCTTTTTGTTGAGTACAGGCATTAATTTGCTGCTGATTCGTGGCATTATTGCAGGGATCACGTTGAGCGATCGCATCCGCTGTACTATTAGGTTGCGACTGCTCGGCGGCGTTGGGAGCAGACTGAGGGGCAGTTGGCTCATCTGGGTTGGATGCAGAGGAAACCAACTGATTGGATGAAGCTGGAGTGGAGTTTTCAACTGTAGCAGATAGTTCTGGGTTAGTTGTCGAGGTTTGAGTACTGCATCCTACTGCAAACAGTAAGCAAAGCGTCGTCTCAAGTAAGTATCGATAGTTCACTGGTTTTACTGATCTTAAGATTTCCGATTTTGGATTGACCAGAGCAAATTCTGTTGACTTTCCCCCATTAAACTTCAGAATTGTGAATCTCTGCATGGGCATGGCACTGCCATGCCCCTACGAAAAAATAGGAGGTTAATTGATGATTCTAGAATCCTAGTTTCTCCAAGACGGGTTTTGTAGAGACAATATGCCGCTCTAAACCCAACTGTTTAGGAGTAATTCCCAGTGCAAGAGCAATTAACTGAGGTAAGTGCAACACGGGTAAACCGAGCTTTTGCCCGATCACTCTCTCGACTTCCGGTTGACGAGAGTCAAGGTTGAGGTGGCATAAGGGACAAGGTGTTACCAGGCAATCGGCACCTGCTGCGATCGCTTCTTGAATGTGCTTCCCTGCCATATTAAAGGATTGCTCTGTGGCATAGCTAGAAAGCGGCCAACCACAACACTGCGTTCGGCCCCGGTAATAGATGGGTGTTGCCCCAACTGTCCGAAACACATTTTCCATCGATTCGGGATTAAAGGGGTCGTCATAGGGAATCGTGGTTTGTGCCCTCAACAAATAACAACCATAGAAAGCGGCGCATTTTAGCCCACTCAGCTTGCGAGTCACCCGTTGTTGCAGTTCCTCAAGTCCGTAGTCTGTAACTAATGCCCAAAGTAAATGCTTGACTTCAGTACTGCCTTTGTAAGGAGAACAGCCTTCTTTTTTTAACAGTCCATTTACCTGCTCCATATAGCTGGGATCAGCTTGCTGTAATTCTTTCAACCGCTCATCCACATGACCAATTACACCCTGACAGGTGCTGCAATGAGTCAGAAGGGGCAAATTCAATTGCTCTGCTAGAGCAATGTTGCGGGCATTAACGGTGTCTTCTAGTAACTGAGAATCTTCTTTATAAGTACCAGAACCACAACAGGCTGCTTTTTTCAGTTCAATGAGTTCAATTCCTAGTGCCTGGGTGAGTGCGGCGGTAGACAGGTAAAGCTCCCGGCAGGCTCCTTGAGCGACACAGCCGGGAAAGTATGCATATTTGAGAGTCTGAGATGGCATAGCAATCGATAAGATTCAGCTCTGTCGAGCTGGAGATGATACTTCTATCTTTACTAATTTGGGAAAGCGATCGCTGGATGAGTGAGCAAGGCAGTCAAGCCCTTCGAGGCAGGTAAAAGATAAAAGGGGCGAAAAACTACCTTTCCCTGGAGAAACGCGGTTTCGGTTAGCCTGCGTTGACGCAATCAATCATAATGATCATGAAAATCTTCCCTTATTTAGAATGCAAGGAAATCTGGATTGTCTGGCTGATACATGGACGCCTTTGATTATGCAATATAAAGCCGCAGGTGATTTACTGGTATTTTCCGACAAAGTTGAGGCAGTGGCGATGCCTGCAATGTTTCTTTATCGACAGTGCGTCGAACTGCTTTTGAAGCGACACCTGCTGATTGCCTTGGAGGTGCGACAGTTGCCTTTTGCAGAATTTGCCCAACGTTATCAGAAGAAGCATTCTTTAGATGACCTATTTTGCAGTTGCCAAGACTTAGCCGATAGAGCGGAAGGATGCGATCGCATTCCTGAAGATGTCGAAGTTGCGATCGCTCAGTTTCAGGCTCTCGACCCTGATTCGGTATCGTTGAGATATCCGCTACGGAGTGATGGTTCTCCTTTTCAAGTCACCTTGACGCAACAGAGGCTTGACTCAATGCGATCGCATCTCGAAGTTATCACCACGTTTTTTAACGAACAATATGCAGTGCTTAAAGAGAAGTTGCTTCTTTCGGGAGTTTTATCAAGGAACTTTATCTAGCAAGCTAGTTGTTTGAGATTTAGATATAGCAGTCGCCACAATTGTTAGAACACTTTTCTGTTCCCTGTTAAGGAGTTCCCTTTCAAACCAAATATAATGTTCTAACCCATATGTCCGTTGCTATAAGATTCTGAAAATAAAATTAAATAGTAAAAATAACTACAATATTTTAGGAAATCTTTCACCAAAAATAAAGAGGCTACAAAAGCCATGCAATTTCATCTATTCCCTTGTCCCTGAGTTTAAAAATTCGCTCAGGCAAGGGTTTCATAAATTTTATTTATAAATAAAAGGAACAGATAATCTGGAATTTAAACAACTTTTTGATTGTTAAATTCACTCCCTATTCATTTACAGATTTGAATTAAAAAGAGATAGAGTTCAACAACTTTTTGATTGCTAAATATGCTGTATCTTAACAAGAAATCAGAAATGCTTCAATGGATAAAAAACGGTTGTAAATATTTACAAACTTCCAGAAAAATCTCTAAGGGTATAGGATTTTATAATTAAAAAAGGTAAGGGTTAGTCGTGGCAGATGCTGGGAATCATCAGATGTTGATTTGGAAGCACCTGCCAGAAGATAGCAACGTCCCAGCTGATGTCGTTTTGGGGCAAACTGATTTTACACAAAATGAGCTGAATCGGGGAAGCCTAGTGCAGCGCGACGAAAATAACCCACCAGCCCAAAAAGGTAAAAAAGCTTATTGTACAAACAATATTCCTTTTGCCTAGCAGCCTTATCTTTTTTGCCTTCTTGCACTAGAACCAGCAAATCACACTATGCACTGGTCGTATGGATGTATTAAAAAATCATTTTTCTTCAAGAGAAACTCTAGAATATAACGTCCCTCCGTCCCCTTGTCCCCCCGTCTCCCCGTCTCCCCGTCTCCCTGTCCTCCCATCTTCTCCCTGCCGACACCCTATTACTGAAGAAATCCGAGTGCGCGGTACTGTTCAAGGGGTGGGATTCCGCCCAACGGTGTATCGCCTTGCTAAAGCTTATGGCTTGAAAGGAGAAGTTTGCAACGATGGGGAAGGGGTGTTGATTCATGCTGCGGCGAGTGCTGAGTCTCTTGATGAATTTGTGCGAGAGTTACAGGCGCAATGCCCCCCTTTGGCCAAAATTGAAGCAATTATCCGCCGCCCCTATTCAGGAAATGACGACTTTAAGGATTTCGTCATTACTAAAAGTGTGAGTAGTACGGTGCGGACAGAAATTACACCCGATGCTGCAACTTGCCCAAAGTGTAAGGAAGAAATCCTCAACCCCTTGAGTCGTTGGTATCGTTACCCCTTTACCAACTGTACCCATTGTGGGCCTCGCCTGAGTATTATCCGCACTATTCCTTATGATCGCTGCAATACCAGCATGGCTGCATTTGCTATGTGTCCCGATTGCGCCAAAGAATACCAGGATGTAGAAAATCGGCGCTTTCATGCCCAACCCGTCGCCTGTCCGGTTTGCGGCCCTAAAGCTTGGTTAGAACGGGCAGATGGCACAGCGATTGTCACTTCTAGTTTCTCTCGGCTAGATGATGTCGATGCTGTCTGCACTTTGTTACTACAGGGAGAAATTGTTGCGATTAAAGGGTTGGGGGGAATCCACCTTGCCTGTGATGCGACGAACGAAGCGGCTGTACAAAAACTGCGATCGCGTAAGCAACGTTATCACAAGCCCTTTGCCCTCATGGCGTTCGACCTGGCTGTGGTCACACGCTACTGTT
>CBKWLJ010000081.1:0-23494 GCA_966675205.1 uncultured bacterium
AGGGGCTTACTTAAGGGAATCTCTACTGCTAATGTAAAAAAAGTCGCTAAGATCTTTACGACTTATCCCTTCTCAGGTTTGACTGGGTAAAGGAAGACAAAACAAAAGTATACGGAATCTACCTCGATTAGTCAGTAGAAAAGAATAATGCGAACAGCCTCATGTCAATTCAAAGCAAGGATGGGACGGGAATGACACCTGCACCAATCCACGCAGGAGAATAGCTTGGGTGCTTTTGGCAGAGGCTTTTAGCGACTTCGCTAAAATCGAGAGTAATTATTCCACTGGGTAGCATCTAACATTTAGTGCCGAAACGAGTCTCTTACAGCCTCCTCCAGACTTTGCTATAAAGTGTGAGGGCATTCTAATCAAATGAAGTTGTTCGTTTCTGGTAGACATGCACAAGCATGTACGAGTTTTCAGGGGTGTCGAAGCCATTTTTAGTTTTCAAGAAAACTCTCCCATACAAAGCCGGTTGGCTGGGATATTCAGCGAGCTATGCAGATGAAATTTGAGGATATCTATCAGTTTTTTCGAGACCCTCCTCCCAACTATCTCAACAAAGAATTAGCAGTATGTTACGTTCTGTCTGTCTTGTTGCAAGGAGAATCCTATGGAACACACCTAATTCAGCAACTCGAACAAGATTACCCTACCTATCGCCTCTCTGATACTGTCCTCTACAGCGCCCTAAAGTTCCTTGAAGATTCAGGGGCAATTTCAGGGTACTGGAAGAAAGTAGAAGGACGAGGACGCCCTCGCAGGATGTATCAAATCCGACCTGAGTGGCGAGATCAAGCCACTGAACTCGCCAATTTTTGGCGGCATTATATGACGCAGGAGAGCAAAGCCATGTAAAGGCTAAGGGCGCGTCTGTTGAAGAAGAAGTTAAATCGGGGGCAACAGGCGAGGAAGAGAAAAAAGTGAAACAACAGCATTGGCACCCTTGAGAGTTAGGGATAGACACATGGATTCTTCCCAACGCTCTATTGCTCAAAGATACTATTGTGCCAGATTTAGGGTGCTCCACTTAGGTTAAATCTCTCCCTTATGCTTCCTCGCTCTCAAACTCTAGCAATTAGGGACTCGTGAGGGAACACTGCTAGGTGCTGCGAGCATTCACACTGTTTGTGAGGCTAAACGCGCTCACTTTCTTTGCCGAATCGGTCAATCCCTAACAAACAATAGCTAGCACAATGTAAAGTAGGAGCCAATGTTATATGTCTTAGATACGAATCAGTGAATACTACCATTCTTTCTTCTACACTCCTGCTAACATTTTTGTTGGCAATCGGTTTATTTTTCTTCATCCGCGCTTCTGTTAAAGACCGAACCCAACAAGTGCAGTTGATTTCCACCGAACCCGAAGAATCGCTGCTCACTCGGTTGCAGCAATATTTTGATCAGAGAGCCTACCAAGTGGCAGCCGTTGATGCTGCTACCAATCAAGTCACCTTCCAAGGTTTTGTTCGACCTAGTTGGTTTCTGGCTATCTTCTTAACGTTGCTCGCTGCCTGTGGCATTCTTTGTTTATCGCTGGTTCTCTCGATACTGTACCCAACGCTCACGGGTGTTTTTATGGGTCTAGTACTCTTGGCACCTGTTGCTGGAGTTTTTTACTGGAAAAAGGCAGGGCGCATTGAGCAGGTTCTCTTAAAAGTTGAAGCCTTACCGACTCAAGACACTATTCCCCAAAGTCTAATTACCGTTAGAGCCCATCGCGATGAACTCCAAGAGCTACAACAAACTCTAAAACTGAAACCTCAGGAGTAATCTCCAGTGCAATTCGGTAGCATTGCTGCTCTAGAGCTGATTATGGGTTAGGAGTTGTCCAAAAACAAACCCGTCTTTTGTAGGGACACGGTATCAGCAGCATCCCAACCTTTGCCTCGATATTAATGTTGCCGTTCCCCTCCAGGCAATGGTGAAGTTATTTTTGGACAAGTTCTGAGGTCGATCAACCTTCCAACCCTCAGCGTTACAGACGTGCCGCCAGAACGTCTCTACCAACCTTTCAACCTTCAACTTTCAACTTTCCAACCTTCAACCTTCAACTTTCAACTCTTCGCTATCTGATCGATTACTGCTCCAAAGATTAACCCTACTCAAGCTGTGTGCGTGAGTAGGGTTAAGTAAAAGCGCCTGTTATCTTGAGTTTTACCGGTGATTTTCTAGCGGCTATGAACCCCAACTGCAGTCTTTTCTACAGGAGCAGAGTCTAGTATCCGCAGACTGGGAAACAGAAAATGATTTTCTTCAACGTATTGGGCACCAAAGAGCCCTTTTTCTGCCCAGAAATAACGGTCTGTAGTGTGTTCATTTCGCTTGACGAGCAGCAAGGCGGGTGGAAGTATCCCTGCTGATTGAATATATTTTCTTGCTGCTGTGACCGGTTTATCTTCGCCGCTTTCGAGATTATACTGAGGCACGTGCTCTAGAATCTTGCGCCCTTCTTGGCGACGGCGACTTTTGCGCTTGCGTCTTCTTGCCAACCTCTTTACCTCCTCTTTATGCTGACAGTTGTAATGTTGGTTACAAAAGCCGTCGAAAGTATATCGGCTTGAGTTCAAAATATCAACTTCTCTTTATAGATTGATACAAAACGCTTAAATTGCCTCGATGGTAAAGGATAAGAGTAATAGAAGAGAGCGGTGAAACCAACAAAACCCCAAAAAAATTTTAATATTTTTAATGAATTTTAACAATAGGAGGGTCTGAATTCTTTTTGTCCTCAGAAAGTTGAACCTAAAGTTCATAGCCAGTGATCGGCAGGGTTCGACATTATAGTGAGAGATAGAGAGAGCGGATAACGCTTCTCTTGATCTGAAAGTACTGTCACAGATTAGTCATCCTAAGCGCATGTTCATTCCTGCCAGTTCAGAATTTGTCGCACTGTGTAAATCACAGGTGGCAGTATTAACTCAAGGTCTAGGTGCTGCTTTGAGTGCTGTGTATTTAACCGAAGAACTGGTAGAAGAAGCTCAGCCTAAGCTCATTCCTGTAGTAGTCTATCCTGAGACAACGGGAGTATGGGAAGAGAATGCAGCCGAGTTGATATTACCTGAGTTGCAAGGCAAGATTGACACGATTCCTCGCTTGTCGAAAGCAACTCCCCGGTTGCTTCCTCAAGGTTCTAAGGATGAGCAGGTGGTGGATTCAACTGCTCCCGATTGGGACGATACTTTTTTGGCTAGGCAGCGCCAAGTTGTGATGCCCCTGATGCAAGAAGGAGTCGTGATGGGGCTGTTGATTACGGGGCGCGAAGATCGGTCGTGGAATGAGAAAGAATTGGCGACGATTGAACGGATTGCTCGAACTTTAGCGATCGCATACATCATGGATCGGCGTCGGGTTTGGTTTGAACAGCAATTGAGCCAAGCCAAGCAGTTGCAAGCCCAACAGCGCGATCACTTAGATGACTTGTTGCACCAAGTACGAAATCCTTTAACGGCTTTACGAACATTTGGCAAATTGTTACTCAAGCGATTGCTCCCAGGCGATAGAAATCAGGAGTTGGCTTCTAGTATTCTCCGCGAGAGCGATCGCTTGCAAGACTTGCTTAAAGAGTTCGATACCTACTTAGACGAAACAGAACTCCTATCCTTGCCTGAAGCTAGTTCTGAGATGAAAGTACTCAACCCTGAAGGGACATTAGACTCCCAACAGGTTACACCCCACTACACTAGCAGCCCTCAAGGTCGGGTTTCCCTGAAACTCCCAGTTCATACCCTACCTCTGGAATCATTTTCGGTAGCGTCGGTGTTAGAACCGCTGATTGTTTCCGCCGAAGCGATCGCTCAAGAACGCAATCTAGAATTACAAGCCGAAATTCCCCCCAATTTACCACTAGTACGAGGCAATACTAGGGGGTTGCGCGAAGTTTTGAGCAATCTCATCGACAATGCCTTGAAATACACACCCTTTGGGGGGCACATTGATATTCGAGTGGGTATTGTTTCACAGATGCCTCCAGGCAAAACAGCGCCGCAACAGCGCTTAGCAATCGTGATTAGCGATACCGGCCCTGGAATTCCATCCCAAGACTTAGAACATCTGTTTGAGCGGCATTATCGGGGTGTTCAGGCAACAACAGCGATTCCTGGTAGTGGTTTGGGTTTAGCGATCGCTAAAGAGCTCATTGAACAAATGCAAGGAGAAATTGAAGTTTTTAGCCCAGCACGATTAGTGTGGGCTAAACTAGGTTCAGAAATTGTAATCAGTAAGGCTCAAGACAATTCAGCGAGAGGAACTACCTTTGTCGTCTGGTTGTCGGTCGAATGACGAACTACTTTATTGATCATTTTGTAGTTCGTCATTCTAGCTTTCCCTAGCGGGCGGTTACAGTTAGAGGAGAGAGCAGTTGGAGATTCAAGTCGCTGTTTGGCTCAATGACGATCAGATCGACACTATTCCGACCGAGGAATGTTTGAATCAATTGCAACACAGCGCCAGCACCAGCCCCTAGTAAGAGTTCCTCAGTTGCAATCGCCCGGTCACCAGTAACGGCTGAGATAGCGGCAGCAGCAGCGGTACCGATCGCCGCATTCTTGGCAAGATTGCCGATACTCACACCCTTACGAACGGTTTCGGTATCAGTAATTACATTAGAAGAAGCATTAATGGTTCTTTCTTGACCATTAATTACAACTCTCTGGGCGACAAACTGACTACCCCCTTGGTCTTTAACAGGACGCAGCTCACCAATTACATCACTGCCTGCGGGAATGAGGACTCTGCCGTCCGAGGTGGTGATATTAGCCGCAACTTTTACCGTCAAGGGTACAGTTTCATCTTTGGTGACAAGAATTTTATCTTTCTCATACCTTACAGGAATAGTCGTACCCGCAGGAATCGTGACATCCGTTGCCACTTGTGGTGCATTCACAATGTAGGGTGAATTGATCGCTGTCGCCTCTCCTTCACTGACGAGTGCTTGGTAAATGAATGCCGCTACTTCAGCTCGTGTTGCATTCCGCAGAGGATTGAGGTTTCTGAGGTTGGGATAATTGACTACGATCGCTCTTTCCGTTGCTGCTGCAATTGGAGAGCGAGCGAAGTTAGAAATGTTTGAGGCGTCGCTGTAGTAGTTCAGAACGGTGGATACAGATTGGGATGCTGTGTAATTCAGTCCATTTGCTAGTGAAGTTAATACTTGTTCGCGAGGAATATTTTGTTCGGGTCTGAAAACGTTACCGGGATAACCTGCTAAAAATCCAGTGGTATAAGCGTCTTGAATTGCAGTGTAAGCCCAGTAACGTGAAGGCACATCAACGAAGTTAATGGCATTACGAACTGTACCCTTATTAAACGATTGATTCGCTTTCCGCATCATTGCAGCGAATTGCGCTCTAGTAACAGGAGCATCAGGTCGGAATGTACCATCAGGAAATCCGGCAATAATATCTCGTTGTGCTAGTTCACTAATAAAAGTTCGCGCCCAATAATTCGATGAAACATCTGAAAAGCTAGAAGTTTGGGCAAAAGAAGGAGCAGCAGTTATCAACGGGGCCACAGCTCCAGCGACAATTCCTAGCGCTAAAAAAGCGGCAGTTCCCGATTGCCAACGAGGTAAGTTAGACATGTGAGGCGTTCTCCAAATGCGTTTGTGCTGTTAAGAAAATAGACCTGAGAGGGCGTGAAATGTTCCTATAACTTTCTAAGTATAAAGTTTTGATGAATCATCTCGCAAAATGCCTGATTACGTTGTTTTTAGCTAAGAAGTTTAGGAACGGTTTCATCATTTAAGACGTCAGTTTCATCAATTAGTTGCCTTCCAAAAGAATGAGTTTTCTGACCACGACATTCAGCTAGAGCCTCAGAATTTGAGGTCGAGGGCTGCTAGTGCAAGAAGGCAGCAGACTCCAAGGCAGTTTGCGTAGCATGGCCGCTAGGGCATAGGTCAAAAGGTTTTTACTTTTTACTTTTGGCTCTGTTGCTAACGGGTCACTTATTTGGGCCATGCTGCACTAGTCTCGCTCTAATTCCAAACACTCTAGCTTTCGTCTTTATCCGAGAAGAGAACATACAGAAGAAGGCTGTATGATGGGTCTCAAGTGCTAGCCTTGTTGGTCAATCCAGCGGCGATAGAGTTTTTGAATGGCTTTGAGGATGTTGTTATTGCTGGACTTGGACAATGCCATAGCTGGATCGAGAAGCTGTAGGCGAGTCAGAAGTCTAGCCTCCTCTGTAGCCACCTCCCCATCGCTATAAATCAAGGCACTCAAGGCTTCAATCAGACGCTGATAATCTTCTGGATCGGGGCGATCGCCTAAATATTCTTTCACCCAGGTATAACACTCATCAGGAAGAACAGCTCTGAGTTCGTACAACAATGGCTGAATCTCTGGATCATCAGCAACTCCTTTCTCCTTGGCAACCTTCTGGAGGTAGTCCCGCTCTTCGGGCTGAATTTTTCCGTCTATCCAAGCAGCGCCGATCAGAATCTTGACTAGTTGTTTGACGCTCGAATTAGCAACCATGACTTGTTCCTATTACTGACTGCCCCTCTATCTTAGGTAGGGGTTTGTCAGAGCAATAGTACCCAACCTATACATTTTTTTAATCTTCCGGTGTTTGGCTTAAAGGTTAGCAGGTTAGCAGGTTGGCAAGTTGGCAGGTTAGCAGGTTGGCAAGTTAAAGTTTTCAACCTTCAACGTTCAACTCTCTAACCTTCAACTCTCTAACCTTCAACTCTCTAACCTTCAACTCTCTAACCTCCAGCCTCTATAAAATCCTGAATTGATTCATAAGATAATCATAACCAAAATTCCAATAGCAATATGTAAGCTTAATGAGTATAAGTCACGAGAAGGAGGCGACTGATGGTATCTGTTGTGGAAAAAGTTCAACGCCGACTGACGATGCAGACGGTGGAAATTGCACCTGAGACAACGGCAATTCGCTCTCTGGACTGGGATCGCGATCGCTTCGACATTGAATTCGGCCTGCAAAATGGCACCACCTACAACTCGTTCTTGATTCAAGGCGAACAAACCGCTTTAGTAGACACGTCCCACGAAAAGTTTCGCCAACTGTATCTAGACACCCTGACGGAACTCATTGACCCAACTCAACTGAATTACCTCATTGTCAGCCATACCGAACCCGATCACAGTGGGTTGGTTAAAGATATTCTGGCACTCGCCCCCCACGTTACCGTTGTCGGTTCAAAAGTGGCGATTCAGTTTCTGGAAAATTGGGTGCATCAGCCATTTCAGTCCCAGATTGTGAAAAATGGCGATCGCATAGACTTAGGTAACGGGCATATTCTGGAATTCGTCATTGCACCGAATCTGCACTGGCCGGATACTATTTTTACCTACGATGCTAAAACACAGATTCTCTACACCTGTGATGCGTTTGGGATGCATTATTGCGACGACCACACCTTTGATGAAGATTTAGATTTAATTGAAGAGGATTTCCAATATTACTATGACTGTTTAATGGGGCCGAATGCTCGTTCGGTACTGTCTGCCCTGAAGCGGATGAAGGACTTGCCAGCCCTCGCAACCATTGCTACCGGACATGGGCCCCTATTGCATCACAACCTGACGGAACTGGTGGGACGCTATCGTCAGTGGAGTGAGGAACAAGCAAAGGCAGAAACGACGGTTGCTGTATTTTACCTGTCGGATTATGGATTTAGCGATCGCCTCTCGCAAGCGATCGCTCACGGTATCACCAAAACGGGTGTCGCGGTGGAAATGATGGATTTGCGATCGGCTGACCCCCAAGAGGTGAAAGAATTGGTGAGTATGGCATCGGGGTTAGTGCTAGGGACTCCGCCGACAAGTGGAGAAGTGGCGACGGCGACGCAAACCGCAATTAGCACGATTTTAGCGGCGACTAAGGCGAAGCAGTCTTTTGGTATCTTTGAATCCGGGGCTGAAGATAGTCAATCGGCTTATTTGCTGATTAATAAATTCCGCGATTTAGGGTTAAATCCTGCCTTTCCCCCGATTTTAGTCAAGGAAACCCCCAACGCAGAAATTTACCATTTGTGTGAAGAAGCGGGGACAGATTTAGGGCAGTGGTTAACGCGCGATCGCACGATTAAGCAAATTAAAGCGATTGATTCTGATTTGGAAAAAGCGTTAGGTAGACTCAGCAGTGGGTTGTATATTCTTACCGCTAAAAAGGGCAATATCAGCAGCGCCATGTTTGCCTCTTGGGTAACACAAGCGAGTTTCAAACCCTTGGGTGTTGCGGTTGCGGTTGCCAAAGATCGACCAATTGAGTCATTATTGCACTTTGGCGATCGCTTTGTTCTCAATGTTTTGGAAGAAGGCAATTACCAAGCACTGATGAAGCACTTCCTCAAGCGCTTTCCTCCCGGTAGCGATCGCTTTGCAGGACTCAAAACCTATCCAGCCAGCAATAATTCTCCTATTTTGGCAGATGCCCTTGCCTATATGGAATGTGAAGTAAAAAGTCGGATGGATTGCGGCGATCATTGGACGATTTATGCTACCGTTTCAGCCGGTCGTGTCTCTAAACCTGATGCTTTAACTGCGGTACATCATCGGAAAGTTGGGAATCATTATTAGATAGAAGCGATCGCCTTTCTTCTGAGTACCAAAAGTGTGACTGTCTCATGTTCTAGAGTAATAGTGGTATTGGGTAGACCCAAGAGCGATCGCTTTGTTCTCAACGTCCCAGAAGAACCCCTCCCCTAGCTCCTCCCCACGTCGGGGAGGGGAATTTTTGCTCCCCCTACCCTTGTAGGGAAGGGGGTTGGGGGGTTAGGTTTTTGAGCAATTGAGCTATTTCTTTTCACCGTCCTCGTCTTCTTTTGCCTCTAAAAGGTTAGTTGCCTTACTCCCCAGAAGTCCGAAAATGGCACCAATCCCTGTTTGCCAAGTTGCGGTGCTATTTTCTAGAACTCGAATCTGATACTCGGATAGATTGGGTTGGGAAGCCAACCAGACAGATGTACCACCAGAAAGCATTGTCAAGAACAGGACGATGAAGAACACTTGCTCGAATGCAGAACAGATGTTTAATTTTTTCATGGTTTCTACCTCGTGTAGGAATTGGCGGGGAGTGTTCCGAACTGTTGGAATTAGTGGGTTAGGTACTCCCCTCTCCTGTACTTCCAGCGTTGCAAGGAGGTGTCTGTAGTCGTGTCTGCGACTGTCTTCTATGGCTTCTGACTTTGTGACCGATGTCTGTGTTTGTGGCTGATTTTGAATTTGAGCAGTTAGGATCTTCTCAAGCTGTATGGTTAAGCAATGAGCAGAGGGTCACTCAAAGCGTCTCAGGAAGGAATTGACAAGGCAAAGAAGGCTCTAACTCGGAATGGTCTGACGCAAAAAGCTCTGGCGGAAGATTTAGCGATCGCTCGCTCAACGGTCAGCAAGTTTTTTAACAGTCATGCTGTAGACCGTTCTGTTTTTCTGGAGATTTGCTCAAAGCTAGGGCTAACTTGGAATGAGATATTTGAAAGACCACCGGAGAAGCCTGAACTAGAGAAAAAGAATCAGGGCAACGGTTCTGATATTGATGACTTGGTGCGAGAGGTGCGATCGCGCTGTTGCGATAAAATCCAACACCTATACAGCAAAATCCAGTTGTTGAATCGCCAGCAGATTGATGTAGATAAGCTTTACGTGGATGTCTATGTGCTGGAGAAGCTTGCCAGCGAGTCTTATGCAACTATTCCAGATTTGCTGAAAAGTTTAGACTTACGGGATGGACTTGCTCGCTTGGGGTTGGGGAAGAGAGAGAAGCGATCGCCCGGATTTGAAGTAGCCACCCATTATCCCAGATTAATGGTGTTAGGCAAACCCGGATCGGGCAAAAGCACATTCTTGCGACATTTGGCAGTTGCCTGTTGCAAGGGTGAGTTTCTAGCTGATTGCATCCCGATTTTGATTGAACTCAGAAATATCAATGCTTGTGAATTCAACCTACTCAATTACATTCATCAAGAATTTGATTTGGCTGATGAGGAACAAACCAAACAAATCTTGAAGCAGGGTAAGGTTTTGATTTTGCTTGATGGTTTGGATGAGGTAACTGGTCAGTCAAGGCGAGAGGTTCAAGACCATATCTATAAATTTTCCCAGTTCCAGCATTATTACAAAAATCGCTTTATCCTCACCTGTCGAACTCAAACCCTAAAATACATATCGGATAAGTTTGAACCTGTTGAGGTTGCTGATTTTAACCTAGAGCAAGTGGAAATTTTTGCCTACAACTGGTTTACTGCATTAGCTGAAACGCCTGAACAGGGAGCAGAACTTACAGTAAAGTTTCTGGACAAGCTGAGATTACCTGAAAACAAGCAAACTGCTGAACTAGCTGTTACACCTATCCTACTGAGTTTGACCTGTTGGGTTTTCAACGACTTCAAAGATTTGCCCGCTAAGCGTTCCGATTTATATGAAAAGGGAATCAATCTACTGTTAGAAAAGTGGGATGAAAAAAGAGGAGTCAGGCGGGAAGTAGAAAGTGAAGTCTATCAAACGTTGTCAGTTGGAGAAAAAAAGAAACTCCTAAGTTATCTGGCTGCCCGTAAGTTCGAGCAAAAGCGATATGTGTTATTTGAGCAAGGCGAACTTCAAGGATACATTGCGGAATATCTGGGAATTTCAACCGAGGATAGTGAAGCAGTGCTGGATGCTTTAGCAGCACAGTATGGGTTATTGATTGAACGTGCACAGGGGTTTTGGTCATTTTCTCACCTGACGTTTCAGGAGTATTTCACAGCGAAGTGGTTTTGCGATCGCGCTGCTCGTGACGGTTGGGGGAATTTAGTAAAGCACGTCACAGCAAAGCACTGGCGTGAAGTTTTTTTGCTAGAGGTTGAAATTACCAAAAGCATTGATAAACTACTCTACCTAATGAAACAAAAAACTGATTCAACAGTAGCTTCAGATGAAATATTGAAACCAATTATGCACTGGGTAAACCAGAAATCTTCTTTAGAAAATTTTCCTTGTAAACTCGCAGCAGTTAGAGCTTTTTATCTATCCCGTGTTCTTGAGCTTCCCTTTGATAGCTATCTATCTTGTTCTATCGATGTTTCCTTCGCTCAATGTCTATCTGATTCTCTCATTCTCTTTCAAGATTACTGCTTATACCGTTCTCTCTATCATTCCCATTCCCCTAACTTTGACAAAACTCTTTATAGTTCTGGTTCCAACTACGGCACCTTTTGCTCTTTCACCTGCTTCCTTGAATTTGAACTCTTCCTTACTGAGCCGCTCAAACGCTCCTTCGAGCTTAAACCCGAACTTAGGGAAGCATTGCAAAAACTTCAAAATAAACTACCAGTTCAAGAAGCAAGAAGAAACTACCAACAATGGTGGATAGCTAATGGTCAAGCTTGGATTGAAGAATTGAGAGCTATCATGATTATTAATGATTGCAAGACTGGTCGAGATTGGCATCTTAGTAACGAACGAAAAGAATTGCTTCAGCAGTATTATGATTCTAATCAATTGCTGGTGAATTGTCTAAATAGTAACGTGAGTGATGGAGTAAAAGAGGAAATCGAGGAGAAGTTGTTGTGGCCTTTTGAGGTGATTGAGAATAGTCAGCAATAGATGTAGCAGATGAATAATTTGTGAATTTTAATAGAGATATTTTAGAGAGCGATCGCACTTATGACACTCCAAGAATTAGAAACACAACTTCTTGCTTTAACACCAGAAGAAAAAGCCCAAGCCATACAGATTTTGATCCAAACTTTAACCGACAACCACGAGGATAAACAAAAATGTCTAAAGAATTATTTGATTTGATGAAACAAGTAGACGCTCTCACACCTGATGAGCAATTGCAGCTTATTGCCCACTTAACACAAAAACTACGACGCTGTGAGATTAAACGGAAACCACGCCGCAATGTAATGGAATTTATGGGAATAGCACCCAATCTACTGGGTGGCATGGATGCTCAAGAATATGTTACTCGTATGAGGCGCGGCGAGTTTCCAGAGTTAGAAATTGAAGCAATGGAATCTAGCAAAAAGAAACAAGAGTGAGTATAGCAGAACATCTACAGGGTGTAAGTAAGCTATTTCTCGATACCGCCCCTGTTATCTACTTTGTCGAACGCAACCCACAATACTTACCCTATGTCAGAGTTGTATTTGAACATATTCGCGATCGCTTACTCACCGCTGTTACCTCTCCTGTAACTTTGGCGGAGTGCTTAGTACGTCCTTATCAGTTGGGACAAACAGAACTGCAACAAGAGTTTATTGACTTGATGACTGGCATTGAGGGCATTGAATTCGTAGAAATTGACCAAACAATATCGCTACAAGCCGCTCAAATCCGAGCCAGATACAACCTACAACTGCCTGATGCGTTTCAGGTTGCTGTCGCACTCGCCGCAGGGTGCGAGGCATTTCTTACAAATGATGTTATTTTCAGGCGAGTTACAGAATTACAGGTGTTAGTGCTAAATGATTTTGATACTGCTGAGTAAACTAAATCACTTAGGAAACTCCAAAACCAATAAATAAACGAGGGTGAGTGAGAACCCTCGCGTTAACGCTGATAAAAATCATTAGAAAATCCAATTAGTAGCTACTTAGGTTATAAGCGAAAAGAATGTAAGCTGGATTCAAATGACACAGCTTGGAGGCATACCCAATGCAGAAGGCTTTGACGAACCTGCCAAGTAACGGCTACGAATGGTTGCAGCGGAATCGCATCGTCCGCATACTGGAAACCGTCCAAGATTTATTTGTAATTTCCCTGTGTATCGCGCTATTTGCTCTCATGGCAATCCAGCTACGAGAGATGTTTTTCGAGCTGTTGCCTCCGCTTGATTTTCCAGGTGTTACTTCAGATATTCTGTTTTTGCTGATTTTAGTTGAACTCTTCCGACTGCTGATTATTTACCTCCAAGAACAGCGAGTTTCCATAGGAGTAGCGGTAGAAGTATCCATTGTTTCCGTTCTGCGAGAAGTGATTGTGCGGGGAGTTCTGGAAACATCTTGGATTCAGATTTTAGCCGCTTGTGCATTCTTATTGGTAATGGCAGCACTGCTCATCGTTCGAGTGTGGCTACCCCCAACCTTTAAAGGAATTGACCCCGAAAAACGCTTATCAATCAGGCATCAACGAATAGCACCGGATAGCCTCTTTAACTCGAATGAGATAGCAACTCCCTTCAACAATAACGGTGCTGCTCCTATTTTTTCCAGCGAAATCAACACTCAAAACGAGAATCCTGAAGCGTAAGTTTTTAGCCCAACTCTTTACATCCAAGTTTGCGGAGAATTAATTACCATGACAGACATGAAACCTCGCGATGTTCAAGTCGCCTCGATCGCTGCTGACAATACTACCATTTTGCGATCGCGTACTTGGGATAGACTCAAGTTTGAAGTCGAATACTCCCTGCAACGCGGCACCACTGCCAACTCCTACCTGATTCAATCCGAAAAAACCGCCCTCATCGACCCCCCAGGAGAGTCCTTTACCGAAATTTTCCTCAACCAATTGCAGCAATCTATAAACTTGCAACAATTGGATTACGTCATCTTGGGTCACATCAACCCCAACCGGATGGTGACGCTTAAAGCATTGCTCGAATTAGCCCCTCATCTTACCTTCGTTTGCTCCAAACCCGGTGCCGTTGCCTTACAAAGTGCATTAAGAGAACATCCGCAACCGATAAAAGTCTGGGTGCCACGAACGGAAGAAACCTTAGACTTAGGCAACTCTCATCAACTCCAATTTATCTCCATCCCCACTCCACGCTGGCCAGATGGATTGTGTACCTACGACCCCGCTACTCGTATCCTATTTACCGATAAACTCTTGGGTTGCCATGTCTGCGGCGATGAAGTCTTGGATGAAAACTGGAGACGCTTAGACGAAGACCGACGCTATTACTATGATTGCCTCCATGCTGCCCAATCCCGGCAAGTAGATGTTGCCCTGGATAAATTAGCCGCATTCTCTGCCAAAATCTATGCACCGGGTCATGGGCCCATTGTCCGCTACAGCCTTAGTCGCTTAACCCATGACTATCGCACCTGGAGTCAGCAGCAGAAAGAACAAGACTTGACAGTAACGCTATTATATGCATCAGCTTATGGGAATACAGCAACTTTAGCACAAGCGATCGCAAAAGGCATCACCAAAGCAGGCGTAGCAGTAGAAACGATTAACTGTGAATTCACTGAACCCACGGAAATTGAAGCCGCCGTGCAAAAAAGTGATGGCTTTATCATCGGTTCTCCTACCTTAGGGGGACATATGCCCACTCAAGTGCAAACGGCATTGGGAATTGTCCTATCTACTGCTGCCAAAACCAAGTTAGCGGGGGTTTTTGGTTCCTACGGTTGGAGTGGGGAAGCGGTGGATGAGATTGAAAGCAAACTGCAAGATGCAGGGTATCGCCTCGGTTTTGACACGATTCGAGTCAAGTTCAAACCCGATAATGCCACCCTGCAACAGTGTAAAGAAGCGGGAACAGATTTTGCTCAAGCCTTGAAAAAATCCAAGAAATTCCGTACTCCCTCACAAGCTGTGAGTAACGCTCAAATTGATCGCACTGAACAAGCTGTAGGGCGAATTCTTGGTTCGCTTTGTGTATTAGCAGGGAAGCGGGAGAATGTTAGCAGTGCCATGTTAGCCTCTTGGGTAACGCAATCGAGTTTCAATCCCCCTGGTGTGACGGTTGCGATCGCAAAAGAACGAGCCGTAGAATCTCTAACCCATACCGGCGATCAATTTGTTTTGAATATTTTAAAAGAAGGTATGAATGTAAGGCGGCATTTCCTCAAGCCGTTTGCTCCAGGGGAAGATCGCTTTGCAGGCCTAGAGACGCAGGAGGCACAAAACGGTTGCCCCATTATCAATGACGCCCTCGCCTATCTAGAATGCACGGTTAAAAACCGGATAGATTGCAGCGATCACTGGCTGATCTATGCTGTTGTTGACAATGGTAAGGTACTACAGTCTACAGGGATGACGGCAGTGCATCACCGTAAATCGGGTAGCCAGTACTGATGTCAAATCCGGGAGGATAAACCCCTTTTTAAGAAAGCTGGGGGAGCTGGGGGAGCTGGGGAGAGTAAGAGGATTTTTAACCTTCAAACCTTCAACATTCAACATTCAACCTTCCAACCTTCAACTCACTAACGACGCACAAGCCGCACCATAAAAAAACCATCCATCTGATAGCGGTGAGGCCAGACTTTGAGCCAGCCTGGTGGTGTTGAGAAGGCAGCAAGCGGTAAATGAGATGGTGGAGGCTCAATTTGCCAATCCGAATGACGTTCCAAAAAAGGTTGAATAACTTCTTCGTTTTCCTGGGGATGCAAGGTACAGGTGGCATAAACCAGGACACCTCCAGGCTTCACCCAAGTCGCTGCCTGTTCTAATAGTTCCCCTTGTAACACTGAAAGTTCTTGCACTGTTTCTGGTGTAACACGCCAGCGAATATCGGGGCGTCGGTGCAGTGTTCCTAAACCTGAGCAAGGGGCATCAAGTAAGACGCAATTCGCTGAATTGGTGAATTGGGGAAAATTGCGGCTGTCACCTGTGCAAATTTGAATAGATTGTAGTTGCAGGCGCTGAGTGTTTTGTTGCACTTTTTTGAGGCGAGAAGGAACGCGATCGCACGCCCAAATCTTTCCCCTATCTCCCATCAGCTCAGCAATATGCGTTGTCTTTCCTCCCGGTGCCGCACAAGCATCAATCACCACATCATCGGGTTGAGGGTCAAGTAAAAGGCTCACCAACTGAGCACTACTATCTTGAATTGTCCACCACCCCTCCTTATATCCCGGTAGCTGTTGAACCGCTCCCGTACCCCCCACTACTCGTAAAGCGTAAGGGAGATGAGGGATACGTTGAACATCAACGCCAGCCGCTTGCATGGCTGCCTCAACCTCCTCCACAGAGGTTTTCAGAGCATTCACTCGTAAGTCAATGGTTGGGGTTTGGTTGAGCCATTGGCAAAGTTGTTCCGTTTCGTCCATTCCCAACTGTTCCAACCACATCTGGATTATCCAGTCAGGAAAGCTGTGCAAGACGCCCAAACGCTGTATAAATTCTGTTGGCAATTGTAAGGGGTCGTTGAATTGTGGATTTTGCTCTTCTGGAGCAATTGAAGGGTTGGAGGTGGTAGAAGCTGCTGCTAAACGCTCATACTGCCGTAGTAAGCCATTGACAACACCAGCAAGTCCTTTGAATCCATTGGCTTTAGCCAGCTCAACCGTAGTATTAACTGCTGCTGAGGCGGGAATTCGCTCTTGATAGCGTAGCTGGTATAAACCGATATGGAGGATGGTACGGAGTTCTGGAGGCTGCTGGTGAGCTTTTTTCTTACCCAGTTGGTCAATTAATGCATCCAGGGTTCGCTGCCGTCTCACAGCCCCATAAACCAAGTCTGTCACTAGACGGCGATCGACACGACTTAACTGAGTGTTTCGCAGCACCCGGTCAAGGGCAATATCAGTAAAGGCACCCCGCCGCTGGATGTCTTGGAGTGCTAGAAATGCTAATTGGCGAGGATTTTGCATAGCGATCGCGTCATTCGATTTTGGTTTTAGATTTTGGATGCAAGGATTGTCCCCACTACTGTTAGCGCAAGCGGGTACTCCCAATGAGCGACAAGTCGGGACTTGGGATCTTTTTAGTTTTTGGTAACGAGAGTTACCAACGGACAAGAGTATACGACTAGCTTCTCTTAAAATCTACTCAATATGTTTTAAATGCTCTATTCCATAAGGGAAGATTTTTATTTTTAACACGAAAGGCGTTGTGCCGCTCGCTGCAATTCAATAATCATAATTATTAATTCAAAAATTAATATCCTGCACCTAAAATCATAAACCTAAAAAAAGATGTACAAATATTGCTTCAGGTAGTATTTCTCTATCTTTATTTGTGCCATGATTCACGCCAATTAAAATCCAACTTCAGATTGATGAAGAAAGCTTAATAATTAGTTTTCTTAGAAAAAACTGAGTGATCAAAGAATTGATAGTTAATTCTCAATCATCCCCGGAATAATACAGGCATTATGAATCTTTTCAAGAAGCTCTCACTGAAATTCAAATTCTTTTTCGGGTCGCTCTTTTACTTGAAATACGTCCCACACTCACTTCTCTACTCCCTCAATCGTGACGCAATTGAACGCCAGTTTCCTAAACCCAAAACAGGAGAGGCGTTTGACAACCCTGGAAAACTCCTCCAAGTTGAACAGACTCCTAGAGGAGCTCGCTTTTACTTTGAGCAAGCAGAACTTGATGTATCTTTTTTGACTCCCGATTTAGTTCGGGTGGAATGGTATCCTGATATCTCTCCGATTCCTTATGCCATTGCTCGTCACGAATGGGAGAAAGTAGAGACAACGTTAGAGAAAGCAGAAGCTTACTGGACTCTAAGCAGTGATGCACTGAAAGTCTTTATTGGTATCAATGGTAGTCTCAGATTTTGCGACGCCAAGGGGCAAACTATACGAGAAGAAATGCCACCACAACGAAAAGATGAGGGGTGGATTCATCAAGCGCAGCTGAAAAAAGAAGAACATATCTATGGATTGGGAGAACGCGCCTTTCCTCTGAATTTGCGTATAGCAAAGGAGGTTACGGAAAAAGGAGACGTTACCGATGAACCTAAAACCTTTCGGATGTGGAATTTCGATGCGGCTGGTAAATATGGCTCAGGTTCAGACCCCATGTATATCAGTATTCCCATCTATTTGGGTCTGCACTTCTGTGGAAGTTACCTGGTTTTCTACGAAAATTCGTTTGAGGCAAATTTTACCTTTGGCGATGTTGCTACAGCCGACTTTGAGGGAGGAGCGCTACGTTATTACTTTACCTGTGGTTCACCCACGCAACTGATTGAGCGCTATACCGAATTAACCGGTCGTCCTCCACTTCCTCCCCGTTGGGCGTTGGGCTATCATCAGTCTCACTGGGGATATCGTACTGAACAGGCAGTTCGAGAAGAAGCTCAGGCATTTAAGGAACATGATTTGCCTTTAAGTGCCATACACTTGGATATTGATTGTCAGGTAGGAAATCGAGCTTTTACGATTGACCCGAAACGGTATCCTAATCTTGCAAACTTTATCCAAGAACTGGCTGAGTATGGGGTGCGCTTTATTGCGATTAATAACCCTGGCATCAAGTACAGCCGTCAAAGCAACTTCTTTCTGCAAGGGCAAGTACTCGACGCGTTTTGCAAACTCCCCAATGGAAAGCTTGTTGTTGGGCCTGTTTGGCCGGGGTGGTGTGTCTTCCCAGACTTTACTAACCCATTAGTTCGTCGTTGGTGGAGTCGGCAGTATGAATATCTTCTCGATGTGGGGGTAGCTGGATTTTGGCATGATATGAATGAGCCAGCCGCTTTTATCCTCTGGGGCGATCGCTCTCTTCCCAAAGTAACACAGCATTATATGGAAGGCAGAGGCGGCGACCATCGTGAGGCTCATAACATTTACGGACTGCTAGAAGCTCAATCTGGCTACGAAAGTCTTTGCCATTATCGATCGCAACAACGTCCCTTCATTGTCTCGCGTGCCGGTTGGGCGGGACTTCAACGTTATGCCTGGACTTGGACGGGTGATATTGAGTGTACTTGGGGAGCGTTGCGCCAGACGATTTCCACAATAGTGGGTTTAGGTTTATCAGGAATTCCCTATAGTGGGCCTGATATCGGTGGCTTTCAAGGTAATCCGAGTGCTGAACTTTACCTGCGCTGGTTCCAGATGGCAACCTTTCTCATGTTCTACCGCACCCACTCCTCCAATAACGCTGGACATCGGGCACCATGGACTTATGGAGAACCAACTTTAAGTATAATTCGGCAATTTTTGCAACTGCGCTACCGACTAATGCCTTACTTTTATACCCTAAGTTGGGAAGCTTCTCAGAAGGGTTATCCACCGGTTCGTCCCCTATTTTGGTCTGATAGTGATAACTCTGCACTTTGGGGTGTGGATGATGCTTTCTTCTTGGGTGATGCACTTCTGGTTTGCCCAATTTTGCAGGAAGGGGCACGTCAGCGACAAGTTATGTTACCCAAGGGATATTGGTATAACTTCTGGGAAGATACTGCAATTGAAGGGGGCAGGGAAATTAAGCTTGAGGCACCTCTAGAGCAGATTCCGCTTTTGGTAAGGGCAGGAACGATTCTGCCAATGGAGGCACAGCACCAATTAATTCTTCACCTCTACCCACCCATGGAAGGAACAAGTGTGGGATATCTCTACAATGATGTTGGAGATGGTTATGCGGAATGGCGTATCGATCGCTTCCAGATGGTACGCACTTCTGACGGCTTAGAGCTGACATGGGAGCAGCAAGGGGATTATCCTTTTTCTTATACGAGTATTCAACTTTATCTTCACGGCATCGAGTTACAACAAGCTTGGGTAGACGAACAAGAGGTAGCAGTTCAGGGGCAGCAGTTGGAGTGTCAACCGTTTGAGCAAGTTCGCCTCAAGGGAGAGTTTACTGCGATCGCGTTTTGATGTGTTGGTAATCGAAAAAGCGCAGAATCCTTACTAAGGCAGAAGGCAAAAGAAGGAAGGCAGAAGGTAAAAGAAGGAAGGCTCTTATGTAACCAATGGCAGGGGGATCGTGACCCTTACTCCCTTTGGTAGTGGGCAAAAGACGAAAGCCTATCTCCTATGTTCTACCTTCTACCTTATGTCTTCTACCTTCTACCTTATGTCTTCTACCTTCTACCTTATGTCTTCTACCTTCTGCCTTCTGCCTTCTGCCTTTTGCCTTCTGCCTTCTACCTTCTGCCCTATGCCTTTTGCGGTCAATGATATGATGTTCACCAAGTTCTTGGAACTCGCTGCACTATGCCACCTGAATTTAACTTTTTTCAGCATTGGTATCCTCTCTCACCTGTCGAAGATCTCGACCCAAAACGACCCACCGCAGTTACTGTATTGGGGCTTCATCTCGTAATTTGGAAGCCGAGTTCATCTGAGACTTACCGAGTATTTATCGATCAGTGTCCGCATCGACTCGCCCCTTTGAGTGAGGGGCGGGTGGATGAAAAAACAGGCAATCTCATGTGTAGCTATCATGGCTGGCAGTTTGATGAACAGGGAAGCTGTAGCCGTATTCCCCAAGCAGAGAATCCAGAACTCGTTGCCAAGAATCAACAGAATTTATGTGCGATCGCACTACCATCTTGCCAGGAAAATGATTTGCTTTGGGTCTGGCCGGATGCCAAATCAGCAGAACTTGCTGCGACTACACCTCGACCCCTTTCGCCCCAATTAGATGCTAGTCAAGGGTTTGTCTGGTCTTCTTTCGTGCGCGACCTAGAATATGATTGGCAAACGTTGGTTGAAAATGTTGCCGATCCGAGTCATGTGCCCTTTGCCCATCATGGCGTACAGGGAAATCGAGAACGAGCAACACCTATGCCGCTCAAAATTGTCAAATCAACTCCAACTTTAATTGAGACGGAAACGTCTAGAGGCTCTGTCACGTTTGAACCTCCTTGCCGCTTGGAGTATGTAATCCAATTTGGCGAATCTGGGAAGCAGGTTGGTTTAGTGACTTACTGTATACCTGTCGCTCCGGGTAAATCAAGGATTGTTGCTCAGTTTCCCCGTAACTTTGCCAAAACCCTTCATAAGGTAATCCCTCGTTGGTGGGATCACATCAATAATCGCAACCTGGTACTCGATGGAGACATGATTTTGCTCCATCAGCAAGAGCATTTTCTGCAACAGCGAGAACAGGTTGAAAGTTGGAAAACTGCCTATAAACTGCCAACAACTGCCGATCGCTTAGTCATTGAGTTTCGCAAGTGGTTTGATCAGTACTGCCAAGGAAAGCTACCCTGGAGCGAAGTTGGGCTTAATCCTGTAGCAAATTACAAAATTAATCAGAACCGCAAGGAAGTACTCGATCGCTACAATCAGCACACCCAGCATTGCAGAAGCTGCCGAAATGCACTAAAAACAGTGCAGCGCTTACAAAAAGTTCTTATTGGAACATTTGTCATTACTGTTTCAGGAGTTGCCCTGTTGCCAGATGAACTACGCCTGCGTCTAGGTTTACCCCTGATGGTTGTAGCCCTTTTAGGTTTAGCGGCTTTTAGTTGGCTTAAATTTCGACTTGAGCCGAGATTTTACTTTGTAGATTACATACACGCTGAGCGATAGCATCGATAACAAACCGTTAAAGGTTAGAAGGTTGAAGGTTAGAAAGTTAGGGATTTTCAGGACGCGAGTGGTGAGTGCAGTTCAGGGTGCCTAGCTTGAGAATGTGTAAATAGTTGCAATCAAACTTTATATTCAACCTGCTTCTGTAGGATGACGTTGGCACAAACAATAGCCATTAAATTGCTTAATTAGAACACTAGATTACAGACCAACAGTAAGTAGGACTGAGAGTTTCTAACCATTAAGGAGCGATCGCTCCTGATAGAGCTTCAGCAACTACGCTCTTGCTAACAGCAAAGGGCGAACTGTTGGTCTTCTTTAAAAAGTATGGGTAAACAACGCCAACGCCCGAATAAAAAACAAATCCATCAGATTGCCCACTCCAAATTTGGCTATGAATCCCTCCGTTCAGGGCAAGAAACGGCAATAAAAGCCCTGCTTGAGGGTCATGATACCTTGGCAGTCATGCCTACAGGCTCTGGGAAATCAGCTATTTACCAAATCGCAGGAGTTTTAATTCCGGGTTCGACTGTTGTGGTTTCGCCATTGATTGCTCTACAAAACGATCAGGTCGAGTCAATTACCGATCAAAATATTGGTGGGGCCGTAGTCGTGAACTCTACGCTATCAACGACCGAAAGGCACGAAGCGTTCGAGGCTATGGAAGATGAAGAGATTAAGTTTCTGTTTCTTGCGCCTGAACAGTTTAACAACCCAGAAACACTAGAGCGCTTGCAGAATGCAAAACCCTCGCTGTTTGTCATTGATGAAGCCCACTGCATCAGCGAATGGGGTCATGATTTCCGACCCGATTATCTTAGACTTGGTGCTGTGATTGAAGCCCTGAACCATCCTAGAGTCCTGGCTTTGACTGCTACTGCCGCACCGACTGTGCGCGAAGAAATTATAGAACGCCTGGGAATGCATGACCCCCAAGTGATCGTGCAAGGGTTTGATCGACCGAATATTTGGCTGGGTGTGAGGCGGTTTGAAGATGAAGCGGAGAAGCAACAAGCTGTAGTAGAGCAAGTTGCTCGTGCCAAGAAACCGGGTATTGTCTATGTTGCCACTCGTAAGAAAGCGGAGGAAGTGGCAGAGGCGTTGTGTGAAAAAGGTGTTAAGGCGATTTTCTACCATGCTGGCATGAAAGCGAAAGAAAGAGAGGACGCTCAAGCTGCATTCATGAACGATGAGGCAAAGGTGATTGTCGCGACAACAGCATTTGGCATGGGCATCGATAAGCCAAATGTACGCTTTGTCATTCACCACAGTATCAGCGATTCGGTTGATTCTTACTACCAAGAAATGGGACGGGCGGGACGAGATGAAGAAAAAGCTTTTGCACTGTTGTTCTACTGCCCCGATGACCTCAATATTCGCCGCTTCTTAGCGAGTAGTGGTCAAATTGATGTCAAACAGGTAGAACAGGTTGCTGCTGTTATTCAGGAACGAGAGGAACCAATTAATCTGCAAGAGTTGCGAGAACAGACTGATCTATCCCAAGCCAAACTGACAACCGCACTCAATCGTTTAGAACAAGTGGGTGTCGTGGAAATGTTGCCGAGAGGTGAAGTTGTCCCTGGTGAGGAAGCACTGGATGTGAGCGAAGCAGCGCAGGAAGCGGCTTATGCTCAAGAGCGCTATCAACAATATGTGCGATCGCGCTTAGAAATGATGCGAGGCTATGCTGAAGTCCGCGACTGTCGCCGTAAATACTTACTCAACTATTTTGGTGAAAGTGTCGATGAACCGTGCGGCTTTTGCGACAACTGCAAGGCTGGTGTGGTGGTGGAGGACGACGATGAGAATAAGCCATTCCCACTGAATAGCCGTGTTGTTCACCAATCTTGGGGTGAAGGGCTAGTTATGCGTTATGAAGGTGACAAGATAGTCATCCTGTTTGATGAGGTTGGGTATAAGACGCTTGATGTTGAATTTGTAAGGCAGCGCCATATGCTCGAGCAGGCAGGCTAGAAGTTGCAAGCGATGTGAGATTACAGGAGAGAAAGCTAGTAGTGTCTAGAACGAAAAGATTACTTTGCGGCGATCGCTGGATGAAATGGATTGCCTGCATAGTAGTCACCCTGGTTTTGCCGGGGTGTGATACCGTCAGCGAATTGCCCTTACCTCAATGGCAGATCAATACTCGCCCCAATTCGCAACAAACTCCTCGCCCTACAGTTCAATCTCCTACAACGGCGCAAATGGAAGCGCAGGTACGCCAACAGATTAATGAAATTCGGCAAAAGCAGGGGTTGAGCCAACTTCGCAATAATGAAAAGTTGGCTCAGGTTGCCCGTAACTACAGCCAGCAGATGGCCCAGAAGAAATTTTTCAGCCACACCAGTCCAGAAGGTAGCACGATGGTGCA
>CBKWLJ010000082.1:0-23064 GCA_966675205.1 uncultured bacterium
ACTATCGCGTAGATCAAGCGGTTCTCAATGCAGCAACACCAGCGCTTGACCGGGCTAAAGCTAAAATAGAGAATTTATTTTCGGAAAATGAAACCGCTTTAGCAGGAAGTCTTCCTCTAGAAACAGGAGCGGGCAGCATTAATGATGTTTTGAGTCTGGACAAGTATACCTATGGTGATGAAACGCAGCTCAAACTGGTGTATGACATAGACGATGATGGTGCGATTCAAGCAGCAGATGAGCAGCTAGAAACAGCTTGGAAATTCCCGGTTGATACAGATAATAACGGTCAGTTTGATACATATACTCTATACGGCATTTATTTCCGCACTCCCTCAAATAATAGAGCCAGAACTCCCCTAGAAGCTAGAGCATTTCCCCAAGCCACTGGAGCAGGTTTGGGTTGCGAGGGACCAGGCGGAGATGGTGGCGGTGGAGGCGTAGCTGATCAGGGCGGTTGGAGGGAAACTGATGGTCAGTTAAAAAAAGCCTTCTTTATCTATGTAGCGAATATTCCCATTACCGACCTAGGAACATTAGATCCAGCTCAGTACGAAACATACAAGGGAAATCAAGGCTTTTCTGCCCTAGAAGTGCAACAAGATCAGGGGCGAATTTCTTTAGATAACAATGCTGTATGGTATGAAGATGATTTGATGATCTACAACGTTCCTACCCTCAGGTTGAACGGTCGAATTCATACCAATAGCAACTTAATGCTGGGGAATACTGCCCCGGATACAGTGGAAATATACCAAGTCAGCAGCCCTTATTCCTGCTTCTACACGGCAGACAATGCCACGATTGAAGTAGGAGGACAGGTAGTTCCAGGGGACATCAGCCTAGACGAGGACCTCGACAACGATTTAGTTGAAGTTGACCTGCATGTAGAAGGAAATATAGTCAGAGGAAAAGGCAATCCCAGGGGGGCAAACACGAGTCCACAAGATGGGGTGTGGAATATCAATGCCAGCAATAAAACCACACCATTGGAAAGCCCGAAGCAAGCGGCGACCAATACCAGCGCCTACGAAACACGTCTGAATTTCTTAATAGACAAGGCTCTGGCTGCACATGATAGTGCAAATTTTCCCGGTGTAGCCGTTACTGAAACCACACCAGCACCCACAACTACTACTGTAACAGCAACAATTTTCGATGCTCCAGGTATGCAGACAGAGGTGGTTGACAGGTTTAAAGCTAAAGCACCGACTGTAACAACTTCCAGAAAAGTACTGAAGCAGCTACTGAAGAGCTATTATGCCAGTCGTCTACGTCGAGTTCCCTATGCAGAAGTTCCTATTAGTGCGGATAGAAACGCTTACTTAACTGGTGCACCTACCAATCTAACTACGCCTCCGGCATGGATGCAATTTAGTGTGGGGAACCCGGCTACCTTCCCCGTACAACCTGACGGTGATATTGCTGGAGGAATAGAGCTACCTGTAACTGACCCACAAGAACTCGCTGTAGGAAGTAACAAAGTAGAGTATAACCTTGGCGATCGCATTGTAGTGGGTAATAGCCTACCCACTAAGTGGTTGACTGCCAATGGAACCTATGCAACCGAAGGAACTGAACAAGTAATCGAGCCACCTTATCCGACGAGTGGAATAAGTGGCAGTCTGGAAGCTGACACCGAAAGAACCCGAACCAGCATGGTTGAACAACTTGATGACCTTGGTGATACCTCTCGGGGTGGGTTCTGGGAGCAAGCAGCTGCCTTTAGCGGTTCTCCAGCTCAGGATTATAAAGAACTAGCAGGGGGCTTGCGGATAATCACGGGTGCAGGGATTTACGTGGATAGTAATCCTTTGGGTGTAGGAACAGGTACTGGGCAACGCCCAACTGAATCGTTCTTGCCTGAACCTCCAGCCGTGTCCGATCTCATCGCGTGGCAGAAGAGCGACCCAAATGGCATCAAGCTGCCCAAAGAGCTTGTAACTGCAACTGATCTAACGCCTTATACAGTAGTATGGCCGGACACCATGCCCATGTATCGGTGGGATGACGCTACAAATCCTGGCGTTTACGATCCGGGAGAAGTGAAAAAAGGCGATCTGCAAATGAGAGCTACGGTCGTTTATCACTTTTCTGATAGTGCAGGTGACCAACAAGAACCCATTGCTTGCATCAGCAGTTACTACGACCCCACAAGTGCGATTACAGCAGAAAACAGAAACGAACTTCCTTTTCCAGCTACGAAAAGTACAACGTTAGGGGTATCGAATAATGGTATTAGCTATCCCCATGATGCTCTCGCGGGATTAAGGGCTGGGGCAGCAAGTGACCCTGTACTGAAAAAACAGGCGAACATGATTTTCCCCAATGGGCGCTGGGTGAATGAGCCTCTGAAACGGGCATTGACCAAGCTACCTAGTGGATTAAATACTCTTTCTCTTGATGAAATTGCTGCCATTGATACCGCTAACTGCGCTCTTAGTATTCTTAATGGTGCAACTCCCGCCGCTAATACTTTAGTGCCGGATGGTGCGATTAAAGAGCGGGCATTTTTGGATGCTAGACAAGTGAAGGCGCTCCACAAGCGCAATACCGACAGCAAAGGAAACCTACTTACACGGGCGGGCGGTACAACTCCTATTGACCGTCAAACCTTCCGGGAAGATATCTCCGATCCAGCCAAAATGCAGATTGCAGAGCTTGGCTCGTTGGCTCTAGACTATAGTCCCCAGCCAGTTCCGAATGCTATCCTGCCAGAGTACTCTTTACCCATTGAGCAGCGCCAACCCTTGGAAGTTCGGGTGACGGAAATCAATCTAGATACCCTCAGAACAACGCCAGTACCAGGAGTTAATCCTCCAGAATATATGCTGCCTAATAGCGGCATTATTTACGCAAGTCGGGATGATGCGCTACCGGACATCAGTGATAAGGATTTCAGCAAACCCATCACTGACCCCGACTATGGAAAAGACAGAGGAGGTTCAGCAACAGACTTCCAGCTTGATCCAACCCGTCGTCCTAATGGCATCCGGCTTATCGAAGGTCAAAATCTCACACGGGTCAATGCATACCGCACAGCAGAGAAAGGTTTAATTCTCGCTTCTGACTTACCGGTTTACATTCAAGGAGATTTTAATCTTCATCAGGAGCCCAATGGGACGACACCGAGGGAAGAATTCACACAACTACTCACCCTTGCCTGGAGTAATTTTTATACACGTGACACCAGAAACCCTGAATTTGCTTGCCGTCAGGGGAGTAGTCCAAGTTGTACTACGGGAGACCAATGGCGACCAGCAAGAATTCTCTCTGATGCAGTAACACTGTTGTCCGATAATTTCAGAGATGGCTATCGGAATGAGGGAGACTATGACCTCAATAATAATGTCGGTAACTTAGCGGTATGGTCTCGCCTAAAATATGGCTTCTGGTGGAATAATTTTGCAACTAGTGCCGAGTGGTATAACAATGCAGGATTTCCTAAAGACTTCGATGCCACAATAAACAGTGATATCGAACCGACGACTAGTTCTTATGTAATCAATGGTGTAACACCGATCCAACGTCGGACAAGCTTCCCAGAGTACAGAATGGAAATTTGCCGCAAACTTCCTGTATCGGAATGTAGTCCGCAGGATTGGAAATTAGAAACTCCACCGCAGGCACCTGCTCCAGAAAATCCGCTTATTGGAAGTGGCACTACCGCTCCCTACTCCAACGATCCAAGATCCATTCGTTATGTTCCTCCTGGTGATCGACGCTATCCTCGTCGCGTTGCTTTTAAACGCAATGCTATGGGTGGACTAGAAGTGCCATCAACTTGTCCTGGGACTACTACCGATTGCGAACCTATTCCCATCGCGGTTAATGGTGGTACTAACTTAGAGCTTCCCTACAATGGCAATACAACAGCCGTACCAGCAGCCGTAGACAACGCACTTTGGTATTGGACTACAGGAGATAATAGTGACCCTTCAGGAGGAACCACGGGTACTGTTAGTTACAACAACACCAACAAACTGTACTTTCCTCCTTTCCCTGTGGAGAATGCAACCTCAGGAAGAAGAATACTTTTGCCTCGCCTTCCCGACTTAACAGCAATAGGTGTACCCCTAGCAGACACAGATGCCCTATCAGATTACGCCTCGCTGTTTATCACTACTGGGACGACGGGCTGTAGATCAGCTAAAAACACCTACACGGTCAACCTAACTGCTGATGCGGCTTGCCCCATTCCGAGCGTTCAAACACTTTCTAACGTATTGCGGAGTCTGCAACCTGTTCCCAACGTAGTTTCTGTTAAGCCCTTCCCAGTCCCTATGGGAACTGCTGCTGCCCCAGCACAGGTAACTCTCAAGGCAGATGCTAAATTCAATGTTTACGATTTGCCGTTGGGTGCAGTAGTGTCAAACATCACAATTACCCTAGATCGCAATACTCAAACAGACGACCCTGTCTTTATATTCCGTAGGGCGAATGCCTTTGAATATTACCTAGATTTCCAAGGAAATGTGAATGTAAGGCTAAAAGGTGTTGATCCAAATAATGTTTTCTGGGTCAGTGAATTAGGAATGCGTATCTATGACAAGTCCAATCAACTAGTCGGTAACTTTGTTGCTGGCAACATTAGTACTACTGATGATCCTGCGGCAAGAAGGTTGGTAATTGTTGATCAAAATGGCAACCCTCGGCCGCCTAACCCACCATTCCTTCATGAAGTACGTTTTCTAGGATTTAGTGAGGGGGTTCAAATACCCTCAACCTTCATGACCGCGATGACGAAGGTTGACCAACCCCTTCTCACTCCTGTCTTGCAACTACACTCTCCGCAGGGAGCGCCAGCAGCTAATGCAGCAACAGCATTTGGGGGACGACCCATTACCGAACTGTATTGGATTCCTCACATACCACAAAACAGAACCATAAATTATAACGCGGTTTTTGTCATGGGAGATTCACCCTCCAGACCTTTAGAGGAAAATCTAGACAATGATTTCAATAAAGGTGAGAGTGGTGGTGGATTACCTAACTTCCCTCGTTTGCTGGAAGCTTGGGAAGATGCAGGCCCGGAGAAACCATCTAATCAACCGGATGAAGCGGCCACAAAAATTAGAGGTAGTTTTATCCAGTTTAAAAAGAGTATCTTTGCCACTGCTCCGTTTGAGCATATAGACGACCCAACAAAGGATAACTCACTGTTTTTCGATTCTGTGGGTACGGGCAAACCTGATTACATGACAAGCTTCGGCCAAGCAGATCTGTTAGGTTCCTACATCTATAAGGGAGGTGGTCAACTCCGTAAAGCTCCCTACTATCGCCCACCCAACCGACAGTGGGGTTATGATGTGGGACTGTTGTCTCAGACACCAGACTTGTTCTCCAGGCGGTTCGCGAATCCATCAGCGGGTATTCCCAACGAGTACTACAGAGAAGTGGGTCGAGACGACAAATGGATTCAAACTCTATTATGTGCAGCTCAAAAACAAACAGGAGGGGGAGCCGGATATGAGTGGGCGATTCCTGACCCCAAACAACGTCCTACCAGTGTATGCAGACCTATAGGTGACTACAGCGATCCTAACGTTGGTACTAACCCATGATCACAACTCAACGAAAGCTACTCTCTCCTCCATCGACCCAGTCGGGTTTCACCCTGATCGAGTGCTTACTTGCGATCATTATCGTGGCGTTGCTATTGGTCGCGATAAGCCCTGCGATTGTCCTCTCAGTCGCAACGCGTGTCCAAGCTCGTCGAGTGGAACTCGCAACGGAAGCCGCTAGAGCCTACGTTGATGGAGTCCGAGCAGGAACAATCCAGACCCCCAGTAACAAACTAGTACTGGATGAGGTAGAAGAAGCGGCTGGAGCAGGTGGAGTCACAACAACGCCTCAATTTCAATCCAAAAGACTGGATTTTGCGAGTGTAGCGGCTCCACCGCCAACTCTCTCCTGCACACCTACACTTCCAACGGGGACAACGATTGAAAGCCTTCCAGGCTATTACTGCACCGACCAAGCCACAGCTCCTCCCGCAGCACCGAGCTTATATTGCATCAACCTGGATGGTAAAGGCTGTAGTAGCAATACTCCTCCTCCTAGAAACTTTCTGGTTCAAGCAGTTCGCAGCGCTACTAACGACAATGATGATGGGTCTGGAGGTTACCTTCTTGGCGTTCGCGTTTATAGAATAGATGGCTTTGACGGGACTGGGGCACTAAAAACCTCACAGATGGCAGGGGGAAGAAAAGCGAATACTTTTACGGGAGGAGTAGGCGATCGCAAGGCACCTGTAGTGGAACTGGCGACAGAGATTGCGGGGAAGCAAACAAACTATAAGAGCTATTGCGATCGCCTCGGTGGTTGTCCAGGAAACGCACAGGATTAGCTCTAGTTTCTAACAGCAAAGATTAGGATTTTCAGTTAGTTGTTGAAGGCTCAAGGTTTGTGAGTCAAAAGGTAAAGAAGACTATGCTTAAACTACTTAAATTACTTCTCACCTATCAATTTAGAAACTCTCAGCCAAGTCGAAGAAATAGCGGCTTTACCCTAATCGAGCTGTTAGTCGGTCTAATTTTGGCCTTTTTGGTCATCATCCCTTTGTTGGGATTTATGGTTAACCTGCTCAGTACGGATCGACAAGAGCAAGCAAAAGCCAATACTGAACAAGAAATCCAGGCAGCCCTCAACTACATTGCTAGAGATTTAGATCAAGCTGTTTACATTTATGACGGCTATGGAGTTGATGAAATTACAGATCAACTCCCGCAGGTTGACAATGGCGTTCCAGTTCTCGTCTTTTGGAAGCGTCAATTTATCCCAAAAGTAATTCCCACTGCTACAGGTGCTAACTGCCCGGATGATAACGATAGGTGTGACGACGCTTTTGTCTACGCTCTTGTCGCTTACTATCTTCAGCGCGACCCTACTTGTGCTACTACAAATACATGGTCATGTACAGCTCGCATTAGCAGGATTCAACTGCGAGACGCTGTAAGTGACGAAAGAGTTCAAGCAGGTGACGAAAGAGCTCAAAAAGATGATGGTTTTAAATTATTTCAGCCGGAAAGGGCTTCCTCTGTGGAAGCAGCCATGAATGCATGGGAAAAGGGCGATGAAGATTACAATAAAGAGCCAGAAGTACTGATTGACTATATCGATCAAACTCCGGAAACGACAGGGACATTAGCAGCTCCTATTCAACTTCCCAAAGCATCTTGCCCCAGTATAGTGCGAGAGACAGCTCCCCCTGCTACTACGTTGGACTATACCATTACAGACTTTGGACCGCAGCAGTCTCCCAGCCGAACAGCACTAACCAATAAGTTTACTAACCCAATCACTGGTTTTTATGCTTGTGTTGACACAGAAAAAAATTCAGCGCAAGTCTTCATCCGAGGGAATGCATTGGCTCGTATCAGAAGTAAAACCAGTCCGCCGCCGACCTATGTTTATAGCCAACATACGTATTTCCCCAAAGGCAGTATTCAAGTGAAAAAACGTGGTTTGTTCAATATCCAGAAAGGTGGTTAGTTAATCAACTTTTTACAAGTTAGTTAAACAACTGCTATTGGCAACTATTTAAACGGCAGGACATTATGAAAAAACTAGCTTCACTATTGAAACCAATACAACATCTTGAGCAAAAAAAAACGAGAAGCTTATACTCTCTTTATAAAGCGAATTCTGGCTACACCTTAATTGAACTGCTGGTTGTTATTATTATTATCGGTATTTTGGCTGCAACTGCTGCTCCGAGTTGGATTGGCTTTGTAAATCAACGTAGGGTAAATGCGGCTAATGAGTTTATTTTGAGAGCGCTACAAGAAGCCCAAAGTCAAGCAAAAAACAAAAAGCTGAGTTATAGCGTTAGCTTTAGAAATCAAAATGGAGTTCCAGAGGTAGCTGTTTATCAGACAAAAAAAGCTAATGAGGATGATTTTGAACCTTACAATTGGAAGAGTTTAGGCAAGGAATTAAGTATTCGACCAGGGCAAGTTTTGCTCGGCACGAACCTTGAGGAAGAAAACAATACGCAAAATTCTGTGGAATACAGTAATTTAGATCCGTCTTCCAATAAGATTACTTTTGATTACTTGGGAGCTTTACCACCAGAATCCGATCTCAATTTAAGTGAAACACCTATAACAATTGTCGTTGCTGTACCTAAAAATAATAATCCAGTTGATCCAACTAAACGATGTGTTAAAGTTACTACTTTATTAGGAGCTATGAAAACTGGTCGAGGCGCGGCTGAGTGTTCACTGACAACACCAACGAACGGATAGAAAAGCAGTAGTAGGCAACGGGCTGAACTTAGACAGAAAGATTTGAGTAAAGCAAAACTTAATACATCCGGGAAAACCCTGATTTTTTGAAGTCAGGGTTTTTTGTTATTCAGAGTTTTTACGCTGTTTAGCTTGCCGATAATTCCATTAAATCTAAATAAAGCAATTTAAGATTTAAGCAGGGTAATTACTATGCAAGGCAATAATCGATACAGCGGCAAAGCCACTTCAACAATAGCTGGATTCACGCTCCTCGAATGTATTATTGTAGTCTCATTGATCGGAATTTTATCTGCGATCGCAGCCCCAAATTGGTTTAACTTCATCAACCGCCAGCGTCTCAATACTGCTCAAAACCAAGTTTACCGAGCCATGCAAGAAGCTAAAAGCAACGCTATGCGAGACAAAGTCACCTGGCAAGCTAGTTTTCGGCAAGTCACAGTAGGCAAGAACTCAGTTGTTCAGTGGTCAATACACCAGGCTAGCATCACTCCTCCACAGAAGAGTTGGTATAACCTTGACGCTAACATTCGCTTGGATAAAGAAACCACTTTACCCCAATCCAAGGGTGTACGACGAGCCCGATTTAACTACTACGGTTGCCCTGTTTATCAGTTAAATGATGAGTGTGGTCAGACTTCAATTTTATCCAAAGGGCGGATAACACTCTCCCTGCAACAAGGCGGCAAAGTTAAAAGATGCGTTATTGTTTCCACCCTCTTGGGAGCATTACGAACGGCAAAAGAAAATCCTAAAAAGAAGGATGACAAGTACTGTTACTGAAACCTGATACCGACTTGAGTTCACAGGGATAGTAGTCAACAGAGACGCTCCAAACACTCCGGATGCTCCAGAAATTGATGTCAAATTCCCGTGAACAGGCTATCAATCCGATCCCCCCTAGCCCCCCTTAAAAAGGGGGGAACCGGAATTTTATACAAATTTGCGCTTAAACATCGCATTTCATAAATACAAGTCAGTATGAAAGCAACTGCTGATTAGCCCCCCTTTTGAAGGGGGGTTGGGGGGATCTAATTTGGCACTCCTGAAGATGAATATGCCCATGCCCCCTAAACAGTTACGACTGCTGAGACTGCAATGCCGCCTGAGTCTTTTCCCTATCTATCTTCAAAATCAGAACCCCCAACGGTGGCAAACACAAATCTAACGAGTAAGGCTGACTGTGGAACGACCATTCATCCGTCCACTTTCCGCCTAGATTGCCCATATTACTTCCACCGTACTCGCGAGCATCACTATTGAACAGCTCAGTGTAGAATCCAAACTCTGGAACTCCAACGCGATAGTGGCTGTGAGGCTGTGGGGTGAAATTGCAAACAGTGACAATAAATTCTTCAGAGTCCTTAGCACGGCGAATAAACGAAACCACACTATGACGATTGTCACTGCAATCAATCCACTGAAACCCTTCTTGAGCAAAATCCTGACTATAAAGAGCACTTTCGCTACGATATAGCTGATTCAAGTTACTCACAAACTGCTTCAACTTTTGGTGTGGCTCATATTGCAACAAATGCCACTCCAAATCAGCCCAGACATTCCACTCACTCCATTGGCCAAACTCCATACTCATGAATAGAGTCTTCTTACCAGGGTGAGCGTACATAAAGGTATACAAGCAACGAAGATTGGCAAATTTTTGCCACTCATCCCCCGGCATTTTCCCAATCATATTGCTCTTGCCGTGGACAACTTCGTCATGAGACAGTGCCAGCATGTAGTTCTCACTGTGGTGATACCACATACTAAACGTGACATTATTTTGGTGGAACTGCCGGAACCAAGGGTCCATGTGGAAGTAGTCCAACATGTCATGCATCCAGCCCATGTTCCACTTCAAATTAAAGCCTAAACCTCCTACATAGGTCGGCCAAGATACCATCGGCCAAGCTGTAGACTCCTCCGCAATGGAAACCACACCAGGGAAGTAGCTAAAAATCACATGATTCACTTGGCGCAAGAAATCTGCCGCCTCAATGTTCTCCCTACCACCGTACTGGTTGGCAACCCATTCCCCATCTTTACGGCAATAGTCAAGGTAAAGCATCGATGCCACTGCATCCACTCGAATGCCATCAATGTGATACTTGTCGAACCAGAATAAGGCGTTGGCGACTAGGAAGTTACGGACTTCATTTCGCGAATAATTAAAGACTAGAGTTCCCCACTCTTTATGCTCACCCTTGCGGGGATCGGCGTGTTCAAATAGATGAGTCCCATCAAAGAATGCTAAACCATGACCGTCTTTGGGGAAGTGTCCGGGTACCCAATCCACAATCACACCAATACCATTTTGGTGGCACTGGTCAATGAAGTACATCAAGTCTTCAGGTGTTCCGTAGCGAGAAGTACAGGCATAGTACCCTGTGACTTGATAGCCCCACGAACCATCAAAGGGATGCTCGGCGATGGGCAATAGCTCAATGTGAGTGAATCCAAGTTCTTTAACATAGGGAATTAAGCGATCGCCGAGTTCCCGATAAGTCAAAAAGCGAGCCCCTGGCTTATAATCCGAAACCACAACAACAGGTTCAGTTTCACCGTTGGGCAGTACAGGAGGTTCAGCAGAAGACGAATGAAGCCAAGAACCTAAATGCACTTCATACACAGAAATTGGCTGACTCAGGGGTTCTGTGTGACGCCGACGCTCCATCCAATCTTGATCACTCCACGCATAGGAATCTAAATCAGTGACTATGGATGCCGTTTTCGGTCGAACTTCTTGTTGAAAGCCGAAGGGATCGGATTTTTCGTAAATGTGGCCGTCGTAATTCTTAATTTCGTACTTATAGTGTTCACCAATTCCTAATTCAGGAATAAACAGCTCCCAAATTCCCGTCGAGCCTTTACGCATTTGATGTTTCCGCCCGTCCCAGTAGTTAAAATCTCCTAATACTGAAACGTTGCGAGCATTGGGAGCCCAGACGGCAAAGTAAATGCCCTTGACACCGTCAATCTCGACCAGATGCGCTCCTAGTTTTTCATAGATGCGGTGATGATTTCCTTCTCCAAATAGATGTAAATCGAAATCAGTGAGCAGTGGCGATCGGAAGCCATAAGGGTCGTAGATCACCCGTTCGTGTTCACCCTCTACTACGCGCAACTGGTAGTTGGCGAGTTCTGCTGTTTCAATGGTGCATTCAAAAAAATGAGGATTGTGTACCGCTTGCATAGGGTACTCCTGGCGTTCTTCTGGGCAAACGACCCAAGCCGCTTGTGCATTTGGTAGATAAGCCCGTACTACCCAGACAATCTTTCCTTCTTGCTCAAATCGATGGGGGCCAAGAACTTCAAAGGGGTCGTGATGCTGATTCCAAACAATCCGGTTAATTTGTTCAGGAGCAATCGTGGAAGACATCAAGTTATCTACCTCTATCAACAGGGAACAAAAGCGACTTATTAATATTTATATACATTTTTGTTTTTTCTACACATTTTATGAAAATTACAGGGAAGCAACACCCACTACGGGATTATTTCTCCAGAGGGATCTGTCCACCTCCCTTCAGGGAAGTGAACTCCTCGTTGCAGGGAACTCTCACCCAGGATAAGGTAAAACCGCAACTGGAGGGAGTTCACGAGCAACTATAGCAGTAGGACTTACGCAAAACCTCTAAATCTGTGGTGAACTCTGCCCACCTTGCTCCTAAGTGTAGTGTCTAAATGATCCATTTGCTTCAGTCCTGAGCAACAATAGTCAGCGAACATCACTGATAATCCCACTTTTTTCACAGGAAGTTCTAAACCCTCAACCGATAAAAGGTTAGAGCGGAAGGGTACCTTTTGGGCTCTTAGAATGGGAAGGCAGAAAGGGGAAAGGATAGGGATATCGTTTATCGTTTTCCCCAGCAGTCGAAAGATACCGTGAAAAGTCAGAATTTACAACGGAGTTACTGTACGCAGTAACTGACGCAGGCGCAGCAGAAAAATTAATCCTTGGATCTTTGGCGTCACTTCGGCGGGAGCTAAACGTCCTTCTAACTCAGCTTGGAGTTGGGCGTATTCAGCCGCGGTTAAGGGTTTACCATCAATTGGCGATCGCGCTTCTGTGATAATCTCTGTTCTCAATACCTCTTCAGGAACATCCTCCGGTGGAGGTAAGCCCATAGCAGGCTTAGCCACAAGGAATATGAAGATTAATAACAGAGACGAGAATCCAAAGTTTGTCATAGATGATGGATTGTTTGGCATTCGCCAAAAGTTCGCTACTTCTCCCTTGACACAATCAGCCTCCAGAAGTGAAAGTTCCGGTGAGTGTAGTATTAATATTTCTAATCTAAAAATAGATACGAAAGATATTCTTATTCATCGCTAGTGAGCGCTCATTTATGAAATCTCACTCGACAATATCTGAGTGTTAATATGCCAAAAATGAACCCAGACTAGGTTGGGTCTTGGCTATCGTGTAAGGAGCATATTCTAGGCAATGATCTCAGCGATCTAGATAGATTAGGGATAGCTAAGCTGCTTAGGCATACATAGCTCAACACTAAGCCTACAAAGCAATGGAAGTAGCCAAAAGAAAAAAGCTAGGGCAGCAAAAAGAGATTTGCTGCCAGCGCTAGGCTAGCTTAATCTAGCTATCCCCGATAAAAATCGCTTTCCTCTATGTAGCCGCTGGGCTGGGGCTGGTTTCAGCCGGAGAGGCACCTGGGGAAGTACCACCGTCTGTAGGAGTTTCGTTATTACAGGCTCCTAAGCCGACTGCAAAAGAAAGTAAGAGAGCCAAACCGATTAATTTTTTGTTCATACACTCCTCTTTTATCACGGGCCACGTTAAAAGAAATGTTACGTTAGCCCAATACAATTCTACTGTTTTAGCATGAAGAATTGTTTTTTACGCTAGGTGACAGGAAAATATAGCCTTTACTTATGGGATAGGCTGACTGAAGAGACAGCTCAGAGCCGTCGAAAACTTTTTAACAGAGAACAACAGAGGCAAAAATTCGACCTTGGTCAGCGATCGAATCAATTACCTGGTTCTCCAATCCAGCGAAGAGATGAAGCGAACCAATGCTTTTCGCGATCGGGAATACAATTTTTGACACGCCAATGTATTAGGTTACACAAAATAATTGTTATTAAACATGGATCTTTAGGATGATTTTAAACTTAAAATTCTTGAATTTGCCTAAAATCTGAAGAGGAAGCTTCCAACTAGACGAAAAACTGGAAGTTTTGAGAGAGAGGAAGAGAAGTTACAGGATTTATAGGAGCGATGTTCGACTTATATTTCCGAATCATTCTCTCTTCCACTTAGCCTTCAGGGGTGTAGCATTTCCTCCCCAACAGCAGGGAAGGAACAATGACATTAACCCCTATTTGTAAGATGGGTGCGGAGTATAATTCAAGCGAGGCATTGTGTTTCCTACTGTCAATCAGGCTGTTCACTTACTCCAAACTTTGAGCAAGTCCCCTCGACGACAAGCAGCGCTCATTCGGAAAATCGTTGACCGTATTCGCAATTCACTAGAGTTACAAGTAGTTCTGCAAACGGCAGTCGATGAAGTAGCCGTTTTGCTCAAGTTAGATGCATGTAGTTTTTTCTGGTATCTTGATGAGACGCAAGGGATTAGAGTTGTTTGTGAGCGAAATTATGGCAATCAACCCACGTCTCATTTGGGATATCATCCCTTAACAAGCTTAGGAACTGTTGGTTCTGACTTAGCGACAGGTCTGCTCATTATCAAAAACGGTTCGGACAACTCTAAACCAGGATGGACAAGTTACATCCCTCAAAGCCTACTCGGGTACATACAGAGAGTATCTGAGTTCTGCAACCGTCGTGACCATAGGCAAAAGGGAACGGGGAACTCTTTAACAAAGAAACAAGTTTTTCATCCTTGGCTGTCTATGACGTTCATGGGCATTGTAGGAGTGGAGTTAAAACCTCGAGGAAGTGATGGCAAAACAAACCTTCCTCAGTCTGAGCGCCAAATTCTAGGCTATGACGCTAGCCTACTTGTTCCCGTGATGGGGAAAGAAGGCGGGATCGGTTTTATTGCCTGTTTTTCAGAGCAACCTCGTCGTTGGTCAGATGCTGAAATAGAGTTCGTCAAGTCTATTGCCGAATCGTTAGAAATTGCAATTTGCCAAGCTCAACTCTACGAACAAACTCAAAAACAAGCCACTCGCGAACGACTGCTCAACAAAATTATCAATCAAACCCGCCAAACTTTTGATATAGAGTCAATTTTGACGGAAGCAACGCGAGAGCTTTTGGAAGCCTTGCAGGTTGACCGATGTCTTGTACATCTGGTTGAAGACCCACACGATCCAGAACAAGTAGAAGAACAGCTAGCGTGTAGTTCAGTGGCACAAAGAGGAGATCCGTTTGGACGCAAACAGCTCTATGAAGTTTGTCGGCCGCCCTTTGCTCCTGCTAGTGCAGACTTTGATATTCAAGGTCCGATCGCAAAGTGGGTGATCCAGCATCGGCAATCTGTGATCATTCCCGACATTACGCAAGATGAACGGATTGGTGCAGCCAACCTTGAGTACCAAAAAGCACAGATTAAATCATCATTAGTGATACCGGTACAAGCAAACGGTACCCTCCAAGCCCTGCTTTATCTCAATCAATGCTCACACTATCGCTTTTGGTCTAAAAACGACCAAGAACTTGCCCAGGCTGCCGCTGATCAACTGGCAATTTCCCTACAACAGGCTTATTTATATGCCCGCACTCAACGACAGGCAAGAGAGAGTGCAAGACAAGCGCAGAAGATGTCACAAATGCTGGAAGAACTGCGGATGACCCAAGCTCAACTCATTCAAAGTGAAAAAATGTCGAGCTTAGGTCGGATGGTGGCAGGCGTAGCGCACGAAATCAATAACCCTGTCAACTTTATTTACGGCAACATTCCGTATGTAGAACATTACGTGCGTGATTTAATCCGCTTAGTTCAAGCCTACCAGACTTACTACCCTAACCCAGAAGCACCCTTACAAAAACTGGCTGAGGAAATCGATAAAGATTTCTTGCTTAGAGATTTACCCAAAATTCTCAAGTCCATGGAAGCGGGCTCCCAGCGGATTCAGGAAATTGTGCAGTTATTGCAAAAATTTTCACGGCAGAATGAAGCTCCACTTAAAGCTATTGACCTGAATGCAGCATTAGAAAACACCCTATTGATTTTGCATAACCAAATCACTGGAATGATTACAATAGAGCGGTCTTACGACAACTTACCGCCAGTAGAGTGTTACCCAAAGCTGATTAATCAAGCCTTCCTGAGTCTGCTGACAAATGCGATCGAAGCCCTGAATCGCTCACCTCATTCACAAAAAATCATCACTTTGCGTACCCAATGGTTAGCAAGCACCAAAGTCAAGGATGCAGGGCGTGTCCAGATTTCGATTCGAGACAACGGGCCAGGAATTAAGTTAGAGATTCAGTCCAGAATATTTGAGCCTTTTTTCACCACCAAAGAAGTGGGTCAAGGCAGAGGCTTAGGTCTAACTGTAAGCTATCAAACTATTGTCAACCAGCATCACGGTCAAATAGAAGTTAGGTCTCAACCCGGTCATGGAACCGAGTTTCTCTTGGAAATTCCCATTCGGCATCCTAAATCTTTACAATCTGAACCGGAAGTCGATCAAGGATTGAAGAATAGAGATTGGGGGTTAGGCATGGGGAAGCATCTGAGTTCTCCGTCTTCAGTCACTAGCTCTCAATCCTCGATTCCTAACTCCCCATCAATAGCTGCTGCAACCAACAGTGGATGTTAGGATGGGTTCCATTATTGAGACGGAAAGAATTGCGTATACTTATGAATGCTGCCTCTCGCTCAGTTTTACCTCAACAACGTCGTTCGAGAAGAACCGCTACTCATTCAAAGATGATGCGATCGCCTTCTGCGGAAAAACCTTTACAGAATCGATGGAACAGGGGAGCAGCGCGTGGGGCACAATCGCCGACAGCACACTCCTCAACCGTAACGGGTATGCCCCTGGGAACAGTGGGACAAAACGTAGAAAAGCTCAAACTTTCGCAAGAAACTCAACCCCTTTGGCTGTCGTCTTTATTATTTCTACAACGCAGTTCCGATGTCATTACATTCTTACTCGTTGCTGCCACTCTGACGATTTATTCTTGGACGGTTTACACTCAGCAGCAATGGTCGCAAGAGTATGGTAAGCTGCAAAAACTGCAACGAGACGAGCGGCAACTAACAACAGCAAATGCCGTCATTAAAGACCAATTGGCTCAACAAGCAGAAAAACCCGGTACAGGTCTGGTTCCACCCACTCAAGCTAATACAATTTTTCTCCAACCGGCCCCCCAGAGGCCATTTCATGCGGCTCCGAATCAGAGTACCGAGCCTGAACCCCCTCAACTGCCTCCACTAGGCTATTAAAAGTCACAAGTGATGCATTTTGGCTCTCCCCTGGCTAAAGTGCAGGGGTTTCCAACGAGGTTCTTTTATGAATTATGAGTTAAGAGAGCCATCCAGCTCAAAACTCAAAACGGCTCACCCAGAAAAACCCCCACATAACTCAAAAGTTTCTCAACACCCGCGTTTTAGACTACTGCTGGTTTGGGCATTGATGATGGCTGCAGGTATGGGGATATTAACTAATTTGTATCGATTGCAAGTCACGCAGGCACCCATGTTGCAGGAACGAGCGCGTCAGCAGCAGATGGTGTATCTACGTCCCTTTGTACCTCGCCGTCCGATCGTCGATCGCAACGGTAATATGCTAGCTGTTGATCGCCCTGTTTATACCCTATACGCCCACCCCAAACTGTTTAAAATTCCTCCGCGAGAAATGGCGTCTCGCCTCGCTCCAATTCTTGGGAAGTCACCCACCGATTTGGAGAAGCGGTTCAGTCAAAAACAGAGCGGAATTCGAATTAGCTATGCCCTTCCCGAAGAAATTGCCGATCAAATCGCTAGACTTCAGGAAAATGGTTTAGAACTCATTCAGCAGTATTCCCGCCTTTACCCTCAGCAGGATTTAGCCGCAGATGTTGTGGGCTACGTTAATGTCGATCATCGCGGTCAGGCAGGAGTAGAGTATTCTCAGGAAACTTTACTTGAACGAGATGTACGCACGCTTCGACTCAGTCGTGCTGGGAATGGAGCATTGATGCCTGATCATGTACCAGAAGGATTTTTGCACTTTGATGAGTTGCGGTTGCAGTTAACGCTCGACAGCCGCTTGCAACGGGCTGCTCGCTTTGCCCTACAGCAAAAGATTAATCAATTTAGTGCTGAACGAGGTGCTGTCATCGTCATGGATGCGCGAGATGGTGCCCTCTTAGCTTTGGCAACAGAACCCACTTACAACCCCAACCAGTACTCGAAGTTTGATGTCGGTTTATTTAAGAACTGGGCCTTATCAGATTTGTATGAACCCGGTTCAACCTTCAAGCCCCTAAATGTAGCTATTGCCTTGGAAACTGGTGCGATTGGGCCCGATAGTATGTTCAACGATACGGGTCAGATTCAATTTGGCAAGTGGCAGATTTCTAACTATGACTTTGAATCTAAAGGGGGTCACGGTCTAATTGGGGTAGCTAAAATTCTCCAATACTCTAGCAATATTGGTATGGTTCGGATCATTCAACAGATGAAGCCGAAGGTTTACTATAGCTGGCTCCAAAAACTCGGATTAGGGCAAAAAGTTGCGATTGACTTACCCTTTGAGACAGCAGGACAAATCAAAAGTGAGCGGCGGTTTACAACAACGCCTGTTGATGCTGCCACAGCCTCATTTGGGCAAGGCTTTTCTTTGACGCCCATCCAGCTCACTCAGCTTCATGCGGCTCTAGCCAATGGCGGTAAACTGGTAACTCCCCATGTTGTCCAAGGCTTATATGATAGTAAGGGGCAATTGCACTGGCAGCAGAAACATTCAGCACCGCGATCGCTTTTTTCACCAACAACAACCCAAGCTGTGATCGACATGATGGAGAGTGTTGTCCGTGATGGGACTGGAAAAAGTGCCCAAATCCCTGGTTATCGGGTAGCTGGGAAAACAGGTACGGCCCAAAAAGCGAGTCCTACTGGCGGTTATTACTCCAATGCCAAAATCACTAGCTTTGTTGGAATCTTTCCTGTGGAATCTCCCCGCTATGTCGTATTAGCTGTCATTGATGACCCTAAAGGGAAAAATGCTTTTGGTTCAACAGTTGCAGCACCGGTTGTCAAGTCAGTCCTGGAAGCATTGATTTCCATTGAGCGAATTCCGCCTAGCCAGCCGATACAACCGATGAACTAATCATGGATGAATGATGAATTGTTCTGGTCAAGGCTTCATCATTCATTTTTAACTAGGCGTGATGAGGTGACATTATCCCTGAGGCTCTCATTTGGCTTTGTTGAATTTGCTCCAACAACTGCTCAATCGTGCGAGCGGGTTCTTTACAAGTCAGCCCTTGGCAGGCTAAGCCTACTACTCCTTGCGGTAAATTGTTTTCTAACTGATAAACACAAGCCGGTAAATATTGGGTAATCAGGGAAGCGAGTTGGCCAGCACCAGAGCGAATTAGAGTACAATGGCGGTACCAATCCAAGGCAGTAAATAGCGTTGGACAGACTTGAGGAGACTGGTTCATGACGCTGCTGAAGGCTTGCAGTGTTTGCTCAGCTTGGTCGAGATACTGGAGGTTTTCAGTGAGTAAGGTCAGACGAACAAGATTAGCGATCGCTATTCCATTGGCTGAGGGTGTAGCATTATCGCTATAACTGCGTTCCCGTACTAATAAATCACCACTGCTGTCACTCGCTGCGTTGTAGTAACCACCTAGCTCCACACTCCAGAGAAATTCATCAAACTCCTCTTGGACTTTGAGCGCTTTTTCTAACCAGTAGGACGGTTGAAGGTTTGAAGGTTGATTTGATAGTGCAGCGTTAGTAACAGTAGGAGCATCGCTGTCAGCTTGTAAACAACTCACTTGCCAACTCGCTTGATGCAAATCCAATAGGGCTTTTATAAACAAAGCGTAATCTTCAGACTGCGCTAGTACCGAGGGTTCACCTTCATAGTTGAGCCGATGGAAGCGTCCCTCTACCCATTGCTGGTTCAAAATGAAGTGAGCGGCATCGGTAGCGAGTTTCCAGTACTCTGGTTGACGAAATACACTATAAGCTCGCGCTAGACCGGAAATCATTAAGCTATTCCAGGCAACAATCATTTTTGTATCGGTTACCGGGGGGATGCGACCAGACCAGTTATTGGTCTTCGCTTCCTGATTATTTCGGGCGGGGGGAAAGGTCTCTAAAGCTCTAGGTTGGGCACCATAACGCACCTCAAACAGTTTAGCTAAGGCAGCTTCAATAGTCTCGCTTAACTCTTGTGAGTGACGGCGCTGCAAGACGTTGTTTCCTTCAAAGTTACCTTCGGCTGTGATTGTAAACTGTGCCATCAGTTCTTCTAACTCTGAAGCAGTGAGCAGTTGTTCTAGTTCGCGATAACTCCAGACATAAAACGCTCCTTCCTCTGGTTCAATAGCATTGGGATCGATAAAGCTGTCAGCATCTTGAGCTGCGTAAAAGCATCCTTGCGGGGAAGTCATTTCCCGCTTGAGCCATTGAACAGTTCCTGCGATCGCTCGTTTAAATGCAGCTTCAGTAATGCCTGCACTCCACAAATTTGCTAGATACTCCACGATCTGTCCGTTATCATAGAGCATTTTTTCAAAGTGAGGCACCGTCCAGGTAGCATCCACCGTGTAGCGGTGAAACCCACCACCCACATGGTCGTAAATACCCCCTTTTGCCAAATCTAATCCTCTCGCTCTTACCGCTTGATTAGGGTTGTATTTAGATTCAAAATCAAAGCGAGTACCCCGCAGCACCAAGTCAGCATAGGGTATCATCGGGAAGCTTGGTCCATAATTTCCTGCACTGACGACACCTGTATTCGTCTCGATTCCGCGCTCAAGCAAATCGTCACTCAGGGATTCTTGGGATGCAGGAAGTATGGCAGCTTGCTGGAGATGTTCCAGAATTTCTTCTTTGAACGTTTGCAGCTTAGTTTTTTCAACATCATAGAAGCGGCGAACCGCTTGCAGCACTTGCAAAAATCCAGGGCGGCCATAGCGGGGTTCTAAAGGAAAGTACGTACCTCCATAAAACGGCACCCGATCCTCTGGCGTAAGAAACACATTGAGCGGCCAACCTCCTTGGCCCGTCATCATCTGCAACGCCTGCATATAAATGCTATCCACATCAGGTCGTTCTTCCCGATCAACTTTAATCGGTAAGAAGTTAGCATTCATGAACTCGGCGATACTGGCATCAGAAAACGCTTCCCCTTCCATCACGGTACACCAATGGCAACTGGAGTAACCAATTGAAAGGAAAATCGGCTTATTTTCTGCCCTTGCCTTTTCCAGGGCTTCATCACACCAAGGCCACCAATCGATGGGATTTTCAGCGTGTTTTCGGAGATAAAGGCTTTGGCATTGGGCAAGGCGATTGGTCATGGTAACTGATAGTTAGAGCTGAAGAGACGCACAGAGGAATATTGTTCAGTCTATCGTGGTCGATACAACTGTCATCTTGCTCAAGAAGCAGTAGTGAAAAAAACAATGCTGGTCTTGTTGTAAGTTAAGAATGATAACCTTAAACCTTCGATTCTTAATCTTTTAACTTTTTCATTGAAGGTAGAGTTAATTTTGCATTGGCTTTCTCATCGGCTAACTTTTGTGCAGAAGTTGATGTCGAGAGGCACTCAGACTATGACACCATTAGCTTATCGGATCACCTGGCTTAGTCCTGGCAGAATATCAGACTTTTTTAACCTCTTGGAGCTGTGACAATGAAGCTTTCAGAACGCTTTATAGAAGCTTTAGTATTTGCTTCTCAATTGCGCGCTAATCAAACACGCAAAGGGAGTGGAGTTCCCTACATTGCTCACTTGATAGGTGTGGCTAGTATTGTCTTGGAACATGGAGCAAATGAAGATGAAGCGAAGCGCTAACGCGCCGCTGCGCTAACGCAGCTCTTCTCCATGATGCCATTGAAGACCAAGGTGGAGAAACCACTCGTGAAGAAATTCGTCGTCGCTTTGGCGATATCGTGACTGAAATTGTCAATGGTTGCACGGATTCAGATACCATCCCCAAGCCTCCTTGGCGTCAGCGCAAAGAAGCTTATATTGCTCATATTCCCAATGCATCCACTTCAGTCCGTTTAGTCTCTGCCGCCGATAAGCTATACAATGCCCAATCAATTCTGAATGACTATCGCTTGCTGGGAGATGCCGTCTGGGAGCGCTTTAAGGGCGGTAAAAACGGGACACTCTGGTATTACCGGGCATTAGTTCAAGCTTTTCGCTCGGTTGAATCAACGCCACTAATTGATGAGTTAGAGCGCATCGTGAGTGAAATTGAAAAGTTAGCTGACTTTTCAACAAACGGCTCATAATTTTAAACTGAAAACAATCTATAACTTCTGCTTGCTTTGTATAACTTTATTCTCATTTTATATCTCCTCTTAGTACTCTAATTTATTTTCTAAAATTGATAAATAAGCAATCGGGACTACAATCGGCCATAATATAGTTCCTATTAGCAAAACTACCCAAGATATTTGTTTATCTGTCCGTGACATATTGGTGTCCTGTCGAAAGAACTTGAGCCAGATTTTTAAAAGTCGATGAGCTATCAGTAGATAAAAAACTACAAAAGTAATGATTATTAGTTCCATTGACTTCAATCCTGATTAAAAGTTCATTCAATTGAGGGCTTAGATTGTCTTTAAAACAACCGGAAATTTAGTAATCGTTAATAACATATCTCTTAAAAAGAGATTATTGATGAGCGATCGCCACCTTAGAAAAAGGTAGAAGTTGCTCACTCGTGTATTGATGAAGTCACATTTTCCCTCTCAGCTATGCTGACATATTTCTTCACGAAATGCTAGCATCATTCTACCCTAAGGCAGATGCCGAAAAACTTAGCCTTCTAATTTTCTACTTTCAGATAAGACGTAGATGCTAAATTAGCGCTAGCCAATAAAAGCCCTATGGTCTATAAACTAGCGCTGCAAAAATTGAATTTTTTATAGAATTAGGTAAAGTTTTGATAAGATTTTAATGTAGAGACCGCTTGGTAAAAACTTAAAATTTTTCTTAAAGTTTACTCAATAGACCCCTTGCAAAAGTCAAAAAGCGTTCAAAAATGATAAGGATCAAGTCAAATATAATCCCTTTCCCCTTTCTCCTTTCCCCCTTACTCCGACTTGGAGCAAGAAGTCTAATGTTTGAGTTGCTTACAAGTTGAGTGCCATTCATCATATTCAACCTGCTTCAATAAGCCTTTTATACGAAGTTGCTTCTCAAAGATAGTAGATAGCGGGACAAGAGGGACAAGGAGGACAAGGAAGACAAAGGGGAGAGAAACTACTACGTATGAACGTAACTTGGTATTACCTAGATCAACAAGCAGGGGAAGCTCCAAGCAGCAAGGGGACAGAAAAAAATGAATAGATTCCTTGCATAATTCGGGAACAAGGAACTCCTTAACGAGGAGCAGTAAAGAAGAATTGATGCAAAAAGCAGACGTTCGTAAGCTCACTATCGCTATGCTGCTATCGCACCATGCTACGCAAACGCTATCAAAGGAATATTTTTACAAGAAATGTAGTGAAGAAGCGCACTCTCGATCTAATCTTATAGCGGTTCTTAATCAAGTGCGATACATATTATTTGTAAGGGCAGGAACAAGACCTGCCCCTATGGTATTTTATGTTTGCTGAGAATTGCTATATGTCAGCGCTTACTTAGATGCTCCAGCAACCTGTTGTTGATAAACACTGACTACTTTCTGAACGTATTGGCT
>CBKWLJ010000083.1:0-23044 GCA_966675205.1 uncultured bacterium
GGGAAAGCCATCGTAACATCTGTCTCATTCCCGAATCGGCCCACGGCACCAATCCGGCCAGTGCGGTAATGTGTGGGATGAAGGTGGTGGCAGTAAAGTGTGATGAACAGGGCAATATTGATTTAGAGGATTTGAGGCGTCAAGCGGAGAAGCACAGTAAGCAATTATCCGCCCTGATGGTGACTTATCCTTCAACTCACGGTGTTTTTGAGGAGTCTATCCGGGACATCTGCGAGGTGATTCATACCCACGGGGGGCAGGTGTACATGGACGGGGCAAATATGAATGCTCAAGTGGGGTTGTGTCGTCCTGGGGATATCGGGGCAGATGTTTGTCACTTGAACTTGCACAAAAACTTCTGCATTCCTCATGGTGGGGGTGGCCCTGGTATGGGACCGATTGGGGTAGCGAATCATCTGGTACCATTTTTGCCGGGACATTCGGTTGTTGGGATAGGACGGCGATACAGTATTGGGGCCGTGTCTGCTGCACCTTGGGGCAGTGCTAGTATTTTGCCGATTTCATGGATGTACATTGCCATGATGGGGGCAGATGGGTTGACACAAGCAACTCAAGTGGCAATTCTCAATGCGAACTACATCGCTCGTCGCTTAGAAGCTTACTATCCTGTTTTGTATAAGGGGAAATCGGGATTAGTGGCGCATGAATGTATTTTAGATTTGCGACCGTTGAAAAAATCAGCAGGCATTGAGGTGGATGATATTGCCAAGCGTTTGATGGATTATGGTTTCCATGCGCCAACGGTTTCTTGGCCCGTACCGGGAACGATGATGGTGGAACCGACTGAAAGCGAATCGAAGGAAGAATTAGACCGTTTTTGTGAGGCGATGATTGCCATTCGTAAGGAAATTGAGGAGATTGAAACGGGGAGGGTTGATACTCACGATAATGTGTTGAAGAATGCTCCCCATACCGCAGAATCTTTGATGGCTTCGGAATGGAATCATCCCTATACTCGCGAACAGGCAGCATATCCCGCACCTTGGACAAAAGAACACAAGTTCTGGCCGACTGTGGGCAGGATAGATAATGCATTTGGCGATCGCAATTTAGTCTGCTCTTGTGTGGGTATGGAGGCGTATACACAGAGTTAACTTACTGTAATGGTATAGGAATTTTGTAGGGGCACGGGCATTGTCTGTGCCCTTCATGTTTTCAATTCTCTCTTTCTCTCGTTCCCCGGCTGGAGCCTGGGAATGCCTTGTCGGAGGCTCTGCCTCAAGTCATTATTAAGGGGGGAATAAGAGGCGAAGTAAGCAGGGAGATATACCAATTGTTTTCCCTTTCCCCTTTTTTAAGGGAGGCTAGGGCGGTTAACAAAGATGAAGTGTTGAAGCTGTTGCTACCATCACGCCATAAATCATAAGTAGCGTTGAAGCTGTCGCTGAAATCACTTAAACAGTACTTATGGTATAGAAGCTGTTGCGGCGACAACTTTTGCGATCGCTGCGACAGCATATAGGTTAGGGCACGGCATTGCCGTGCCCCTACAAAAGCGTTACAACTGCTAAGGATGGAGTTTGATAAGCCACGCAGGCGGGTTTCGTTTGTATAGCTGCGGTTTTAACTGCCATTTTTAGTCAGGAGTTAAGATATACGACAATCGTCAAATCCTACCTGTCAGAACAATGACGCCTGAATCCTTGATTCCTGACCCTATCATTAAAGCGATTACCAGCATTGCTCGTTCTGCTGTTCCCCATATCATCAATCAAGCGCAGCGCAATGAAATTGTTGTCAAAATCTTACAACAAGTAAATCTTGACCCCTTACAACCGCCTAAGGATGTTGATGGAGTTTATATTTACGCTTTAGTCGAGTATGGGGTAGGGAACCCTGAGCCAATTCTGAAACTTCTTAGAGAAAAAGAGATTAAAAAGAGGTTTTGGAACGCTTATACTGCAAATAATCCATTGGGTTTTCTCGCTGAAGTAAAAGATTTCATTGAAAAGAATCACTCCTTGAAAAATGAAATCGAAAACTCAGGAATTGAGCTTCGTCCTGAGTTAGAGGAATTTGGTAATGTTTTTATCCGTGTAGCCAAAGGCGCTAAATCATCAGAATGTCAGCCTTACCCAGACTGGAATCTAGACGAGTACCCCAAGGAATTCAAACCTTTAATTAAAGAAAAGACTCGAACCTTTTGCGGTCGAAATTTTGTCTTTAGGGCTTTTGAGGACTTTCTGAAGAAGAAGTCTAAAGGTTACTTCACGGTAGTGGGGGAGGCAGGTATGGGAAAAAGTGCTATTGCCGCGAAGTACGTTGCGACGAAACAATCTCCCTGCTATTTCAATAATCGTGCTGAGGGAAATAATAAACCTGAACAATTCTTAGAAAGTATTCGCCAACAATTGATTAAGCATTATCAATTGCAGAATGCTGAGAAGGACGCTTTACTCCCTTTACTCCAGAAAGTGAGTGAAAAGCTGTCCGCTGATGAATCGCTGGTGATTGTCATTGATGCGTTGGATGAGGTGGAGCAAGAAGTAGGGGAGGCTAATCTTTTAAATTTACCCAAAGAGTTGCCAGATCGGGTCTATTTTCTGTTAACGAGGCGTCCCTTTACACGAGAAACGAAGCGTTTAACTGTATCTCCTGATGTTTCGGTACAGGAGTTGGATTTAAGGGGAAGTGAGTATGGGGATTTGAATCGTGATGATGTAGAGAAGTATATTCGTTTATTTCTCAATAGCGATTTAGAATATAAAGATGCGCTGAGGCAATGGATTCAAGAGCGCAATATCACTGATGATGAGTTTGTGAAGCAGGTAGCAGACAAGAGTGATAAGAATTTTATGTACCTGCGCTATGTTTTACCGGAGATTGCTAAAGGCTTTTACAATGACCTGAGTTTAAAGCAATTGCCGGATGGTCTTCAGGATTATTATCAAGTCCATTGGTTGCGGATGGGGATGGAGACTAAGCCCCAGGAAAGTAAGGTAATTGTCTTGTTTATTTTGGTGGAGATTGGTACGGCGATTCCTTGTGAGATGATTGCAGAAATTGCTGAACAAGATGAGTTTGAGGTGCAAGAGGTTTTGGATGAGTGGGTTGAGTATTTGAGAACCCAGGAAATCGAGGGGGATATCTGCTACAGCTTCTATCATGCCAGTTTCCTAGATTTCTTGAAATGGAAAAAAGTACTGAATTCAACTCGGAAGCGGTTTCAAGAGGTAAATCAACGTATTGTTGATTACTGGAAAAGGGCGATGGACGAAGATGAGGCAGAAGATTGGTAACTCATGTCTTGTCGTATTCTCAGTAGGCTACTCAACCCGCCCGGAGTTTAAACTCCGGGCTAATAGCTCAAGTCCACTTTAGTGGACTGAAATTTTTATTGAGTTAGCATTTAGTCCTCTTGAGAGGACTTTCTCTATGAGCCAGGATTTAAATCCCTGGCGGGTGAGTGAGTAGGTGTAAGATGATTGCTAACAAATCTAAGGTAAAAAAGTTCTACGTCCAAAAAGCCTATCTGGATAGGTATCCCTATAATTTGGTGAATTCAGGAAATTTAGAAGAATATTTCCAAACTCTAACGGATTTTAAATTTCTGACAAAAAAGACTAACCATCCTGAGCTGGGGGTGCAGGCGCTGATTACGGATTACGATCTGATTGATGAACCCCCCTTGGTAAAGGGGGGGAATGTTGGTCTTCATCCGAAGAAAGTCAAGACCCTAAAACGGATACAAGGGGCGCTGCGACTGTCGGCACACGTCTTAGCAAAAGATCAAACGCAACTGGCAGAGCAATTGTGGGGTCGAATGCAGTGCTTTGACGTGCCAGAAATTAAGCAGTTGCTATCCCAGGCAAAGCAGAGTAAAACCATTTGGTTGCGTCCTTTGACTACAAGTTTAACGAGTCCGGGTGAGCGGTTGCTACGTACCCTGAGCGGTCATAGCAACTCGGTAAATGCAGTCGCCGTGACTGCCGATAGCAAACAGGCGATTTCCGCTTCAGACGACAACACTCTCAAACTGTGGAATCTGGAAACGGGTGAGGAACTTCTCACCCTCAACGGTCATAGCGACGGGGTCAATGCAGTCGCCGTGACTGTCGATGGCAAACGGGCAATCTCCGGTTCAGATGACAAAACGCTCAAACTATGGAACCTGGAAACGGGTGAAAAACTTCTCACCCTCAACAGTCATACGGTAAATGCAGTCGCCGTGACTGCTGATGGTAAATGGGCAATCTCCGGTTTACGAGACACCACCCTCAAACTATGGAATTTGGAAACGGGTAAGCAACTATTCACCCTCAAGGGTCATCGCTTTTCGGTAAGTGCAGTCGCCATCACACCTGATGGCAAATGGGCAATCTCCGGTTCACGAGACAACACCCTTAAACTGTGGAATTTGGAAACGGCTGAGCAACTATTCACCCTCAAGGGTCATAGTGACTCGGTAAGTGCAGTCGCCGTCACACTTGATGGCAAACGGGCAATCTCCAGTTCATGGGACAACACCCTCAAACTGTGGAATTTAGAAACGGGTAAGCAATTATTCACCCTCAAGGGTCATAGTAACTCGGTAAGTGCAATCGCCGTCACACTTGATGGCAAACGGGCAATCTCCGGTTCATGGGACAATACCCTCAAACTGTGGAATTTGGAAACGGGTAAGCAACTATTCACCCTCAAGGGTCATAGCTCCTGGGTTAATGCCGTAGCCGTGACTGCCGATGGCAAACAGGCGATTTCCGCTTCAGACGACAACACTCTCAAACTGTGGGATTTGACAACAGAGGATGAACTGCATACTTTCAAGGGTCATAGCTCCTGGGTCAATACTATAGCCGTGACTGCCGATGGCAAACAGGTAATTTCCGCTTCAAGAGACCAAACTCTCAAACTGTGGGATTTGGCAACAGGGGATGAACTGCGTACCCTCAAGGGTCACAGCAATTCGGTAAGTGCAGTCGCCCTCACACCTGATGGCAAACAAGCGATTTCCGCTTCAAGAGACCGAACTCTTAAACTGTGGGATTTGGCAACAGGAGAGGAACTACGTACCTTCAAGGGTCATAGCTCCTCAGTAAGTGCAGTCGCTCTCATACCTGATGGCAAACGGGCAATCTCCGGTTCAGGTGACAATACCCTCAAACTGTGGAATTTGGAAACGGGTAAGGAACTACGTACCTTCAAGGGTCATAGCTCCTCGGTAAGTGCAGTCGCCCTCATACCTGATGGCAAACAGGCAATCTCCGTTTCATGGGACAATACCCTCAAACTGTGGAATTTGGAAACGGGAGAGCTACTATTCTCTCTCAAAGGTCATAGTGACTTGGGAAATATATTAGCTGTCACACCTGATGGCAAATGGGCCATCTCTGATTCATTTGACAACGCTCTCAAACTGTGGAATTTGGAAACGGGAGAGATCATTGCTAGTTTTACTGGAGATAGTTCGATATATTGCTGTGAGGTTGCACCGGATGGAGTAACCATTGTGGCAGGCGAAGCATCAGGACAGGTTCATTTCCTGCGCCTCGAAGGAATGGAGGCATCACCCTGAATATCCCAGCGCGATCGCTACTGTCCCAACACCTCATTAACAGTAATACTCACCTCAGGAAACGCCTGTATCGATAACATTTGACCCCGCTCAAACTTCTGAATAGTCTGATATTCATCAAATGCAGGTTCTCGGTATACTTCCACACATTGCCCGTTAATATCCACCAACCAAACTTCAGCAATATTATCTTCAGCATAGAGAGGAATTTTCACCTCTCGGTCGTATTCAACCGTCGTATCTGCCACTTCTACAAGCAAAAAAATATCTGAAGATTGAGGAGGTTCTGACTCGTAGAAATCTGCACGAGGTTTTAGCAATACGACATCCGGCTGAGGTTCAGAGGTATTATCCAACTTCACAGGGTCTTGAACACCAATGATCACACTATCCCCCAACTTGCGAGAAAACAGATTATTTAAACGCTTCACGCAAGCCGCGTGTCGTAACCCAATAGGTGACATTTCAATAATCTCTCCTCGTATCAGTTCTACCCGATCATCTTCAGAGAGAATACCCGACTCAACCATTTTGTGATATTGCTCAACGGTGAACTTTCGTCTTAGTAACTGTACAGACATTGCCACCTCTACTATTTGCTATTCTCTCCATTATTCTCAATTTTCATATCTCCCAGTCGTGGGAAAATAACCATGAATTCAACACCTAGACTCCCAACCGCCACCAACACCAGAGGACATCCACCAGAGTTTCAGCAAATCATTACAGAAAAATGCGATAACTTTGTCGATCGCCCCTTCATCTTCTCCACCATCCACGACTTTCTGCAAAAATACGATCGCGGTTACTTCACCCTCATCGGCGCACCTGGTAGCGGCAAAACTGCCATCCTCGCCAAATACGTCACCGAAAATCCCCACGTTATCTATTACAACGCCCAACTTGAAGGCAAAAATCGTGCTGACGAATTTCTGGTTACTATCTGCAATCAATTGATTGATTATTTGGGGGCAACCACAAGGGATTGCCCCTACACGTCTTTACCCGATAATGCTACGGAGGGGAGTTGGTTTCTTTCCCTTCTGCTTCAGAAAATTAGCGACAACCTAGAACCTGAACAACGCCTAATTATTGCCATTGATGCCCTAGATGCGATCGCTCCCAACAGCCAACCTACCAGTTCAAATCTGTTCTATCTTCCCCGCTATCTCCCAATAAATGTCTATTTTCTCCTCACCCGCCGACCTTTTGTGAGGGAGCGATCGCGTTTATTAATCGAAGCACCCTCTCAAGTACTCAATCTCGAAGACTACCCCGAACAAAACCGGAACGATGTGCAAGCATACATCCAACAATGGTTAAGGGAGTCAGGAGTCAGGAGTCAGGAGTTAGGGGGAACAGAAGAAGAGATAAGCGATCGCATTTCTCCCCCCTTATTAAGGGGGGCTGGGGAGGATCGAGAGGAGTTGAAGGAGACATTAATCCAACAACTAACCGCTCAAAGCGAGAGCAATTTCATGTACCTGAGCCAGATTTTACCTGCGATCGCTCAGGACTTTTCCTCCAAACCCTTCCCAATCAATCAGCTTCCCTCAGGTTTAAAGGCATATTACCAAAGCCACTTGCAGCGCATGACAGGTGAGAGTTTATCTTCCGTTGAATTGGGCGTATTGCTTTGTCTTGCCACCCCCCAACCCTCCCTTAATCCGCTCCTTCAACAGCAGGGAATCTCAGCAGAATTCATTGCCCAAACAATTGATGAGGATGAATATGACGTAGAAGTAGCACTAGAAAACTGGATTGAGTTCTTACAACAACAGCAAATCGAAGGAGAAACCTACTACCGTCTATATCATTCCAGTTTTCGCGATTGGCTGTATCACCAATTCAATCTCAATCTGCTTCCTTAACACAAGTACAGTACATTTAATGTGCATAACCTGAACGGCATCTTGCCCGTCCATCAAACCTTACCCTTTAACACCTCTAATTCCTCCCGCAACGATAACGGCGCATACCCTAAAGCAAACGCCTTAGAACTATCCAAAGAAACATCGGGGGGTCTAGGTGCCACCATTTGCACCTCTTTTTGCTGACAACCTTTCAGTCCTTCTTGAGGCAGTTCCAACACCTCTACCAATAAACGACCAAAATCATAACGCGATACCCGTTCTTTTCCCCCTAAATGAATCGGCCCATTCACCTTTTCTAACGCCAACAACAGTCCTTTCGCTGCCGTTTCTCCACTCGCCGGAGTCCGAAATTCATCGGTAAACAAACGTAATTCTTTTCCCTCCCTCAACATTTGTACAAAAGGCTGCATAAAGCTTTTCGCAGGAGGGGCAGCAACTCCAAACATTAACGGCATTCGGCAAACAGCAGTTTGAGGATAACGCTCTAGCATCCCTTCCTCTGCCATCACTTTTTGTTCACCGTATAAACTCACTGGAGATACAGCATCTGTTTCTTGATAAGGGGCATTTAACCCATTAAAAACCAAGTCAGTTGAGGTAAAGGCACAAAGAATCTCCTCATCTGCACAAAGCCCTGCAATATTACAAGAAGCAGTAACATTGATTAAGTGAGACTCCTCAGGATGCTCTTGACAAAAATTCGGACTCGATTGCGCTGCTGTATGAATCACTGCGGCCGGTTCAATTTCACAAAAAATGCGCTTAAGCTCCTGAAAATCTCTTAAGTCAACCTTCAGAATCGTTACACCCGGAATCTCTACCGAATGTGAAAACGAGGTTCCATAAACCTCCCATTCTTGCTGGGCTACCTGGCAAAGGTTCCATCCTAAAAAACCACTAGCACCTGTCACTAAGAGTTTTTTCATGGGCGATCGCATTAGTGAATCAATATCGAATGATCAGCGCTTCTTCCGCCCCCTATTTTAGAAGATTTCTTCCCTTAGGGAGATTACCGGGTTACTCCCACAATGAGTGGAACTGCAATCGCCAGTATAATTCCAATCACTATAAAAACCAATGTGATGATTAAAAGCCAGTACTGAAGCGTATAAAGTTTCCTCAACTCCCCCAAAGCTCCCATGAGATTTTCAACATCATTCCCTTGGGTGCTAACAATTCTTTTGAAAGAAATAGAAGCTTTGTATGTCCAAAAGCCTAGGAGAGTGAGCAGAATGCCAGTAATGATTTCACCAAAACTACCTCTGAGTGTTGTCGAGAATAACCCGATAATCCCAATTAGTGCATTAAGAACTCCTACGCCGATGAGGAAGTAGCTAACAAAACGCATTTTATCAGCCAGTTGCTTGATGACTTGGTTTTGTGAACTGCTAAATTCGTATTGTCGGACTTCCATTTTATTATCCCTCTAAATAGAATTAACCCAAATTTTAAGGCACTTCTGGTACTAGGATGAGTCTTTAGGGAAACACCGATCGCAAATTTTAGCGATCGCTTTTTGAATTGAGTCATTTTGGCTGGGTATTACAAGTAGGGAATGGCGAATTTGAACTCAAAGGCGCAAAAAGGCTGAACAGCGATCGCATCCTTAACAAAATTTGTTTTAAATTTTATTGACACAAGTCCCAAAAGCTGTTCAATGAAAGGATTACCAGCCCTTATTCGCTACCTTGCCTAAATCCCCACTTCGTTAAAATCTTTTAAGTATAGATAAGGAAAGGCATTCCGCACCGCCTAATTGTTTGGGAACACGATGACAAATCAGCCTAATCGTCCGCCGTCCAGTTCACCGATAGATGATTCGCAAGGGAACAGTGGCAATGGTGCCACCCCCGATACCGCAACGGAGGGAAAATCCTCATTAGCCGCGAGGCCCAATCAACGGGAACTCCACCTGTCTACTCTGCCACTCCCTCAACGCAACAATCAGCAGAATGTGATTCAGAGAGTAGCTCAACCCTTGTTTCCCTGGTTTATCTTATTAGCGATCGCAATTTTGCTCTTGGGCTTGACGATTGGTAACTTTTGGCTCGGAATCGTGGGAGCCATGGTCACTTTATTGGTGTCAATCCCCGTAATTTGGCCTCCCTTAACCCGATGGTTAAATCAAGCCCTAGAACCAGAACAGCGATTGCAACTAGTAGCTGTCTTTGGTATCCTAGCGGCCCTTGTCGGTTTAGCCTCCCTCACCGGTGTGGCTCGACGCTTCGATGAGGTACTCAGAACCATCGATTCTGATTCCATTGGCTCGATTGCCGAATGGTTCGGAGCTTTAGGGCAAATCCTTATTGCCGTCCTAGCGGTATACATTGCTTGGCGACAGTATGTGATTTCTAAAGACTTAACCATCCAACAAAATATCATTACCCAGCAGCAAACCATTGATGCTTACTTTCAAGGAGTCTCTGACTTAGCCTTAGATAGCGAAGGATTGCTCGAAGATTGGCCTCAAGAACGAGCCTTTTCCGAAGGACGAACGGCTGCAATTCTCGGCAGTGTTGATGCGTTTGGCAAAGCCAAAGTTCTGCGATTTTTATCCCAATCGCGGTTACTCACTCCCCTAAAACGCGATCGCCACTTGGGTCGTCCTATGCTAGATGGTAACGGGGGTTACTTAGAAGACCGTGATGACGGCGTGCGCGTGATTGACTTGGGTGTGATGTTAGCCGGTGCAGACCTTTCCGGAACCGATTTACGCTGGACAGAACTGAGTGATGCCAATATGGTGAGAGCCAATCTCAGCCGTTGTGACATGGTAGGAGCAAACTTAGCCCGCACAATTTTGTACGAAGCCAACCTTTCCGGTGCAGACTTGAAGGGAGTTCGCCTATTCTATGGTTCAGTGGAAACTGCTAGCCCTCGCAGTCGGACTCGACGCCCGAACTACGAAACTGGAGCTTACGCAGGTGCTGTGGTCGAAAATGCGAACTTTACCGGTGTTTTGCGAATGGATGAGGAACAGCGCAAGTACTGCTGTGCCTGGTGCGGTGAGCGCTCTCGAAGGACAATGCCTGGTGGCTGCGATGACATTCCCAATAAGTTGGGTCGCTAACGCATATTTTCTTTCACTGTATCTTTTGATCAAGTGAGAGGGGTAGAATCATTCCAACATTTGCTACTGATACGAAGTTGCGTTCAAACAGCTACCTTTTTCTCCCCGGCTTCCCAGCTTCCGGGAGTTTCTTGAGCTACTAAGATTGAACGCAAGTTGGTATGGTCTGGCTCTTTAACATCTCACTTCGTGAATATGACATCCATAGATCCCAGAGCAACTGATGGTTTAGAGGTCAGAAGTAAGACTCCGAATTGGATAGCGGGATTGGCTTTTGTGATGGCGATGTGGCTTCTGAGTCGGCTAGTCATCATTGTTGCCATGCAAGTTATCGCTCCTTTACAAGCCATTTCACCTGTTACGCATACCGACCCGTTGCCCCTCGATTTTATTCCCGGTTTTGTCCCCCAAAGCAGTTGGGAACTTTTTTCCCATTGGGATGGAGCCTGGTACCGCAAAATTGTGACTTCAGGTTACGAGTATCTTAATGATGGCAAATTCCATGCGATCGCATTTTTTCCCCTTTTTCCCTTAGCAATTCGTGGGGTAATGGCTCTCGGCTTACCGTTTAATGTAGCAGGCACAGTCGTAAACAATGTAGCCTTTTTAGGAGCATTATTCGTATTGTACCGTTGGACTCAACAGCGCTATGGTATCCGGGAGGCAAGATGGAGTACAGCGGTACTGGCTTGGTGTCCGTTTTCCTTATTCGGAACAGTTATCTATTCCGAAGGCTTGTTTCTCTTACTCACGACTGCTGCCTTGCAAGCCTTTGATAACCATCAGTATGCCAAAGCCGCTGTGTGGGGATCACTGGCAACAGCAACTCGTGCAACAGGGATAGCACTCTTACCTGCTTTTCTCCTCGTGGCGGTGAAACAACAGCGACCCCATCTGGCTTATCTAGCAAGTTTAGCGGTTGGTAGTGGACTACTTTTATTTAGTCTTTATTGCGGGATGCGGTTCGGAGATTTACTAGCATTTGTTCACGTCCAGCAAGCATGGGCCGACTTCCATCCCAATTGGTTTACAGTATGGGCCAGGGCCTTAACCGGAAGTAAAGAGAATTTGATGAGAGTAGTGATGTTTTTCGGTGGTGGGTATGGGTTATGGCACTTCCGCGCCAAGCTGCCTCCTGTTGCGACTGCTTATGGTTTTTGTTCCCTAGCTATCATCCAAGCCACCGGTTCTCTCAGTTCTGTTAGCCGATATGTTTACGGAATTGTGTCCATTTCTATGGCACTCGGCTTGTTTTGCGCTCGTCATCCCCGTTGGGGATATGCAACATTAGGTCTATTCGCTATAGTACTCACTCAGGTAGCGATGAAGTTTGCTTGGTGGTACTGGGTAGCTTAGGGGGATTGCGGTATGGAAATGATTAAAACGGGGAAAGGGAAAAGGGAAAATTTAATATCAGCTTATTAATATCCACATTTTCAATTAAATGTCAATCAATAAATAGAAGCAACTTGTAGGCATTGTTATTAATCCAACGCATTTTAAGGATAAATAAACTGTGTACCCGAAGTATTCCCTAGTTATTCCTGTATATAACGAGGAAACGACTCTCCCGGAACTATACCGACGCTTAAGCGCGGTAATGGATAAGTTAGAAGAATTGACAGAAGTTATTTTAGTCAATGATGGCAGTCGCGATCGCACGCTTTCCCTGTTACGCGACCTTCATGAGAAAGATTCCCGCTTTTGCTATATCAGTCTCGCTCGAAACTTTGGTCATCAAGTCGCTGTCACTGCCGGTCTGAATTTCGTGCGCGGCCAAGTTATTGTCGTCATGGATGCCGACTTACAAGACCCCCCAGAGTTAATCCCAGTGCTTGTAGAACGGTGGAAACAAGGCTATCAAGTCGTCTATGCTCAACGCACCCAACGAAAGAAAGAAGGTTTGTTCAAGCGTCTCCCCGCTTATCTGTTTTATCGAATTTTGCGGCGTCTAGCAGATATCGACATTCCCCCGGATACTGGCGACTTTTGTTTAATGGATCGAAAAGTCGTTGATGTGCTTAATTCCATGCCAGAACGCAACCGTTACATTCGAGGATTACGTTCCTGGGTTGGTTTGCAGCAGACTTCTGTTTTATTTGAACGGGACCCTCGCTTTGCCGGTGACGTAAAGTACACCTTTCGCAAGTCTCTATCTCTAGCCGCCAATGGACTAGTTTCTTTTTCTAGAGTTCCGTTGCGTCTCTCTACTTACCTAGGTTTAGTTGCAGCAGCCATTTCTGTTCTCATGGCCGTCCTTGTTCTTTATTGGCGTATTGTCTCCCCCAATTCCCCTTTAACAGGCTTGGCAACGATTATGATTGCTATGTTCTTTTTGGGTGCTGTGCAGTTGGTGAGTATTGGGATTTTAGGAGAATATGTGGGGCGTATTTATGAGGAAGTAAAAGGTAGACCCTTGTATGTTTTATCTGAAGTAGGAGGATTTACTGAAACTAGTTCTACTTATAAGAAATGAAGGTACACAATAAGTGAGTTGGATTACATGAGTTGGGTTGTATAGGTGTTGATTTTTTTGCGATCGCCCTTGACAGCCCAAGAGACTATCGACAAGATTAGGATTGTGGTACACACCGTTATTTACGAACTCGGCGTTTGGTTTCCTTATGCCAGTAAACGGTAAGAATTTGAGGATTAGGGAGGCCATTAAGACAAACAACACGTAGTCCTCTGAGAACATCTGTAAACTGAGCATAGGGTGTGCGTAGCAATATCCGGTCATTGAGGGTGAAAATTAACGCTCCTTTATGATGGTGCTTATGACCATACAGAAGGCAGATTTTAATGTAAGCTTCGTTAATTGCTCTCTGTTGCTGACGGCGTTGCAGATGATTGCTGTCTTTACTACGAGGGGCACTGTTTAGAATGCCGACTTTATTATTATTGGCATCCTCCTTGATCATTAAGCTGATTTGTTCTCGGGTACTCATTTTCGCCTCTACAAACTCGCTGGTGACTGTTTTAGGCTGAATGGGCGTATTTTGTTTTTTGGGAAAAACTAATAATTGAGTTATAAAAGTTAATTAAAAATTGTTAAACTTGACTGGGGAAAAGCTAATTAAAAGCAGGGTGTAAAAATAGTTTTTATAACCTTCTTGGAATTAAAAATCAGTTAATTTGGCTACAAGTATGAGAGATGCATTACGCTACATTAATGCACCCCATTGACGAGGTTGTTCTCCATTCAGAAGTTCCCTTTGGCTTACCAGTATGGGGTCAGACCCCTATCCCCTAGCCAGAGAAAATAAATGAATATAGTAGAAAATGCTGTCCTCTCTCGTATCTGATGGGAACACAACTGCGTCTACTACCGGGTGCAATATCCGATTTATTTGCTCAAGCTAGTTACTCTGGCAAAATTACACTGGCTGATCGATATGGTCTCATGGCAGCATTTTTAGAAGATAGACTCTCCGATGAAGAAAGAGAGTCTATTGACAGACTTCTTCATGCGTTGCACCGAGGACGGATGAAGGTAGTGAGTGAGATTTCAGCAGTGTCTTTATTCTAATAGGCAATGAGCCAAAATCCACTGGATCATACATTGTATCTGTAGGGGCATAGCAATGCCGTGCCCTTACACTTTGGGGATTCATGTTAAAGGGGTGCGATAGGATGATTAGCTGTTCAGCGTGGCGATAAAGATTTTCCCGACAGCAATGAAACGAGCGATCGCATCAATTTTCCAGTATAGACAGCATAGCATCAACTTACCTGTCAGAACTTTTATCTTGCAGGCTCTAGGAATAAATTCTCACAATTGCGTTAGAGAAAACGTGTTATTTTCAATGCTTGGTCTAAAATTTCAGCAACTTGATTGAGTTTTCCCACCTTTACCAATTCATTAGCGATGTTCACCAATGCCCATGCTTTGCTCTGCTCATCAGGAAGAGTTTGAGCTAGCTGGAGCGCTTGGTGTAAAACTTCAACTGCTTGATCCATTTGTTCAGCTTCTACTAAGCTACTCACTATATTAATGAAGAGGAATAGCTTTTCCGTCTTATCTGGAATAACTTGAGTGACTTGCAGCGCTTGGTTAAGGTTTTCGCTTGAATCTTGTAATAAAATAGCCACTATTTTGCTTAAAGCTAAGGATTTATCATTTTGATTAGGGATAGCTTGAGCTAATGAAATAAATAGGTCAATTTTTCCAACTCTATTCAGGTTATAAGCGATGGTATTGAACGCTGAGGATTTGTCATTTCTATCGGAAATAATTTGAGCGAAGTGAATCGCTCGTTCAATTTGATCGACTTCTATTAAAGCCATAACGATATCCATCAAGGCTGAATCTCTTTCATCAGCGGTTGTTGCTTGAATGAGCTGAAGGGCTTGGTCAATTTTCTCCTCTTTAACTAACGCAGACAATATTCCTGTTAACCTCAAAGAAAAGCTTTGAGAGAACTGAAGAGCTTGGTTAATTTGACAATTTTTCGCTAAAACAACAGCTATATTTTCTAATGCAGACAAACGAGCCACCTCATCCGGAATCGTTTGCGCTAATTCAAGAGATTGGTCAATTTTACCGTTTTCTGCTAAAGCAACAGTTATCTTTTCTAGCGCCAATGAACGGTTAAACACATTGGAAATCGTTTGAGCCAATTGAATAGCTTGGTTTGTTTGGTTAATGTTGGCTAAGGTATCAACAACTGCTTGCAAAAATCCTGATTTATAAAACTCATCTGGGATAGTTTCAATTAACTTAATGATGCGGGGAAATTGACCTATTTTAATAATTTTTTAAGGGCTTCAGTGTTTATCACTTCAAGCATAGCCGTTGCTATCCACCACCCCTCTTGCTGTTGGGAAAAGATAAATAATGGTTCTGAAGAGGGCACGGGGGGGATTTTTGACAAGACTTGATTAAAAATCTCAAACGCTGGCTCAACTTGTCCTATTTCCAATAATGTACCTGCTTGATAAATCAAAGCCACCATTTTAGGTGACTCTCTATCAATAGTTTCAGCGATTTGTAGAGCCTCGTCGATTTTCCCAGCTTTAGCTAAGACATAAACTATATTATTCAAGGTTGATGATTGAGAAGATTGATTGGGAATCGTGCGAGCAAGTTGTAGCGCTTCATCGATTCTTCCGGCTTCAGCAAAAGCAACAGCGATTGCTTGCAAGGGCTTTACACTAATAGGGGTCAGAGTCAATCTTGCCGTTGGTCACACTTGTGAGATAGTAACCCGTTTGCGGCCTGTTTTTCAGGTCAAAGGTGTCACCACTCTTCACTCGCCAGATCTTATAGTTGAAAAAGGTAAGGGGAGTTTGAGGTTCGCAGACTTCTGGGATATGGTCACCGAGAACGAAGTAAGCCGGACCCTTGCCCATCACCCGTGCTAAACCTTTTTGATCGACAACGACTGATGTTTCTTCATTGACTGCGATCGCACTACATTATCCGCTATCCCATCCCGAATCAAACGGGCAATAAAGGTCATTGTACGACCCATGTGATCGCGTTTGTCAAAGTGTGTGTCTGCGATCGTACCTTGCAGATTAGCAATATTAATCCCTATCAGGGATTGAAACTCAAAAGTTTTTATAACCCGCGCAGGCGGGTTAGGTTTGTATAGCTGCGGTTTAAACCACCAAGCTAAATGTTAATGATTTCTCCACTCACTTGAAGTTGCTGCACTTTTACCCTAAAAACCGCCTCAGTTCGCAGCAACATCCTCATATTGCTATCCGTACTCACCATAGAGAAACTTCCATTTGGATTAATTTCTAAAAGATCAGGATTCACTGTACCCTGCAAACTGATAGAACAATCACTATCTTCCAACTCAGCTTGCAACTCTTCGTTCTTTTCATTTTGTTTTGGTAGTAACTCTAGTGCGCGGTTACAAATACCTTGCAACGTTAAAAAGCGTTCTCGTATCAAAGCATCAGCTTCAGGACTGATACTTTTATTACCAGCCAACAGATGGCGGAGATAATCAAGTTCAGCCTGAGCTTGAAAAGCTAAACCTGAGATTTGAGCATAATCCTGGGTAGAACTCGGTGTTGAGCAATAGTAGTTAGAGTCAGACATAAGAGTTAACCAATTAACAAAAACAGTTTTGGAAAATATCAAATTGATAGTAGGAATGTCCGCAAAAAACAGACACCCCGTAGGGGCAATCCCTTGTGGTTGCCCCCAACTTGTGGTTGCCCCCACCGCAGAGTTCCCCCCACCGCAGAGTTCCCCCCACCGCGTGGTTGCCCCTCAAGAATCTTGGTTTGACACAGAACCCCTCACCACAAAAAGAGGAATTACGACTCCCCTTTGAGTAAACACAAAGCGTTATCCCCTGTATTCACTACAAAATGAGGGATGGAAAGGTGCTGGAGGTTTATACCTTAATTTTGAATGGGTTCTATTAATGTGCTATCTAACTTCAGCCTGAATCATCAGCTAGCCAAAGAAATATTCACTTTGACTCTAGATGCTGAACTTCTCCAAAAACACGGGCATCTGAACCCCTGACATCTCAGAGTAACAATTTCTTCATCTCTCCGGAAATCTCCCCCATAAGAACTGTAGAAGCTTTTTTACTCAATCACTCAGCATCAGCCATTGGATGAAGAGGCTAAAGGGAGAAAGGCTATGCACATTATCAGCAGGTTTATCAAACGATGGATGCAGTTGCTGCTTATTCTCACCCTGATTCTGGGTGTCGCAGGATGTGACATCGCCAATCTCACCTCCAAAATCCAACCCCTTCCCGCCGTTTCCCCTCTGCCTCTACCTCAACTACCCGATTGGATTGAGCAAATTAGCCCCACAGGCAACGCCGAACCCCTTGCTCAAATTCGCATCCGGTTTAAAGAACCCCTAATTCCTGTCGAAAGCCTGGATAGTTCCGATAGACAGAACCTTTTGAAAAAATTTGAAGTTATCCCCCCTCTCCCCGGCCACTTTCGCTTTTTAACCCCTCGGATGGTGGGATTCCAAGCAGATGAAGCACTACCGAAAGCCACTCGCATTCAAGTTACTCTAAAAGCAGGATTAAGCGACCTTAACAATCATCGTTTAGACCAAGATTTAGCTTGGACGTTTGCTACCGAAGCGATTCAACTCACAAATTTACCCGGAAAAACCGCCACTGCCAACGCTCAAGAGCAACAAGTTGAACCCTTTGATATCAATCCCACCCTCAAAGTCACCTCAAACGTAGAACTAGATTTAGGCGCACTCCAAGAACACGTCGCCTTGATTCCAGAAGGCAAGAACGAGAAAGTTGCCCTTAAAGTTGAACTAGAGGAAGAGAAAACACCCACCAACTCACCCCAGGAAAAATTCGACCCTGCCACACGTCCCTGGAACTATATCCTAACCCCTAAGCGATCGCTAGAAAAAGCAACCCCTTACCGCTTAGAATTTTCCCCAGGTTTGCGTCCTGCGCGGGGCAATCTCCCCACTCAAACCCCCTTTGTCAGCCAACTCACCACCTACGCCCCCCTCACCTTCCAAAACCTCCAGTTTGTCGGAAAACCCGATGCCGGAGGCAGCTACGGACGCTTTGTTAAAGGCGGTGCTCAGTTGGTATTCAATAACGGCATTGTTCCAGAATCAGCCATTGAAAACATTACCGTTAAACCCACACCCCCAAAAGATGCACCTCCCCTGGTTAAAGCCTATAACGGAGAAAAAATTGTTAACCTCAACCCTTGGGCATTAGCACCAACCACCACTTATACCATCACCATTGGGTCCAAACTCAAAGATAAATTCGGGCAAACCTTAGGTAAACCCGTCACCCTTAAATACGAAACAGGCGATGTAGCCGGAGACATTTGGGCTCCTTCCAATCTCAATATCTTCCCATCCGGTAAAAACTTACAACTCAATCTCACAATTGTTAATTTACCCGAATCCCAGTACAAAGCCGCTTATCAAGCTCTCCAACCCACCGATTTAGTTTATACCGATTCTCCCTATCCCAAAGGCAACAGTAACGATTTACTCCCTTCCCCCAATCAATGGTCAAGTTTTAAAGTTTCTGCTAACAAAAATCAAACCACTGAAGTTACCATTCCCCTCCGAGAAAAACTGAGTGATGATACCGGAATGCTTGCTTATGGAGTCCAAGCCCGTACCAATCAGTATCAAGAAAATGGAAAACAAAAGTGGCGCGAACCAACGTTTTATGGCTTAGTACAATTAACCAACTTAGGCGTATTTGCCCAGTGGTTTCCTGAATCCGGATTAGTCCGAGTCAACCACCTTTCTGATGGTGCTGCCGTTGCAGGCGCTACCGTTGACATTTACCAATCTCAATTAGAAGCAAAATCCCCTTCGCAGCCTGTACCTTGCGCCACAGGAAAAACGGATGCAACCGGTTCATGGCAGTTAAATCGCCAGGATTTACAAAAGTGTATTCAAGGAAGCAATCAAGGCTTTCCCGATGCCCCAAAATTACTTGTGATTGCTCGTGAAGGCAAAGATTGGGCGTTTACTCGCACCCTAGATTATAGCGGTATCTACGACTACGAACTAATTCCTGGTTGGCAGAGTGGTAAACCCGAATCACGAGGCATTATCTTCTCGGATAGACAGCTATACCAACCCGGAGAAACTGCTTCCTTCACCGGAGAAGCTTACTACTTACAAAATGGAATCATCCAGCAGGATAAAGGTACTCTTTATCAAGTCACCCTAATTAGTCCCGATGGTAAGAAGACAGATTTAGGAACTCAAACGACGAATGACTTTGGCACATTTTTCCTAGAATTTCCCATTAAACCCAATCAACCTCTAGGTTACTATTCCATTCAAGCCAAAGGGAAAAATGGAGCAGAAATCTCCGGAGAATTTCGCGTCGCTGAGTTTAAACCCCCCAACTTTAAAGTCAACCTCACTTTAGATCAAGAATTTGCTGGAATTGGGCAAAAAGTTGCAGCTAACGCTCAAAGTAACTATCTGTTTGGCCCAGCGGTAGAAGGAGGAAAAGCCAAATACTACGTGACTCGCCAACCCGCGAACTTTATCCCCAAAAATTGGGAAAAATTTTCCTTCGGGCGTCAGTGGTTTTGGCCAGAAGAACGTCCTGCCGTGCCTACCGATGTATTGCAAACCAATCAAGTCTTAGATAAAACCGGAAAGAGTCAGGAGACGGTAACAGTAGCTAAGGATTTACCCTATCCCATGACTTACCGCATGGATGTGCAAGTCAATGATGTCTCAAATCTATCCGTTTCGGATTCTCAAGAATTTACCGCATTACCCAGTGATAAACTAATTGGTTTGCAAAGTAACTTTGTTGCCGATGCAGGCAAACCTTTCCCGATTCAAGTGATTGTTACCGACCCCAAAGGTAAAGTTTTAGCAGGGCAACAAGTCCGTGTCGAACTCCAGCAAATCAAATACAGCAATGTAACGCAGATAGTCGAAGGCAGCCAAACCCCGCACAATCAGGTGGAGTATAAAACCGTAAAAACATTAAAACTCCGTTCGGGTAATCGTCCTCAAGAAGTTTCTCTAACTCCCCCTGAGTCAGGTTCCTATCGGATTCGCGCCAACTTTGCTAATACCAAAGATGAAATTACAGCTACCGATTTGCAGATATGGGCAACCGGGGCAAACGCTGTCAACTGGGGAGAACGATATACCAACAGTCGCATCGAAGTCAAACTCGATAAAGACAGCTATCAACCCGGTGAAACCGCGACTGCCTTAATTCAATCCCCCTATCCCGAAGGGGAATTGTACTTTGCCGTCGTTCGTCACAACACCATTTATCAAACCATTACCAAAGTTAAAGGCGCAGCACCACAAATTCAGTTCCAAGTTACACCAGAAATGCTCCCGAATGCAGCAGTGGAGGCAGTACTCGTTCGCCAAGGGCCACCTTTATCGCAAGTTGAACCGGGAAGTTTGAATAATTTGGTGGGAATTGGGTTTGCACCGTTTAAAACGAGTTTGGAGGATAAGTACTTAAAAGCTCAAGTCACCTCGGCACAAGCATCATTGCAACCCGGTACTGAACAAACTGTCCAACTCGAACTCAAAGATAATCAAAATCAACCTATTCAGGGTCAGTTTACCGTAATGGTGGTGAATGAAGCCGTATTGCAACTCACGGGCTACCGGCCCCCAGATTTGGTAAAAACAGTATATGCAGAGCAACCTATTTCCACTCGCTTCTCGGATAATCGCCCCGATGTCGTGGTACAACCCCTGACTCCAGCAATGGACAAAGGCTGGGGATATGGTGGCGGGTTATCTGCGGCCGCAGCAAGTACTCGTGTTCGCACCGATTTTAAAGCTTTAGCTTACTACAATGGCTCAGTGGTGACGGATGCTACTGGTAAAGCGCAGGTCACCTTTAAACTACCGGATGATTTAACCACTTGGCGAGTTATGGCCGTTGCGACGGATGGGAATTTGCGCTTTGGTAACGGGGAAGCAACGTTTATGACGACAAAACCCCTAGTCTCTAATCCCATTTTCCCTCAATTTGCTCGTCCAGGCGATCGCATGGAAGCTGGTTTAACAGTAACCAACAACACTGGACAAAACGGCAATCTTGCGATAAACACCAATGGAGAGTACCCCCTCCAGTTAGCCAGCAACAACGCCGACAGACAGCCAATTCCACATCAAAGAGGAACTCAACCTTACCCCATACCATTTTTCTTCAAACTGGAAGCTGAAAGTAAATCAGGCACAGAAGCTTACCGCTTGCCCTTTGTTGCAGGGAGTGCTGGTGAGGGGAAAGTTCGATTTGTGACTGAGTTAAATGGTGCATCGGATGCCTTGGAAGTGTCTTTGCCGGTGAAACCGTTAGAAATTACAGAACAAGTTGTGGAAACGGGAGTCACCTTTAATCAGGTAAAAATTCCAGTCAATGTAGATAAAAAGGTTGTACCAGATGCAGGCGGTTTAGACATTTCCCTTGCTAGTACTTTGATTCCAGAGATTACAGCCCCAGCACGACAAGTGTTGCAGGAGTACGAGTTACCCTTTTTAGAACCCGCAGCGAGTCAATTAGCGATCGCAGCTTCCCTACAAACTCTCTCCAAAACCTACAACCAAACCTTCACCCAGTTCAACCCCACCCAACAAGCAACCCAAGCGTTAGAACAATTACAAAAACTCCAACAACCAGATGGAGGCTTTGCCACATTCCCAGGAGAAAAACGCTCTGACCTTTTTGTAACACCCTATGCGGCTCAAAGTCTTGCTCTTGCTAAGGAAGCAGGATTACCCGTAGACTCACAAATGGTATCTCGCGTCAATGTTTATTTAAAGAAAATCCTCGCCAACCCTGGTCAATCTGATTTCTGTAAAGACCAACTGTGCAAGAATCGGGTACGGCTTGAAGCGCTGATGGCATTGGCCCAACTCGGAGAAAAGCGTAATGAATATTTAGCCGACCTCTACGCCCAGCGCAACGAATTTGATGCCATTGCTCAAATTAAACTCGCTCGATACCTCTCAGGTTTCCCGGAATGGCAGCCAGAATCGCAAACATTACTCAATCAGTTGCAGGAAACAATCTATGAAACAGGGCGTTCTGCTACTGTAAACTTACCCCAAGGTTGGACTTGGCTCAATTCGCCCACAACTGCCCAAGCTCAAGCGTTGCATCTTTTTGTTGCTCAAAAGAGCAAACCGGAAGTCATCGACCGATTACTACAAGGACTCTTAGCACTGCGACGAGAAGGAACCTGGCAAAATAGCTACGATAACGCCCAAGCCCTTACCACACTAGTGGAGTATAGCAAGCTGCAACCCACACCCCCTAACTTTGCCGCTACGGTTCAACTTGGACGGAAAAAGCTGGGTTCAGCCCAGTTTGAGGGGTACCGCAACCCCAGTACTGAGTTGAATCTACCCATGGCACAGTTACCCCGTGGACGGCACGATTTAACGGTGAAAAAATCCGGTCAAGGCGCACTCCACTACCTCGTTGCCTATCGCTATCGCCTACAAGGAAATCAACCCGGACGCTTTAATGGAGTGCGAGTAACGCGGGAAATTTACCCTGCAAATCAGGAAAAAGCCATTAAAAAAATTGGACTATATGCGCCTGATGAACCCTTAGCCGTTCAAGCTGGACAGGTGTTTGACATTGATTTAGAAATTATCACGGACCATCCCGTAGACCATCTGGTAATTACAGACCCACTTCCTGCGGGGTTTGAGGCAGTCGATACCAGTTTCCAAACCTCTACGCCTTACTTCCAAGCCAAGGCAGATAGTTGGCAAATAGGCTACCAAACACTCTACCGCGATCGCATTACCGCTTACGCTGACCACCTGGAAGCAGGAGTCTATAACCTCCACTACCTAGTCCGTTCTGTCACCCCTGGTACTTACCTCTGGCCGGGCGCAGACGTTCACCTCCAATATGCCCCAGAAGAGTTTGGACGTTCTGCCTCTTCTAGTTTGAGGATAGTCAATCAGTAAAAGACTGCTGCCATCTGCCATCTGCCTTGTTCTGGTGTACACAGTTCATGAGGGCTACTTATTGCTTCCAAAGCAATCAAAACTAACTGAAACAGGACTTACGCATGGATACCATATATAGTAGGGGCGATTCATGAATCGCCCCT
>CBKWLJ010000084.1:0-22783 GCA_966675205.1 uncultured bacterium
TAGTGGGGGGGATGTGGGTAGAACCAGATTTAACTTTGATTGACGGTGAATCTATTGTCCGGCAGATACTGTACGCTCAGCGTTACGTCCAAGAAAAATTCGGTCAGTTGACAACCGTTGCTTGGGTACCCGATAGCTTTGGGTTTTGCTGGCAGCTACCGCAACTGCTCAAGCAAGGTGGGATTGAATACTTTGTTACCCAAAAGCTGCACTGGAACGACACCACTAAGTTTCCCTATGGTACTTTTTGGTGGCAATCTCCAGATGGCACTCAAATTTTTAGCCTAATGTCTCCCCCTAATACCGCAGGCGTTATGGACACAAATCCGCTGACCATGACATCTTACGCGATTGACTGGGAAATTCAGACTCATCTCAAAGATGCCTTCTGGCTTCCCGGTGTTGGTGATCATGGGGGGGGGCCGACCCGCGATATGTTACAAGTAGCAAAGCGTTGGCAGCAGTCGCCCTTCTTCCCCTGCGTGGAATTTACCACTGCTGGAAGCTATTTACAGCACATTAGAAAACAACTAGAAAGAGAGTCAGGAAATAGGCTGGTAGGGGTGACTTTAGCAGAAAAATTTGTAGAAAAACCGATATCTTTGCCACAAAACCTGTCATCTGTAGCAGAGCAAACGAGTACTTCCCCAATTTCCAATCCCGTCTGGAATGATGAGCTATATCTAGAATTCCATCGTGGCTGCTACACGACTCACGCCGACCAAAAGCGCTGGAACCGCCGTTGTGAGGGGCTACTCTACCAAGCCGAACTCTTTGCCTCTCTCGCCACCCTGACGACGAATAAAACATATCCTAAGCTTCAGTTGGAAGACGCCTGGAAAAAGGTGTTATTTAATCAATTCCACGATATTTTACCCGGAACATCGATTCCGCAGGTGTTCGTGGAGGCGAATGAAGCTTGGCAGGAGGTGGAGCAGGTTAGTTCAGAGGTATTAGAAGCATCGTTAAAAGCGATCGCTTCTCACATTACTCTACCTCCTCCACCCCAACCCGACGCTAAACCGATACTCATCTTCAACCCCCTCAACTGGCAGCGTTCCGAAATTGTTGCCATTTCCTTAAAAGAAACTGACAATTGGGAACTAGGGCGTCGAGAGTGGGAAATTTACGACCCTTCCGGAGAAAAAATACCCTCCCAGCTTAGTAAAGAATCAAAGCTTTTGTTTTTAGCGAAGGATATTCCCTCCATCGGATATTGCCTCTTCTGGCTGTGTCCAATTCCCAATTCCCAATTCCCAATTCCCAATTTCCAATTCCCAGCAGATTTTGTTTTGGAAAACGAATTGTTGCAAGTTGTTGTTGACTCTCATACCGGGGATTTGAGCAGTGTCTTTGATAAAGTCAACCAACGAGAAGTTCTCAGTGCGCCAGGAAATCAACTACAAGCCTTCCAAGATCGTGGTCAATACTGGGATGCTTGGAACATTGACCCTAACTATGCTCAGCACCCCTTACCACCCACTCAACTCAAATCGATTCAGTGGATAGAACAAGGAAAAATGCGATCGCGTTTGCGTGTTGTACGTCAGTTAGGACAATCCGAATTTTGCCAAGATTATATCCTTGATACTCAATCCCCAATTTTGACAATTGCCACAACTGTAGACTGGCAAGAACGTCATGTTTTGGTAAAGGCGGCTTTCCCTTTAAACCTGGAAGCTGATTATGCTACCTACGAAACGCCCTGCGCTGCCATCCAACGCCCCACTCGTCCTCAAACTCCTGCCGAACAAGCGAAATGGGAAGTTCCCGCCCTGCGCTGGGCAGATCTTACGGCTTCTAAATTAAACCATACCCCTCAAAATCAAAATCCATCGGACTTCACCAGTAATTCTTTAATCCAAACTCCAAAATCCCAAATCCAAAATAGCTACGGTGTCAGTTTGCTCAATGATTGTAAATACGGTTACGATTCCCAGCCTTCTCAATTACGCTTAACGTTACTCCGAAGCCCTTGTTGGCCCAATCCAGAAGCAGATAGAGGTATCCATCAATTCACTTATGCCCTTTATCCCCATTGTGGAAGTTGGCAGTCAGCGAGTACTGTTCAACGAGGTTATGAGCTGAATCTACCCTTAATGGTGCTGTGGTGCGATCGCGAAAACCATGAGACAGACGTTCACTCACCTAGTTTCTCTAACTTCGTAGAATACCCTGCATCCAAAAAGCTACCAGCCGTTGCTCGGTTGTTAGATTTACAGTCTCCAAATCTCGTCTTGATGGCGCTGAAGCAATCAGAAGATGCACCCGATCAATGGATTATGCGGTGTTATGAATGTTACGGCAATCCAGCTAAGTTGTCGTTGGAGAGTGATTTAAATTTAGCGATCGCTCATCCTGTCGATTTATTAGAGCGACAGACTCAGATATCGGCACTCTTACCCGATAAACCATCCCTTAGCATTTCTCCCTGGACAATTGCAACTTTTACCGTGCTGTCAGCATCAATAGATTGAATTAAAAATTCGTAGTACTCGCTCTCGCGGCGAGCAAGCTACGTAATTCGTAATTGACGTTCTCGCCGGGGATGAGAGGCCCCGACTGCTCCGAAAGCGATGTGCGTTGTCGGAGGCTTTAACCCGCCTTTTAATTACGAATTACGAATTCATAATTACGAATTATTGTTGAATGGACTCAATTCGCTTGAAATCACCCACTCGGATGAAACATCTAGAGGAAGTGTACTCACCCAGGGGCGACTTAGGCTGAAAGTGCTGGAATAAACACGCAATTTGGAGGAGCGATGAAACCTAGAAGCCTTAGTTCTGCTGTAATATTCTCGATTTCAGCTAGTTTCGCGACGGTAACTGTTTTTGCTCCAAATCCAGCGACTGCACAAACTTTAGCTCAATCTCGCAGTGAGTGCGTCCGGCAAACGATGTACGATGCGATGGTTAATATCAGACGAGGAATGACTGCTGAAGCCGCCGCTTTTGCTTGTAGCAACCCTAGAAGCGTTCCAGGTTCTGTGATTATCCTAGGGCAGTAGTTGGAGTTGTCTGATTCCACTCCAATCAATTTCAGGAGCGATCGCTTTCACTGTTATCTTCTTTCTTATCAGGTTATCTAGGGCCACAAGCCCTAAATAGCTGCTAATGCGCGAATAGGGATATGAAAGCGCTCACAAGGGTCGTGTAAAAGTTTTTGAAGATTTTTGAATAAGGTTTAAATTTAAATCAGAATTGACTATGTACACGACCCTACTGATTCGCGATGCCTTATGAATCTATCAATCTTCGTGATCTTCAAATGGATCGCTTAATTCCGCAGAAGGCGGCCCAAAAGCCGTATATACAGAGAATACAGTGATCGCCAAAACAACCACAGCGATGGAAATGATAAGAACTGTTGCGGGTTCCATGATATAGATAAATTATGAATCCTATACCCCTATAATATTACGGAAAGTTACAAAAAATCTATTGAGATCGATTCATAGGTGACCCATGGCACAACGGACGCGGTTAGGAGATATACTCAAACCCCTCAACTCGGAATATGGTAAAGTGGCTCCAGGATGGGGAACTACGCCCTTAATGGGAGTCTTCATGCTGTTATTTTTCGTCTTTTTACTGATTATTTTGCAGCTTTACAACTCTTCACTGCTGCTTGAAGGGATCAATGTCGATTGGAGAAGCTTGGGTCAGTAGACTGTGCCCGTAAAACTTCAATAAATGCTTTATGCCCCGGCTAGACCGGGTTTTTTAGTTGGAAAATTTAGCCTCAGCACAGGTCATATCAAATCCCTTCAGAAAACTCCTTTATTCTTCGACAGGCAGGGGAGAAAACAATACTGCTCGGTTAAGAAGAGAGTCCCTGGAAAAAGTAGCGGAACGCCCGGAAACTGAGGGAGCTGAGGGAGAGAAATTAGAGCTTATCCGAGCAGTATTAGGGGAGAAAAAAATACTGGATTCGGAAAGAAGGGCTATCAATGCGGATTTGGTCTCACAAGGGGGCGGTAAACACCCGTTGGATGAAAGGTCTGATCTTGCTGTACATGAGAAAATACAAGTAGCAACCTCTAGACACAGCGAACTGAATCCACTTGACCAGCGATATGTGTGTACAGGTCTAGTTAGTCTTCAGTCAAATCTTGGAGGGGTGAGAGTGCTAATGTGTTCAGATACTGAGGACTGCGGCTTGAAAAATTTTCAGGAGGTTATCACATGAATGTTTTTGGTATTGGTCTGCCGGAAATGGCTTTAATTCTGGTTATTGCTTTGTTGGTCTTTGGCCCCAAGAAGTTGCCAGAAATTGGTCGAAGTTTAGGGAAGGCAATTCGAGGCTTTCAAGAAGCATCTAGAGAGTTTGAAACTGAATTTAAGCGTGAGGCTCAACAGATAGAGCAAGCGGCGAAGACACAACAACTTCCTGAATCTGAGGACGTCACAGCTAAGGAAGCTGCTGCAGTGGAGTCTAATAATCACACGGCTACTTCATCGTCTCAACAAGCTTAGGATATCTCCAGTATCTGTTTTGTTATAGCCCGCCAATGCGGGCTCTATGCTTTGTCCAAGGTGGGTGTAATCATGCGAGGATGTCTGTGGCATAACTAGCCCCTTCGGCTTCTCCTAAACCTGAACCAGTTCGTCAACTTCACTAGTCGATTATTAGCTAGGGCACCCTGTTTAACCGTTTTGGAAAGAGAAGGAAATCGGTCAGTGATTGCACACCTTGTTGAAAGTCATTTCTGGTTGACGTCTCTGTTGACTACGAGAGATATTTGGGTTTTAAGCCTCAGACCTACCATTCTTTGGGTGAGTAGGAGCCTCAAACTTGTAACCGACACCTCGAACGGTTTGAATTAACGACGGCTGGCTAGAATCAAGCTCAATCTTTTTGCGAATCTGACCGATATGGACATCAACGACTCGTTGATCCCCAACATAGTCGTACTCCCAAACTTCTTGGATAAGTTCAGAACGACGCATGACTCGACCGGGGTGACAAGCGAGAAAATGCAGGAGATCAAACTCTAGGGCGGTTAAAGGAACGGGTTGTTCGTTGATGGTTACCTCTCGACGGCCTGGATCAATCACTAACTTATCGAATACGAGGCGCTGTTGTTCCGTAGGAGTAACTTCCCGTTTGCGCTTCAAAATCGCCCCGACTCGGTTTTCCAGCTCTTGCAAATCAAAAGGCTTCGTGAGGTAGTCATCACCCCCTTGTTTAAATCCTTTGTCTTTGTCAGCGGCGTCTCCCCGACTGGTAAGAAACAAGACAAAGACATCGGTACGGCTTTGCATTTCCTTGCATAAGTTGTAGCCAATGGCATCAGGCAAATTCACATCCAGAATTACTAAGTCTGGGTTGAACTGCTCAAACAGAGTTAGAGCAGTCTTCCCATCATGAGCAGCCTGGATTTGATAGTTCTTCTTGCTTAAAAAGCGTTGAATTAAATTTCGGATGGCCGGGTCGTCATCCACGACAAGAATCTTGGCGGAGGCCATGGTCATAATTTTTCACAAAGAACTGGATTGTTGGGATCAACACGTAGGATTGTTTACACCAAAGGTGTATTGAGCATTTTAGACAATTATCGTCGTAGAATTAGGGGATGCCAATAGCTTTTGACATCCCGCCTAGGACGGATAGTTAAGAAATTTCTCAAGAGCCTATCCACTTTTAGCACTTGAGGACGTGTTTCTCAAAACGGGAAAGTGGGTTCAGTAGAGAGCGCTTGTCTTCAAAGATCAAGCTAAACTAGCTTGCAGGGGAGTTGGCACAACACTCAATCATAATTCCTGTTACCCTGTCGGTGGGAACAGTAGCATTGAGCGGGAACCATGCCTACATATATAACTAGTGTAAAGTTGCTTTCATACGAGTGAAAAGGGATGTCTCGGAGGTTTTGAATGAGCGATCAAAATCCCTACGAAAAGCTTGGGGTTACTGAAGACGCTTCTTTTGATGAAATTCAAGATGCTAAAGGTCGTCTGATGCAGCAGCATCGAGGTGATCAAAAGGTCTTGGAATCAGTAGAGGCGGCTTATGATGCGATTATTATGGAGCGCCTGAGAATGCGTCAAGAAGGCAAAATTAAGGTGCCGGAACGTATTCGTTTTCCAGAGAAAGTGGCTCAAGCTCCACCTAGCTTTTCCCAAGCTTCAGTGAATAACTCTCCGGCTTGGCTGCAAAGGTGGGTGGATACTCCAACGCTAGGGGAGTTGCTCTGGCCAGCGATTTCATTCTTGCTCCTCGGCGGTATAACGATTTTTTATCCTGCTCAAGAGGAGTCATCACTGCTATCGTTGGTTCTGGCGTTGGGTGTGGGATGTAATATTTACTTCCTAAATCGCAAAGAACAAAAATTTGGTCGCGCTGTATTGCTCACGCTGGCAGGTTTGCTTATCGGTATAGGGTTGGGTGCTGTATTGAGTGGTTTCATAACGCTGCCAATTAGCTCTATCGGTTTAACAGCCGATAAATTTGCCACAGTGATAACTCTGCTGATTCTTTGGCTGATTAGTAGCTTTCTACGCTGAAAACTGCCTGAAAGCACAGGATAATCCTCCCTTTTGGCAAAATTTCCAGCCTTAAACATCAAATTTTTTGAAGTCGGGACTGCTGTAGAATTGCTGCGGTAGCTTTATTGTGAGGGTTGGCAGTGAATCTTGGTGCATCAAGCTTCAACTGTCCATGGGAAGACGAGTACCAGGTCAACCAATTTCGTGATAAGTGAAGACTCGCTCTTGTGATCAGCAGACCACGTACTCCGTAGTTAAAGATGGCTCAGATTCCCCTGTACAGACGCCCTGTGAGGGCGTCTCTAAAGGTTGTCTCTTATTCAGTTGGGGTTTAAATCCCCGATTAAAATTCTCAATTTCGGCGAGCGTTGCGGCGACCTTATCCATTACGAATTGCGAAACAAACTTGATGCCGTAGGACATTCGGTTCAGTGCTGTAATAAATTTTATTATTAATTTAAAGAAATAAATTTTTTCATTGGGCTAAGTTTTGCTCTCTCCAACTTCTCCCTGGCTACCTCTACTTCATGCCCAAACTGCCTCGCTTGATTTGTTCCCGCTCAATCGCTTCAAACAAGGCGCGAAAATTGCCCTCTCCAAAACCTTGTGCCTTGAAGCGACGTTCGATGAGTTCAAAGAAAAAAGTGGGTTGTTCAAAAATGGGCTGAGTGAAGGTTTGAAGAAGCAAGGCGTTGTTAGATGTTTGCTGCCAATCGACCAACACTTGTTGGTTTGCTATTTCTGCGAATTCAGACGCCGATAGAGGGATGTGGTCTTGATTGAGCCGCAGATGAGTATAGTAGGTTTCAGGAATGGGGAGAAAGGAAAGTCCTCGGTGACGCAGGTGTGCGATCGCTTTTACAATTTGAGGAGTCTGTAATGCTATGTGCTGAATTCCAGCACCGGAATTAATCTCTAAAAACTCCTGAATTTGAGAATTTTTGGAAGTTGGTTCATTAATCGGAAATTGCACTCCACTGTCTGGATGAACCATCACTTGAGAGCGCAACCCTGAGTAATCCGTTGCAATCGTGTACGTTTGCTGACGCTGAAATCCCAAAACAGCCTCATACCAACTGAGTGCCGGTTCCAACTCACCAACGGCAACATTCAGGACTACATGGTCAATTCCAGTAAAAAGTACGGAATCCATATTCCAATGCAGGGGTAATCCTTTCTCGTCAACCTTGGGAATGCTAGCCCCTAAATTAACCTCGGTGGCAGAGAATTGGCTGCCAAGGCTCTGGAGTGAATACTCAGTCGGACTCAAGAAATCAAATGCGACTCCTGAATCGGCTAATACTGATAAAAAAGACGCCTTCCCTGTGTACTCGCTCAAGGTATGGCTTACAGAACCCCAAGCAGCAATTTTTCCCCATTTCATGCTCCCTCGCTCTAGTTGCCGTTGCTCAATAGGCTGCAAGACTTTTGCCCCCTTGGCTACAGCCCTTTTCATGACGGATTCTAAGTTTGAAACCTGAAAAGCGACATCAGCAACACCAGGAGGATGCAAACGCAAAAATTGAGCAATAGGGCTTTGTGAGGAAATAGGGGAAGACACCACAATGTAAACTGAGCCATTTCTTACCACACTGGTGTGAGTATGCTGGCTAGCAGCCGATGCCACCGATTGAAAGTTCATCTGGTTCACGAACCAATCGCGGGAGGCTGGGGCGTCTTTTACATAAAAGTGAATGTAGTCAATTTTCATTGCCTAGCCCATCTGGGATTGTGCCTGCGTGTCAATTTTGCAGCTTTTTGGGGTTTTTCAGGTCATTCCCAAGGATGATCGTTCTGTGTTAGAAAAACAAGTGGCTTTCTGGCTGAATGTTGATTTCCATCGGTACGGCTTGGGGGTCAGCTTTAAGGGCAAACAGAATGGCATCAGCAGCGGTTTCCGGCGTCAGCATTTTGGAGCGGTCTACCTTCAAATTGGCATGATCCCAAAAAGGCGAATCAACACCACCGAAGTAGAAGAGTGTGAATTTAATCCCAAAGCGCTTCAGTTCTTCTGCCATACATTTACTGAAACCAACGACACCAAACTTGGCCGCACAGTAAGCCGATGCCATCACCATTGAGTGCTTGCCCAAAATGCCGACAATGTTGCAGATGTGACCCGACCTTTTTTCCTTCATCACTTCAGCCGCTGCCTGAGTGGTGTAAAAGCTGCCTTTTAAGTTCAAGTCGAGCATGGCATCCAAATCGGCGGGTGCAATTTTGTTGTACTGCTTCATAATCGCAGCACCTGCCGCATTGACCAAAACGTCAACTTGACCAAACTGAGCGACAGCCTTCGACATTAGCGTTTCGACCTGAGAAGGGTTAGTGATGTCTGTGGGAACACTCAAAACTTGCCCTACCCCTAAGCTGGTCAGTTGGGAGGCTAGAATCGCTAAGCGATCGCTATTTCTTGCTGCTAATACTAGACTTGCTCCTTCTTGTGCCAGTTTTCGCGTTAAGGCTGAACCAATGCCACCCGTAGCACCGACGACAACAACAACTTTATCTTGCATCTTATTTTTACATTTCTTTACACTATGCCATGATCATGATACTGATAGAGACGCAGCTTCAGTCAAGTCCAACGTCTAACGTTAATCGCGACAAAAGACCTCTATGATCCAAAATGTGGACAAGTGACTTGACTAGGTTATTAATCACAATAGTAAGAAACTCAGTTAACTATTTAAATAATTAACAAAGAAAAATCTAATAAAAATGGCTATTTAAGTATTGAATTAAAACCCTTTTATCAAAATATTCGGCATTCTGCTTTTAACGGCAGATGCACCTAGATAAACGCAAATGATTTTAATGTTCTGTGGGTTTCTTTTACAGACCTATTTTGATTCTTTTATTGATTGCTTTAATTCTCTGAAACTTTGTGATATCAGGTCTGCCTAAACAGTTATCACTTCCTTCTTGCAGCCTTGCTTTTTCCCTTGGAGCCATCTGCCCTCTGCCATCTGTCCTCTGCCTTATTCCCACCAACGTGTAAGTATTCAGCCGGACATGATATGAGAATTTAAGCAGTGGCTCCGTTATAGTTTTGCCAAGCTTGCCAGAAAACGTAAAGCGAAAGAATCGCTAGCAGTGAACGAAAGGCTAAACTGACGATGTGATCAGGTAATTTGGGTAAAATTCGTGTGCTGATTTGCGCTCCCAAAAATCCGCCTGTACCCAAAAGTAGTCCTTCAATCCACACAACATTTCCTCGAAAAGCGTGTCCTACAGTTGCTGAAATAGCTGTAATGACAATGACACCTAAACTCGTCTGAATTGCCATTTTAATCTTTTCTCCCAACAACAATATTTGCAAGGGCACCATAATGACACCCCCCCCGACACCAAATAAACCGGCTAGTACGCCTGCGGTACTACCCGTAATAATTCTGGAAACAGTGGCGTTGATGCCAGAATCTTGATTGGGTGTCTCGCCTGCTGCCTCCTGAATTTGCTGTTTTTCTTTTGCACTCAGGCGTTTACGGAGTTCAACAAGGTAGATATTAATTAGTAGCAGTAATCCAAATGCTACCAGTAACCAGTAGGGAGGAAATAGTTCTGCAAAATACGCACCAATTTGAGCCGTGACTACAGCAGGAAATCCAATTCCCACTACTCGATTGAAGCTAAAATAGCCCATCCGCCAATTCTGGACACTACCAGAAATTGCTGTAATCACAATCGACAGGCTACTAGTGGCAACGGCTTGAACCGGCTGATATCCTAACGCTACTAACAAAGGGACGAGAACAGTACCCCCCCCGATGCCGAGAAATCCTGCCAGGATTCCTGCAAATAATCCACCACCAGCAAAAATTAATACAGTTGTGGGCGTCATAGTGCGATCGCTTTTGGCAATATCGACTTAGGTAGCATACCGTGAACGCCCTTTTCAGGGGTATTGACAACCTGCGTAATGTGGAAGTTGACGGCGAGACTGCACAAAACGTAGGCTTCCTCTGCACTCAAGCCAACGAATTGCTCTAGAAAGCGAATCATCTGTTTAAGGGCAGACTCAAAGGCCTCATCCAGTGTCTGACCAAAACCCATTGTGATAATATCAGTTGGCGTTTGGGCGATCGGGGATGTAATTGACAAATCCTTCCGCAGCTTAATCTGGATGGTGCCGTTCATCGAAGTCTCGATCGCAGTGACATCAATTTCACCATCGCCTTGAGCCGAATGTCCGTCCCCAATTGACAATAACGCACCAGGAACAAAAACAGGTAAGAAAATGCTTGAACCCGCTTGCAGTTCTCGATTATCGATGTTGCCTCCATAAACACCCGGAGGAACTGAAGAGCGATGGGTTTCGGCTGTAGCAACGCCAATAATCCCAAAAAAAGGCTGTAAGGGAATTTGGATACCGCTACCTGTAGGAAATTCTGCAATTCCTTTGTCTAAATCTAAGGGGATAAAGCGCAGTCTCGGTTCAGTAAACTGTTGAGGTAAAGCTCCCCATCCTGAGCGGATAGCGTTGAAACCTACTGATAAACGCGGTGAAATTGCTTCCAGCTTAACTTCCAAAACATCTCCCGGCTCAGCATCATGAACGTAAATCGGGCCTGTTAGTAAATGGGGGCCGGGTCCGACTTTTCGTTCAGCAGGTAAATTTTGGCAAATTTCTAGAAATTCTGGTGTCAAGAAGTCTGGCGGTGCTTGTTCGTAAAGATAAAAACCTGTATAGGTCTCGACATCAATACTATCACCTGAATTAATAATTAATGCAGGTTTCAACTGATGAGAAAAACCACCCAGATGCACTGTCTGGCAGCTAGCTTTGAGAAGGTGATGAGTCATTATTTATTAGTCATTAGTCACTGATTGAGCAATTTTTTAGTTTATTTACTGATAAAGCAGCTACTTCTGCTTGTAAATTTCGCCTAGCTTTTTCCTCTAAGGTAGTGAACATCTGATGGGTTAGATAGATTCTATCCCTTTGGAGAAAATTTTGTAAAATTCTTTTCCTGCCCAAAACATATTCAGCATCAGGTAGCCAGCAATACTCTTGACGAATGGCTCTAGAATACGCTTGATAGTTTAATTCAGATGAACCAAGAATGGCTAAGTCAGCATCTAGAAGGATATGACTATCGATATCATTAAATGGTGCTTGATGAGTTTTAGTAATCAAAATTAGGTTTTTGACACGGGCAATTGTGGATTGCTGGATTTTCAATAAAATTAAAATAGATTCGGCATATTCAGCACTTTTCTCTTCGTTGTCTTGAGCTGTAGAGTTATAAATAACATCATGAAACCAAGCAGCAAGCTGAATAGCCGGAAAATCTATGCTAAGTGAACGTAAAGACTCAATCGTTTCTAAGACTTGATGGATATGCTTGAGATTATGATATGAACGCTCGGCCCTTGAATAGGCATTAACCAAGTCAAAAAATACCTCCTGCCCCAACGCTGATTCGACAGAAAAGGATTGGAGTAATGTTTCCCAACGCGATTGGAGGATTTCAATCAACTTGCTCAAAGGTTTGTTCAAAAATGATAAAAAATAATATTAAATTGTTTCAGCCAAAAATATGAACGATAAAAGCTTGGTTAATGATAAGAAGAACGATAACATTTTTTAGGGATAGCAATCACAACTCCTACTCAAAAAATTTTTAACCTTCACACTTCAGATGACAATTAGTAAAGACTTATGGCAATCCAATCAAGACTTAGCACTTGCTTGTCTTGAACATCCGTTCGTCCAAGGTATCGCTAAGGGTACCCTGGAGCGTGCTAAATTTGCCTACTATGTCGGTCAAGATGCGTTTTTCCTTGAAGCGTTTGCTCGTGCTTACAGTATTGCCGCAGCTAAGGCAACCGACTGGGAAGGATTTAATACCTTCCATGCGCTTGCCGGAGGTGTTCTCGAAGAACTGAAACTCCACGAAAGTTGTGCTGCAAAATGGGGAGTAGACTTGCGAAATGTAGAACCTGGTGCAGCTACACGCCGCTACACAGATTTTTTACTGGCAACTGCTTGGGGAAGTGAAGTCAGTTTAATTACGGTAGCGATGGTTCCTTGTATGCGTCTGTATGCGTTTTTGGGTGAACAGTTGGCAAAAAATGGAATTCCCAACCACCAATATGGTGACTGGATTAGCACTTATAGCGATCGCGAATTTGAGGAACTGGCACAGAAGCTAGAGCGCTTGAGTGATCAATACACCAAAAATTCAGCATTCGTAGAATCAACCTACCGCTATGCCATGTTATGCGAGCGAGACTTTTTTGAGGCAGCTTGGAAAACTGAATGCTCAAGAAAATAAACTTCTAACGTTCCTCACAAAAATTTCTAACCTAGGTTATGCACCGCTACGCTAACAACTTTCAACCTTCAACCTCCTAACCCTTAAGTCTTTAACCTATTTTCTTTCTTAGACATTAGGTAACCAACGAGCCGCGATCGCAGCCAAAATCCCTACCCCAAACACGAGGCGATACAAAATAAAGACTAAAGTACTTTGGGTTTGTAGGAAGCGCAATAACCATGCGATCGATAGATAGGAAAATATAGCGGAAGAAATCACACCGACGATCAGAGAAATTAATCCAGCTTCCGCCAATCCTGCCTCTAAAGCATTCTTAAGCTCCACCAATCCTGCTATGGTAATTGCAGGAACACCCAATAAAAAAGAAAACCGTGCGGCTGTAGCCCGCTCTAAACCTATAAATAAGCCTGCTGTAATCGTTGAACCCGAACGCGATACACCAGGAATTAATGCCATAGCCTGTGCTAAACCCATCAGTAGCCCATCTTGAAGTATTAAATCTTCAAAATTGCGCTTGCGGTTGCCGATTCTTTCCGCTAGTCCGAGTAACAAGGACATGACAATCGAGGCAATAGCGATCGCTGCTGTACTACGTAGGGGTGAATTGTCAAAATCGGGAATGAACGCCTTAATGAGCAAGCCAAAGAAAACAATAGGTATGGTTCCTAGAGCAATTCCTAGCGCTAAGCGGAAGTCTCTGTCTTGATAATCGGATTTGCGAATCGCTTTGAAAGCACCAAGGGTGATACTACTCAAATCACCCCAGAAGTACCACAACACCGCAGCAATACTACCCAACTGAATCACTGCAGTAAAGGTAACCCCTGGATCGCCCCAACCCAAGGCTACGGGTACTACTTTTAAATGCGCTGTACTACTAATCGGCAAAAATTCGGTTAGCCCCTGCACTATGCCTAAAATAAAAGCCTGAAAAACATTGACTTGGGATGTCTGAGGGACGGCTACAGCTAATGTCAGTTCCGGTGACGGAGTTGCGCTGAGAGCTTTCAGTGGGTTTAAAAGAAATGAAAATAAGGCACCAGTGCTAAAGAGCATGTATAACCGACGTTTGGATCGAACCATGACTTCCCTTTTTTATCTAGATTTAGCGGTATCTACAAGCTAATCGCCATTCATTAAACCTCGGTTAACTGGCTCTTGAATGCGATTAGATCATTTATTCATCACCCTGTAGCAATTGCCCGGAGTGCGCTAGGCTACAGCGCAATCGCATTCAAAATTGCCACTCAAGTATCACTGACTCCGAGCTTCCTGAGCAAGTCAGAACGATTAAGCATAGGTGTGGGGTGTAGGAGATAGGGTGTAGAGAATCCTACTTATCAAGACAAGGAATTGAAATACCAAAACGTTACCTGTGATTTGGGGAGTTGTCCCGATTCTGATGGCGACTTTTGTTTTTGAGTTTGTCAGCTATTCCAAACTCAATTAGTATTAGTTGTATCCCCCCAGGGGGGATATTTAATCTCATGTGGTATCTTGAGATATGTAAAGATAAGTAAAGAATATTAACGTCATCTTGTTTAACAATACTTGGTTCTCATCATCTGCCTCTGGCTATTTGAGCCAGCCCGAAAAATTGCTTCTTTCGGGAGAAGCCATAATACGCATTAATGTCCGTCAAGCCTGGTTAGTCTTTGCCGCTGCTGCTTTTTTAGTCAGCGTACCTGTGTTTATACAAGCGCCCTTAGTCAGGCAGATGCCCTGGGTGAGTCTGGCAATCACACTAGGTTGGGTATGGTTAGGATTGAGGCTCTTTAAGCAACCTAAAACGCAACTGTGGGGCGATTTATTACTGGGATTTAGTTGGAGTTGGCTGGCAGGCTCGATTTATTGGGGTTGGCTGCGTTGGGAACCCTTAATCCATTTGCCTATAGAGGCTATAGGACTGCCCTTTGCTGTATGGGGATTGTGGCGTGGTTGGGGCAGAGTCGGCAATCTGTTTTACCTGGGCTCCCTGTTTGGCACGGTTCTAACCGATGTATATTTTTACTTGGTCGATCTAATCCCTTACTGGCGACAAGTGATGCGAGTTGATCCAGCGTTAGCGACACCGATTTTTCAGAGTGCGATCGCGCAAGTGCAAACGCCCTGGGGAATAGCGCTAGCCGTTGTCTTGGCTAGTATTTTGTTAATCGTAGGTCTTTGGTCGTTAGCGAAAGGGCAATTGGCTTGGTGGGCATTTAGTGGGGCCGTCTTGAGTACAATTTTGGTAGATAGTCTGTTTTGGTTGGCAGCTTCTATGGCTTGAATGCTACTAATGATTACTATGAATAATTATTCAGCTTGAGAGTTAGTTAATCGCTATCTTTCCGGAATCACTAGTTTGGCTCACGAATGCATCTACTACAGCTACATCTCTATTAAACCCTCTTTTGCTTCTGTGCCTGTGGTGACTCTGCGATCCACCCCTTATTTGCTTCTTGCGACCGACACTGGTAATCGCTATCTGCCGTTAGTCGGTAGCAATTGCTGGACGGTTGGTCGTAGTGACGATAACAATTTCGTGCTGTCTGATCGGTGGATTTCCCGAAACCACGCGATGTTGCAGTGTACTGAAACTGGCGACTTTTATTTGATTGATTTAGGAAGCCGTAATGGCTCTTTTGTCAATGGTCGCCGGGTGAGTATTCCTGTGACGCTGAGAAATGGCGATCGCCTAACCTTCGGCCAGACCGAACTTGAATTTCATTGCCCAACCAACAGCCGAAACTTGGAGAATCTTCAAGGTCAAGATAAAGAAACCCTGACTTCGACCTTGCACGTTCGTCGCCTGATTTCGGTGATGGTAATTGACATCCGCGACTTCACGGTGCTAACACGTCAGCTAGATGAGAAAATTCTCTCTGCTGTGATTGGTACCTGGTTTCGCCAGTCGGGAGATATCATCCGTAAATCTGGTAGCTGGGTCGATAAGTATATCGGTGATGCGGTCATGGCAATTTGGTTTCACAGCTCTCAAAGCTTCAGCAGCGTTCAGGAAGTCAGCGATCAAGAAGCCTTGAATATTTTGTGGGCAGTGAATACGCTGCACAAAATGACAGCAGCACTGAGTCAGCAGTACCCTTTGCCCTTTCCCCTGCGAATAGGGACGGGACTCAATACTGGCTACGCTATGGTGGGTAATACTGGCAGTGGCGATCGACCCGACTATACGGCGATTGGTGATACTGTCAATGCTGCCTTTCGCTTAGAATCTTCCACTAAGCAACTGGGTTTAGATATTGCTTTAGGGGAAGATACATACCGTTATCTTTCACGTATAGGAAAGCAACCGCTTGCCTTCCAGCAACATACTGTGAATCTCAAGGGGTATGACACTCCCACAACTACCTATGCTGGTACTTATACGGATTTAGATAACTTTTTAGCAATTAACGCTTTAAGCCGAGAAAATCATGAAGTTGAGTATTAAGTCAACTCAGGTTGAAGTCTAGAAGGTTCAAAATGAATCAGCTAGAAGGTACTGGGCATAGCAGAGTTTTAAAACTGCCGAGTGTAGCCCCAACCCAGCCAGTTGAACCTTCTAACCTTCAACTTTCAACCTTCAACCTTCCAACCTTCAACTCATATCAGTTCAACACCAAAAACGTCTGCGAACTTAGTAGCCACTAACTGACGCACATCTTCGACACGAATACCAGGAATAAATTGGGCGAGGCTACCAACGGGTTTGTCCGCGATACCGCAGGGGACAATGCGCTCAAAGCCTGTCAGATCGGGGCAGACGTTTAAGGCAAAGCCATGCATCGTAATCCAGCGCGATACCTTAATGCCGATCGCTGCCACTTTGCGTCCTTCTAGCCAAACTCCTGTCATTCCGGCTATGCGATCGCCTTTGAGTCCATAAATTGCCAACAACTGAATTAAGACCTCCTCCAGTTGTCGTAAATACCAGTGTAAGTCTTGTCGATAATACCGCAAATTGAGGATAGGATAGCCTACCAGTTGTCCTGGACAGTGGTAGGTAACTTCCCCACCTCGTTCTATGCGGTGCAGTTCCACATCGAGTTGAGTGGGGTCAAATTTGAGAAACTCAAGACTCGATCCCTGTCCCAGTGTGTAAACGGGCGGATGCTCTAACAAGAGAAGGACATCATCAAGACTAGGGTCTTGGATCCGTTGAGCCACGAGCGATCGCTGCCACTCCCAAGCCACAGAATAAGGCACCAGCCCTTGATTGTCTAACAAACATTGACGCCGCACAATGACTCCTTTTCAACAGGCGTTGGAAGTTGCTGAGCTTTTACTGCGAATTTTCAACTCTCAGTCGGTTGAGAAATGTGAAGATGTCGAACAAAGTAAAGAAATGTAGTCTATTGGTGCGAAAACTACTGGAATCGGTTACTATTCCTGTCCCTACTTAGACTAATTTGTATGAATTCTGGCACAACGTTAAAAACTGTCATGAAACTTTTAACTAATGTCAAAGAAAGCAAAGGAATCTAAAGAGAATTCACTGTCTTATGTTCTCTAAGATACAAAATGCTACTGTGAAAGTAGGACTACAGTTTTGGTCTGGGAGCTGCTGTTGCTAATGCAATCCCAAAGCGCGATTAGGATTAAGCTAGTTCTATTTAAGGCAATCTTGCTCCTGTGTCAGGAGTGCGAGCTAGGAACTAACTAAGGTAAAGTATTGCTGCTTACATCCAGGTCGGCAAAAAACTCAGTCCTACAATAATAAGTATCATCCAAGAGCGGCGAATAAAGCCCTTGCTGCTCTTACGACTCAAATAGTACAGGATGGAGTAAGTCAGTATGAAGCTTGTAATCCAGGGCAAAAACATCGAAATCACCGATGCGATTCGTGAGTACGTACATCAAAAAATTGAAAAGGCGGTTAATCATTTTCAGAACATAACGACAGAGGTAGATGTACATTTATCGGTAGCTCGCAATCCCCGGATCAATTCTAAGCAGACTGCTGAAGTGACCATCTATGCAAATGGAACAGTAATTCGTGCCCAAGAGGGTAGCGAAGACTTGTATGCCAGCATTGATCTGGTTGCTGATAAAATTCACCGTCAACTACGGAAGTATAAGGAGAAACTACAACATAAGAAAACCCACGATTTGCCGAAAACGGGCATTATTGTCAATGAAATGCCTGTGGCAACGGATCTAATTGGCGATCGCACCCCAGAACTGCCGACCGATGTCGTGCGGATGAAGTATTTCGCCATGCCACCCATGACGATTGAAGAAGCCCTTGAACAGCTACAACTCGTCGATCACGACTTTTATATGTTCCGGAATAGCAAAACCGGTGAAATCAATGTGATCTACGAACGTAACCATGGCGGCTATGGTGTCATTCAGCCCCGCAATGGCAACGGTCATACCAATCACAAAAATGGTAAAGCAAGCCAGCGTGCTGAATCTACAGCCGAAAAATCAAATGCTTTTTAACTTGCTCAATTGAGTTTCCTCTCGTTGCTACTGTGAAAGCAATGGCTAGATAGTCAGTCAAAGCTTTGAGCAAGTGGAGACTGACTTTACTGAATTGATGGTAGATGATCCAATAGAGTTTACCGCCTGTATCAGTCTAGGCGCGACGACGGGTTAATGGCTTTACGGGTCGCCGTCGGAAAATTTCAGCATAAAGCTTTTCTAGCTGACTAATATTGCCGCTAAGCGTGTAGCGTTCTAGAACCCTTGCCCTCGCTTTTTGGCCCAGTAGAGTCGTCCACTCCCGATGGTCTCGAAGCAACGGAAAGAGAGTACGTAGTTGAGAAGTTACGCGATGGGTACTCAAAATTACGCCTGCACCATCCTCCAATACTTCACCATCGGCACCAGCATCGGTTGCCACACAAGCGATGCCGCAAGCCATAGCTTCCAATAACGATAACGATAACCCTTCTAACAAAGAGGGCAAAATAAACACATCAGCAGCTCGCAAAATATCAATTCGTCGCTGCTCATCTGCCACAAATCCTTGCCAAATGACACCGTGTTCCTCTCCATAAAATGGCATCAATGAGGCACTCAGAGGGCCGCTACCAACAACGACCAACTTGCAAGAGTCACCCAAAGCTGACTGCTTCCAAGCTTTCAGCATGGCTTCGACATTTTTTTCTGTAGCAATTCGACCGAGGTAAACAAACAAGCGTTGGGCATTCACTTCTAATTTAAAATGAGAAGGCCCAGGCGAGTATTTTTGGATATCAACCCCATTGGGAATCACAGCCAACTTTTCTTGGGGAACACCAAGCTTCACTAGGAAATTGCGCTGGAGTTGAGAAAAGACAATAACTCGGTCGTAGTGTGCTAGGAAAGGCGCATAAAGTTGATAAGTGAACAGTTGCGTTCCCGATTTGAGGTTGCGTCGCTTCCCATCAAACGGCGGATGGAAGGTAGCAACGAGAGGGATATTCAGTTCTTCACAGATTTCCGGGAGCAGGAAATCTAAGGGGGATAAGGTTAGGGAAGCATGGACAATATCTGGTCGTAGCTGTTTGAGCGATCGCGTCAAGACTTTACTGGCTTTGGGCGACGGAATGGTGTAAACCTGAGATTTGTAGAGGCAAGGTAGTGAAACTTCCTGGCATCCGAACAAATTGCGAGCCGTCGCTGCTTCTTCTGCTTCTTCTTGGGCAAAGTGGAGGAAACTAACTTGGTATCCTCGGTCTAGAAGAGAGTTAGTAACTTCCCGACCGTAAGTGACGTTGCCACAAAAGGGTGATTTTTTTCCAATCCAGGCGATATGCATTCAATTTTAAGTTGGGTATCGAGTCTCTATTTGTCAGCGTTGGATGACATAGTCGATCCTGTACCGGAAATATACCAGTTTAAGACCCCTCCGGCGATCACCAGTGCTGCCAAACTGAAAAATACAGATTGTAACCCAAACATAGTTTCCGCCACACCCGCTAAAGCCAAGGGTAAGCTGAGGGCAATATTAATGGCGTTATTTTGCAACCCAAAGACCTTGCCTCGCATAGCTTTAGGCGTTTCTGCCTGAATAGTAGTCTGCATGGGGATACCGACCAAAGCCGCGAAACTGCCTAAAAGCATTGTCATCAGGAAAGCCAGCCAAAGGTTATGGGTAAATAAGGCTAGACCTGCTAGTGCGCCTGCCATGCCTACAGACCCATATAGGCTCAATCGGTTGTGGGAGACGTGTTGACCCCAATGCCCTAAAATTGCTGCACCTGCTGCCATCCCCACCCCACCCGCAGCTAGTAAAAAGCCGAACTGAGATGTTTTTATACCCGGTAGAGTTTCTGCTAGACGAACCGCTAAAACGGACAACGCGGCAAAGACAGAAAACAAAATAACCAGTTGAATTAAGGCATTACGGATGCGTCGGTGATGTCTCATATAGAGCAGACCGTCTAATATATCTGCCAATACATGAGGTGGCTCACCTTCAATCGCCTCTCTTTTTTCTCCCGTTTTCAACAGCAACAGCAGTAAACCTGCGATCGCATAAGAACCTCCCACTACCAGTTCTTTGCCAAAATCCCAATTCATCCCGATGCGACGCACCAACGTATCTGCCAAGTTTAACAGTGGATCACCCACCGCAAAGCCGACAATCAACGATGCCATCATGGTCGTCGTGTATAAAGAATTGGCTGAAAGCAGGTTGCGACGCTTCACGATTAACGGAATCGCTGCCTGCTCTGCTGGGGCGAAAAACTGCGTCAGCGTGGAAACTAGAAAGGTAATTGCTAGCAAAATATAAAAGCCTGCGGGTAAATTGTAGAGGGAACCCCAGCCTTGAGTCGCCCACAACAATACAGGTACACCTAGCACCAACCCACCTCGCAGGAGATTAGTTACAACCAGCACCGCTTTTTTAGACCATCGGTCTACAAAAACACCCGCAACCGAACCAAACAGCACAGCAGGAATCGTGAAAGCCACCATAATTGCCGATACCCAACCGCTGATGGATTGATTTTCGTTTTGAAAGCGACTGGCAATGATGGCAATCATCAGTACCAGATACACTTTGTCGGCCAACTGAGAGAACACCTGACCGCTCCATAGCGCTAAAAAGTTACGGTTCTTCAAAACCGGTACAAATCCCCGTCTCAGGGGCTGAGTTGGGGTATCATTAGGCTCTGGTGAGAACGCTAACCCTTCAGTGGAAATGGGTGCTTCAGTTTCAAGGGAGTTCATTTGCTCCGAGCCGTTGGCATTTCCTTCTTCAAAATGTTTAGTGTCTCGTTCAAATTCAGATAACTGCATTCTTGCTGTTCAGGTGATAAATCAAACTTAGGTGTACTAGAAATCAATAAGTTATTGAGTTGTAGAGTTTTCATAAATCGGGGATAGATAAGGCATCTACTAAAGCCGCTGAGCGAATTGACCGACCAAAATGATACTGGGCATACTCTCGTAAAACCCGCTCCACTTTTGCCCATACTTCACTCACCGATTTTTGGGACAACCGATTTCTTTGTGGCTCTGGTAACACGCTGGTCAGTGGTGGCAAATCAGCTTCTGCTAACTGTTGGAGCAGGGCTAACTCAATGGCATCCAGTTTTGCATTCAGCCTTGGAGGAGGGGTAGTCTGGATATTCATGCAGTCATGCTCCTGAACCTGAGACTCGGTTTCCGTAGCTAGTACTGAACAATTCAACCGACTGACTTCCAGCTCTTTCAAAGGCAAACTCACCGTTCCACCGGCATCCACACTAAAACCGACCCGCCAATCCGGGTCAGTAAAATCAGGATTGAGAGAGTTCTGCGTCACACAGCAAACTCGAATTTGAGGAGCAATGCCAGCTAGTGCTAACAGGTGAAAAATGCCATGGGATAAGAGTGCTAGTACGGAAGACGCTGCTAAGAGGCTATCACTGGTGTTGGGTAAACGTTCCAAACGCCGTAAATGCTCGTTGAGCAGTTCGTACAATTCCTCCTGTGGCTGCTCGCTTAGAGCATGGCACAGCACTAATTCTGCTAAGTACTGACTCGCTGCCAGTTTAGCCAAATTTTTACCCAATCCGGGATAGGATTCTAGGGTTTCGGCTTGAGTAATTTTATCGAGCGATCGCCCCTTTGCCAGCAGTAGATCGTTGACAACAAATAACCCACTTCTGCCTCCCAACTTTGAATTCTGCTTTCGTGCTCCCGGTGCCACTACTCGAACCAGACCATACTCCCGTGTCAAAATTGTAACGAGCTTATCCGCTTCACCTAGCGGCATACTCTTAAGATTAATTCCAGTAGCTTTGTAGGTTCGACTCATGGGTCAAGAGGTCATAGGGTTGAAAGTTGGAAAGTTGGAAGGTTGTTAGCGCAGCGGCGCGTAGCCCAAGTTGGAATGTTGTTTGGCTTACTCCAAAGGAAAAGTAGCACTCAGCTAGCCGTTACGGAAGCGTTGGTTGAAAGTTTTAACCCCCTAACCTAATTCCTCTGCCCCCTGTTCCAGGTTATCGCGCTGTCGGAGTAGATCGGGACCACGTGATGTTCCCAATCGCGTCGCTCCTGCATGGATTAAATCAAAAGCTTGCTCGATCGTTCGGATACCTCCTGCTGCCTTAATACCAATTTGCCCTTGGGTCACTTTTTTCAAAAGTCTTACATCTGCCACTGTTGCTCCCCCATGCCAGCCTGTACTAGTTTTCAAAAATTGCACCCCAGCATCCATACATATTTCTGCAGCGAGACGTTTTTGGGCATCTGTCAACAGGGCTGTTTCCAGAATTGCTTTGACGGTTTGACCCGTTTCCGAACAAATTTGGGCGATTTCTTGGTAAAGTTCATTGGTTTTTCCCGCTTTTAATCCACCGATGTGGATCACGACATCAAGTTCTGCGGCTCCGTTTTCTACCGCCTCTTGAGCTTCGTAGAGCTTCGCGGCTGGTGTTGTCGCACCCGTAGGAAAGCCAATGACTGTACAGACTTTTGGTTTCTTACCGTGCAGTAAATCCGCTGCTTGCCTTACGTAAACTGGGTAAACGCACACTGTTGCAAATTGATACCGATCTGCCTCATAGCAACACTTTTCCACTTGCTCCGGCGTTGCCGCTGGATCGA
>CBKWLJ010000085.1:0-22634 GCA_966675205.1 uncultured bacterium
TTTTTAGCTGAGAAAACCCTTAAAAATTTTTGAATTTTGGATTTTGAATTACTTCCCATTTATTATGCGAATCCTTTTTACCATTGTCCACTTTTTTAATCCTGAAAACAAAGGTCGGCACGCTTCTCAAGGCAAAGACTCCCAACCCCGCGTGCAGGCATTAAGTCAAAGTCTTGCCTCCTTGCATCAATTATTTGGTAAATCGCAAGACATCATCAACATCGCTCAGCGGCTGGCTTTCCCTGCTAACCAACCTCAAGCCTACGAACTCGATATTGTTATTTGCACCACCAAAAAGTATCATCTCTTAAATCAGCTTCCCCTACCCGAACATTTCTATAAGCACCATCCCACTCAGGCAGAACCCATGCTGCTAGGGTTTGAGTGCCAATCCGTCTTGCGGGATTGCCTCGGTCAGTATGATTACTACTGTTTTCTTGAAGACGACCTCATCCTTCATGATCCCTGGTTTTTTGTCAAATTAAACTGGTTTACCCAACAAAGCAATGACCTAAATTTGCTCCAGCCCAATCGTTATGAAATCTCTACTCATACGCTGACCTACAAAGCTTACATTGATGGGGATTTAGCTCCACGCGTGACCGCACCCTTTCAGAATGTACGCGAACAATCGGAAATCCAAGGTCAGATTATGGGAATGCCAATCGCTTTTCATCGCGCCTTTAATCCTCATTCTGGCTGCTACTTTTTGAATGCCAATCAGATGGCTCATTGGGCTAGCCAACCCTATTTTCTCGATCGCGATACTAGCTTTGTTAGTCCCCTAGAAAGTGCTGCCACCTTGGGAATAATGAAGACATTCCGGATTTACAAAACGGCACCCAAGCAAGCAAGTTTCTTAGAGATTCAGCATTATGGCACAGCATTTTTGAGGCTTATTGGAGAACAGGTCGGCTTGGCAGCAAGCTGAACGTTATTTAGATTTATTCTACCGACCTTGCAGTGCGGCATGAACCAAGAACTTCTTTTAATCCAAAATTCAAAATCCAAAATCTAAAATTACTAGTCAAGAATCTACCTTTTGATAGAAGCAAAAAAAATTTTCCACCTGCCAGAATCTTTGTAAACAATTGTTTACAAAAGCCATGGCAGTGTCCAGAAACCCTCGCGTTGTTATTATAGGAGCTGGTTTTGGAGGACTGAAGGCAGCGCGAGTGCTAGCTCGTTCTGGAGTTAATATCCTGCTCATTGACCGCAATAATTACCATACCTTCATTCCCCTGTTGTATCAGGTCGCTGCCGCTGAACTCAAACCGGAACAAATTGCCTATCCAGTACGCAGGATTTTGCGAAAATTTCCTAATGCTCGTTTTCTCAAAGCAGAGGTGAAGCGAGTTGATTTTCACACTCAAGTGGTGGAAACAGACGGCCCTGCAATTCCCTATGATTTTCTGGTTCTGGCTACAGGAAGTCAAGTCCAGTATCTCGGTGTACCGGGTGCAGAAAAGTACGCCTTGTCGATGAATACTCTCGAAGAAGCAGTGGCGTTACGCAACCACATTCTCTGGTGTTTTGAACAAGCAGTACGAGAAAATGAGCCCAGTCAACGCCAGCAGCTACTGACATTCGTGATTGTGGGGGGTGGCCCAACTGGGGTTGAGTTAGCGGGTGCATTAATCGAACTGATTCAAGGCCCACTGGTTAAGGACTATCCCACAATTAATATACAGCAGGTGCGAGTTATCCTTTTGCAAGCTGGCGATCGCTTACTTGCTGACTTGCCTCAACACTTGGGTGAGTATACGCAAAAGCAGCTGCGAAACAGAGGCGTAAAAGTCCACCTAAAATCCAAAGTCAGTAAAGTGACTCCAGAGGCAGCCTATCTGCAAGATGGTACAGCTATCTTTGCAAAGACGATTATCTGGGTAGCGGGTGTAGAAGCAACTCTCCCTCCCCCAACAGAGAAACTATCCCCAGCCGCAAAACACCAAGTTGCCGTCCTCCCCACTCTCCAATTACCCAACCATCCCCAAGTTTATGCTATCGGTGATGCAGCTTATGTAGAAGAGAATGGACAACCGTTGCCGTTAGTTGCCCCCGTTGCCATTCAACAGGGAGAAGCCGTTGCACAAAATATCAAGCGGCAGTTGCGGGATTTATTGCCACAACCCTTTCGCTATCAGGATAAGGGAAGAGCGGCGATTATTGCACGCAATGCAGGTGTCGTTACAACCAAGAAGCTTAACTGGACAGGCTTTCCTGCTTGGTTGCTGTGGTTGAGCATTCACCTGTATTATCTCCCTGGCATTCGTAACCGCTTGGGTGTACTGCTGAGTTGGGTTTATGACTATTGGTTTTGCGATCGCTCTGTACGGCTAATTTTACCCCAACCGACACCACGGGTGTCCTCAACTCAGTCAAGAGTTGCAAACGATGAAACGATCTGAGATGGTAATCAAATCTGGGGCAGGTACCCACTGTGAAGTCCTGTCGATGATTTATTTTGCACTTTTACGTTGACAAACTATGAATTACATTCCACTTGCTGCACGAATTTGTCTATCTTTAATCTTTCTGTACGGTGGCATCAAAAATATGACAGGATTTGCCACGACTCAGCAGATGATTGCTGCAAGGGGATTGCCACTACCCAGTTTGATGCTACTGGGTAATATTGTGTTTCAACTGATTGGCGCTATATGCCTAGTATTAGGATACAAAGTTCGTTGGGGAGCGATTTTATTAATCGTCTTTTTAATTCCCACTACCCTTGTTTTTCATAACTTTTGGTCTGACCCTAAAGAAACCATTGCTTTTCTCAAGAACTTAGGGTTAATTGGTGGATTGCTGATGGTGTACTACGCTGGTGCAGGTGCAGTGAGTTTAGATTCACGGATGGGTTTAACACAAGAGTCTCGACGCTCTTTGTGAAATAAAAAAATGGCGACTGCATGATCTAAAAAAATGCGATCGCCTCTTGTCAACCTTTGTAGAGCAACACTTGTTAAGTATCGGGTGGGTACTGCCCACCCAAACTATTCTTGATGAGTTTTAACTGGCTTTAGGATGCAATTCCTTCGATTGAATGAATTGATCGATACGTAATTTGCCGTAGTTTAATGCCTCATCAAGTGTAGAAAAACAGAAAGGCTCACGGTACAGTTTTCCCTCTGGGTCAGTGTAGTCAACGGCAACATAATTTCCTTCTTTTTTCAGAAGCAAATTCCATTGTTTGTAATTCATCGCCCTAACCTCCACTTCATCTGTAACGGTTTACGAGGTGGGTCGTACAAAGGTGTCTTACTGTAACAAGGGTTACAGTGACCTTTGCTTAGGAGACCCCAAGGACTACGGCTTGAAAAAGCTTGTGCCGATGGTGCTCCTTCCATTGCCTACGGAGTTAGCTGACGGGCTAAGACTGGAAGGTGTCTCTCTAATAAGATTCGCCCCAATAATTGGTTCCTCCGCTCCTATCTGGTGTTTGACTACTGAAAGGAATACCACTCTGCCAGATAGAATTAGGCTACCCACATGAGAAATTATGTATAAGAATAGAAGGTTTCAGGGTTTTTGTCAAGCAGGTAACACTTTGAGTTTCCCTATTCAGAAGTTCCCGCCCTGTTCGCGGAGCGTTCTCGAAGAGTAGGGGATTGGTCAGCCTTGTTAAAAACTGATGCTTCAACAGGTTACTGAAAAATCTTTTTGTGAGTCGGTTTTCGGGTTGATATTTCTAAAAAAACACTCCTAGAAGAGTGTAAAAATCAAGGCACTAAGCTTGGTGCAACTATTCTTCTTAATTATCTAAAAAAAGCAACACTTGACACAATACCAAAACTCTTTATCATCTTTGCAATAATAGCAGCCATCCCACCAGACACAAGTCTCGTACATATCCAAAAGGCGCTCAGAATTCAACAGAACCGCTACTTCATCTTTTCTATCCGCAGCGATTCTACAGGCTTCATGTTCCAGTGTATTTTGAAGGTTCCCAGAAACAGGCTGTAATTGATTTAGATCCGCTACCATCAAAACCTCTTAAATCAATAACTACAACTTTCCCTAGAATGTTTTCAAGACTAGGAAATCAAAAAATAGGACGGAAATTCGATTGTGTAATTCTTATTGCAACTTTACCAAGCTTCCACAGCATTTTTCTCTACTTGCAATGTTTCTTTGGCAATTGCAACTTTTCTTAGAAATTAAGACGGCATAAGTCCGATGAAGTCAGACACAGGAGGAGTCATATCATCTCCTACGTTAAAAAAACGAGTATGAAAAATAGCACAAGGCAATGGTATCCATGCGTAAGTCCTGAATCTGTCCGAATCTTGATAGTGACGAGAACAAATTGCAAAAAAATATCCGCTCCCAGCAGTTGCCTACATGAAGAGCGGATTGCAATCTAATCAAAACGGTGAATTTTAGCCAACACCTTGCAGTAATAATTCTCGTTGCTGACTCGGCAACACCTTCACTTGGCCATCCTCATCGACATCAACAACTGCCGTGTCTCCATCATTAACCTCACCTGATAGCATCGCTTCAGCCAAGCTATCTTCAAGGAGGCGCATGATAGCTCTCCGTAACGGCCGAGCACCATAGCTGGGGTCGTAACCTTCTGTCACTAAGCGGTCTTTGAACCGTTCTGTAACTTCTAGGGTAATCCCTTGGTCAACCAGACGTGTGGAGACTTCCCGCAGCATGATATCAGCAATTTGCTTCACCTCATCCCTCGTCAACTGACGGAAGACGATAATTTCATCTAAGCGATTGAGAAACTCAGGACGGAAGTAAGCTTTGAGGTCTTCATTGACCTTATCTCGGATACGGTTGTATCGAGACTCAGCTTCATTACCAGAGTAGTCAAAGCCGAGACCACTGCCACCTTTTTCAATCACCTTAGAACCGATGTTCGAGGTCATGATAATTAGGGTGTTCTTGAAGTCTACAGTGCGACCTTGAGCATCCGTCAAGTGACCGTCATCCAACAATTGCAACATCATGTTGAAGACATCAGGGTGAGCTTTTTCGATTTCATCGAATAGCACTACCGTGTAAGGCTTGCGTCGAACTGCTTCTGTGAGTTGACCGCCTTCATCATACCCAACATATCCCGGCGGCGAACCAATGAGCTTGGAGACGGTGTGAGATTCCATAAACTCGGACATATCTAACCGAATCATCGCTTCTTCAGAACCGAAGAAGTAAGCCGCCAACGTTTTAGCAAGTTCGGTTTTCCCCACTCCAGTGGGGCCGGAGAAGATAAAGCTAGCAATCGGTCGATTGGGGTTCTTTAACCCAACTCGAGCTCGACGCAGGGAACGGGAGACAGCAGTAACGGCTTCCTCTTGGCCGATGACTCGCTCATGTAGCGTGTCTTCCATGTGCAACAGCATCGCCGATTCGGATTCTGTAAGCTTGTTGACGGGTATACCTGTCCACGAAGCAACGATGTGGGCGATGTCTTCCTCATCAACGGTGGGAGTGATAGAATGCGATCGCTTCTCGTCGCTGGTAATCATCGCATCAAGTTTAGCTTCGAGTTCTAATTCGCGATCGCGTAATTCTCCTGCTTTCTCAAAATCCTGAACTTTAACCGCTTCGTTCTTGTCTTGAGTGACTTGGCGCAGTTGACGCTTGAGTTCTTTGAGTTCTGGAGACGCTTGAGCGTGTCTCAAATGCAGACGGCTTCCGGCTTCGTCAATTAAGTCAATTGCTTTATCCGGCAAGAAACGGTCTTGAATGTAACGGTCAGAAAGCTTTGCGGCTGCTTCTAGCGCGGTATCAGCAATTTTCACTTTATGAAACTGCTCGTAAGTATCGCGTAGACCGTACAGAATTTCAATCGTCTCTTCCACCGAAGGTTCTCCCACCATCACGGGTTGGAAGCGACGTTCTAACGCTGCATCCCGTTCGATGTGCTTGCGGTACTCATCGAGTGTTGTTGCTCCTAAGCACTGCATTTCTCCTCGTGCTAAAGCGGGTTTGAGGATATTAGCAGCATCCATGCCTCCTTCAACCGCACCTGCACCAACTAAGGTGTGGATTTCGTCAATTACTAAGATAATATTCCCCGATTGACGAACTTCCTCCATAATCTGCTTGAGGCGTTCCTCAAATTCTCCTCTATAGCGGGTACCTGCCAAGAGCAAGCCCATATCGAGCGTAATTACCTGCTTGTCTTCCAACAACTCAGGGACATTATGATCCACAATACGTTGGGCAAGACCTTCTGCGATCGCAGTTTTCCCTACCCCAGGTTCTCCAATCAACACGGGGTTATTCTTCGTCCGACGACCCAAAATCTGAATTACTCGTTCGATTTCTTTAACTCGTCCCACTACTGGGTCAAGTTTACCTGTGGTGGCGAGTTGAGTGAGATTGGTGCCAAATTCTTCTAGTGTGGCTCTTGAGCTACTGTCAGCCATCACAGCACCTCGTCCTTTAGTGCTAGTAGCCGCAGCCACTTCTCCCACCGCACGAATTACAGCATTGCGAACATCATCTAAGTCAACATTCAGGTTTTCGATAACCTTAGCTGCTACCCCCTCAGTGTCATAGGTAATCGCTAACAGCAAATGTTCTGTACCAATATAGCTGTGTCCCAGTTGACGAGCCTCTTTAAAAGATTGCTCAAACAAGCGCTTAACTTTTGGAGTAAAGGGAAGTTCACCCGGAACCGCACGCGCTCCTCGACCGATAATATTTTCTACCTCATGCCGTGCTTGTTCGAGGGTAATGCCAAAATGTTTCAATACAACTGCTGCTAAACCTGTACCTTCGCCAATCAATCCCAAGAGAATCTGCTCGGTTCCCACCAGGTTGTGTCCCAGGCGACGGGCCTCTTCCTGGGCGAGCATAATGGCTTTGATGGCTCTGTCAGTAAATCGTTCAAACATGTGGGTTTACCTCACCGAGCGTTTTAATCAATGGGCGAATGTCAATCACCCTTATATAAAGTTTTATGTACTCTGTCTTTCTACAATGTATCTCTCTCAAGTTGACTTGCTCAGTGGGCAGAACCGTAATCCTTGGGGGTAGTTGCCGCCTAGGGAAAAGGGGAAGGGGAACTTTTGGTAGGTTGCTGGCATTAGCTGCTCGTCTGATGTAAATGGGTGTATCTCGGGTTTTGCACAAATAGCTTTGAGAAGAGAGAAACAGAAGAGATATACTACAGAGAAAAAAATATATTTGTAAAAATGGGATGCTTCCAGTGTAAATCTTCTGTTCTGAGAAAAAACAACTGCATTTGATTATCTCGGTAGGAAAATATCATTACATTGGGGGATGAAAAATTCAACACAGGAAACCCGTTATCAATTGAAAAAATTATATGAATTGAGTAGCACTAAGGCTTAGAATCTTTACCGAATCTATATATTATCTGAATTCAATACTGCTAAAATTACGTCATTACAAGTATCATTTTTTACTTTAAAAAAGATATATAAAAATATCTGCTGATCTGCCTGATAATTGAACTAAATCCTTCTCTAGACTGAAACGTTTAAAAAGTAGGTCGCCTAAATTAGCAGTGAGTCCTAAAGACTAAAACACTGGAAAATAGGAAGCCTACATAATGCCCAAAACACTTCGCCTAATCTACGCTGCTGGGCCTGGGGATGTAATTGGAACTTATCGCCACTGGGCTGAAGGAAATGATGACCCATCACAAGTTTCAATCACCTATTCCGCCCAGTTCTACGAAGTGTGCCGTGCGTTGAATGCACAAGCCTACGTGATTTCTTCCAATAGAGAGAGGAATTTCTTACGGGATGGTCAATTCACGATTGAGCATCGCCCTAATCCATTGGGTTCTGCCTCAGGAATCGCTTATCACTTGGGTCAGGTGTGGTACGGGTTGCGTTTGATTGCCTCTGCTATCCGCTTTCGAGCGAATGCATTGGTAGTGGCTGAAGGGACAACCTATTGGTTTGTTTTATCCTTACTTCCTTTATTGGGAGTCGCTGTAATTCCCTCACTGCACTGCTTGCTATGGCGTCAGTACGTGCCTCAAAGTACAACAGAAAAATGGCGTCTAAAATTGGCTCGGAATTTTTTTGCCAAGCACTGTGCTGCTGTCTTAGCTGTTTCTGATGATATATCTAAGCAGATAGCGCAGCTTACGCAGGGTGAGCATCAACCGATTTTGAGGTCTTTCCCTGCTTACCGGAGAGAACAATTTGAGCAGATCAGTGAACCTCCGGAGAAATCAAGACCTTTTCGAGTCTTGTTTGTCGGTCGAGTTGAACCCGAAAAAGGGGTTTTCGACCTTTTAGAAATTGCCAAGCGGTATGCAGCAGAAGCAAGACGGGATATTACATTCGATGTATGCGGTAATGGTTCTGCATTAAAGTCCTTGCGTAAAGCTGCCAAGGAAGCTAGGGTAGATTCCTTCTTTTTGTGTCATGGTCATTGCAATAAGACCAAAATGCGTGAGATGTTTGGGCGATCGCATGTCGTTATTGTACCGACACGGACGAGCTTTGCCGAAGGGTTCAATAAGGTTGTTGTAGAAGGCATTTTAGCAGGGCGTCCTGTTGTCACCTCTGCCGCCTGCCCCAATTTATCACTGCTAACGCCAGCGATTGTGGAAGTTCCTCCGAATGACGTAAAGGCGTATGGGGACGCTTTGCTCAAGTTGTGTAGCGATCGCAAATTTTATCAACAAAAGCGAGCAGCTTGTGTGCCTTTGCAAGAGCAATTTTACGACCTCTCACGCAGTTGGGGCGCAAGACTCAAAGCAGTTCTTTTAGCAATCCAGGAGGACAAAAAGCTAGAGGAAGTATTAGCATTGCAAACCCAAAGAGGACAGTTAGCTTCAACATTATCGGGTTTTGTGCAATTTGAATAGAGTCATCTGTGCGATCGCCAGTTTGAAAATATAAGGATGACACAGATGATACAAACCGATTTTGGGTAGTAAATATACTGCCAGATAGGGGCACGACACGGCGTGCCCCTAAATTCATTTATGGATATAATCCCGAATTCAAGAGCTTCATAATTCCGAATTGGAGCGATTGCGACTTGACGCCGTTTCAGATGCGATCGCTCCCGTAGCGAGAAAAATTCTTTAGAGTAGGGATAGACTGACTGTTGAGCCCACCTGCATCTTCTGCACTGCGAACAACGGGTAAATTTCTCAAACGCAGTGATTTTATGAAAAAATGTCCAGATTAACCCCCTGAGAAGAGAACACACTTGTTACAATCTGTGTTAATTTCCCGCTCATCCTACAAGGATAACGGGAGTCTCCAGCGAGAAGAAAGATGACTGACACTGTTCTTGATGTCCGCAACTTGCGAGTACAATTCCAAACTGATGAAAAGCAGGTCTTGGCTGTTGATGGTATTGACTTCCAGCTACAACGAGGTCAAACTCTGGGAATTGTAGGCGAATCAGGTTCAGGCAAATCGGTTACTTCACTAGCCGTTATGGGTTTGGTGCCAACTCCGGGTAAGGTGACAACTGGAGAGATTTATTACCATCCCTCGGATAATGGCACACAACCCGTGAACTTGGCAGCCTTAAGTAACGAGCAAAGGCGACTGTACCGGGGAGGGAAAATTTCTATGATTTTCCAGGAACCGATGAGTTCTCTTAACCCCGTTTATACCTGTGGATTTCAGTTAGTAGAAGCCATTCGGCAGCATCAGGATGTCTCCCAATCTGAAGCGCGGCGTCAGGCAATTGCTCGTCTTCAGGAAGTGAAGCTCATCCCCAGTGATGAAGAATTAAAGCAGCACTATCTAGAAGAATTCGGTCAGCACAGCCCCGGCCAACCTGTACCGGGGGACAAGGAAATCACTCAACACCTCAATCAGCGCAAACAGGCATTTTTAGAACGCTATCCTCACGAACTTTCCGGAGGTCAGTTACAACGAGTGATGATTGCGATGGCAATCTCTTGTAACCCGGATGTGTTAATTGCTGATGAACCCACCACAGCCTTGGATGTCACTGTGCAGGCAACGATTCTCGACTTGCTTAGAGAGTTGCGAGACAACCGAGGGATGTCGATGATTTTCATTACCCACGACTTGGGAGTCATTGCAGAGATTGCTGACTCTGTGGCAGTAATGTATCAGGGAAAAATTGTTGAAAGCGGCAGAGTTTGGGAGATTTTTTCTGATCCGAAGCATCCTTATACTAGGGGTTTATTAGCTTGTCGGCCTCGCCTTGAGCGACAGTTACAATATTTGCCGACAGTTTCTGATTTTATGGAGGTGGTGAGGGATAAAGATGGCACAGTCTTGGAGATTAAAGAAAAACCTATTGATGCGAGGCTGTTGACTGGGGAAGAACCTTCCCCAACTCCCGATTCCGAATCCTCAATCCTTAATACCCAATCTCCCCTTGTCGCTGTTCGTGACCTGAAAGTGGGTTTTCCAGAGCGAGGGATGTTTGGTCGAACCAAACGCTATTTCATGGCAGTGAATGGTATTTCCTTTGAGGTTTACCCAGGGGAAACGTTAGGGTTAGTGGGAGAATCTGGGTGCGGCAAATCGACGTTGGCCCGAACGTTGCTACGTTTAATTCAGCCGATTAGCGGTCAAATTGAATTTGAAGGTCAAGATGTTACCCATGTCAAGGGCACTCGCTTGCAACACTTGCGGCGAGAGATGCAAATTGTGTTCCAAAACCCGTTTAGCTCTCTTAACCCACGTTTGAAGATTGGGGAAGCGGTGATGGAACCCTTGGTGATTCATGGTAATGGGGGTAACAGTAAGACACGACGCGATCGCGCGGCGTATCTTTTGGAGCGTGTGGGTTTAAACCCCAACTTGATGAATCGCTATCCTCATGAGTTTTCTGGAGGTCAGCGTCAACGGGTGTGTATTGCTAGGTCGCTGGCACTTAATCCCAAGTTTATTATCTGCGATGAGTCTGTTTCTGCTCTAGATGTTTCGGTACAAGCACAGGTACTCAACCTCCTGAAAGAATTGCAAGGGGAGTTTGGTCTAACCTACATCTTTATTTCCCATGACTTGAGCGTGGTGAAATTCATGAGCGATCGCATTATGGTGATGAACCGAGGCAAAATCGAAGAGATGGGCCCTGCCGAGAAGATTTACCGCGAACCAACCAAGGATTACACTCGGCAGTTGATTGCCTCAATTCCCACAGGCACCTTAGAACGGATTCAAAAGCAGCAAGAAAAGCGACGTGCTTCAGAGGTGTCAGTGATCAGCGACCCTTGGTCTGTTAATTAAGTAGGAAGGCACAAGAGAGAAGGTAGCAGGCTCAAAGGGATATTGCTTGTAAAGTACACCCGACAGCTTATCACCGTTGGGCAATTTCTTGTGCTTGCTAGATGAAAACGTAAATTTTTGTAAAAGCCTGCATATTTTCTGGCTCTTGTTCTGAAAAGTAAATAGAAGTTTGCTATCATCTCAGCTTGAAAAAGCAATTCAGATTTTCAGGGCTACCACAGAGTTTAATTAGAACCTTCGCTTGGAAGTAGTAAAAACTATGTATGCGAAGGGTTTTGAATAGAGCAAAACATCTCGATAAAAACTGGAAAACACTACGTCAATTCAGTGTCATTTACTCAAATTTTATTAATTAGAGAGAGATTAATTCAATGAATAACCAAACCCGGAGCAATCCTTGCTGGCGCTTAGGGCTAGTGAGTGCTTTAGTTGTTGGAGGAGCGATCGCATCCTCTGGTGAATACGCCTTAGCTCAAGTATCCCTAGACGAGGCAGCCTCTTCTCAGCTCTCGCCATGTGCTTTCATCGCAACCTCGCAAAACTCGTCATGTAACAATAGCCCAAACTCAGGAATTTCAGGCGCTCAGGCTATAGATGTAGGTCCCCAATCCGGTAATCCTAACGGCCATGAGACAGACCCAGCCAAGTTGGGAAGTACACACCTAACCGCTCCAGGTGCAACACAGCAGTTTCCAGGTGCAATACAGCAGCTTAATATTCCAGGCATATTCCAGCAACAGTTCAATCTACCAGCAAGTGGAAAATAGGAATTTTATAGAAACAAAGTAGGGTGGCGAACTTAACATTGGTGTCAATTTAAGCCTGAAATATTTTTAGTAGCGCTAGATTAGATCCCCCCAACCCCCCTTAAAAAGGGGGGCTAAGATTTTGGTTCCCCTATTGGGTTTTGGGGGCTAGGTTTTTCGATTAAATTGACACCCGTGTCACCATCCTACCCCTCATACCTATTCACTAGGGGTAGCAATCTTTGAGTCGCTCGGTATCAACTGCTATTTTTTGCAAAAGGCAAATTTAACAAATGGCTCGACATTGGGATGCTTGGTTCTGGCAGTTAGGAATGAGCTTTGCGGGGACAATTTGGGCGATCGCATCTTTTAACCCTTGCGCCTGCGCTCAAATCGTACCGGACAACACGCTGGGAAGTAAACCTTCTATTGTTCGCCCAAATTACTTGCCCAATATTGAGGTGATTGATGGTGGGGTAACGAATGGCGCTAACCTCTTCCATAGTTTTCAAGAATTTAATGTTGCTGCGGGACGTGGCGCTTTTTTCTTTAGCCCTAATTCTAATATTCAAAATATTTTAGCTCGCGTTACGGGTATTAACCCCTCCCAAATTTTGGGAACTATCGGTACGTTTGGCAACTCCCTTCCCAACCTATTTTTAATTAATCCCAATGGAATTATTTTTGGAGCAGGAGCCAGTTTAGATATGCGTCCTGGTTTCGCGTCGGGTGGCTCCTTTGTGGCAACAACAGCCAATGCAGTTTTACTAGGAGATTCAGGAAAATTTAGCGCCTCTGAACCAGCAGAGAGTCAGTTACTTTCCGTTAACCCATCAGCACTCTTGTTTAATAGCATTTCGCGATCGCAAATTGTCAATCACTCCACTGCAACCACTTCCATACTGCGTCGTCCCGTAAATGGATTGGAAGTTCCAAACGGTCGGAGTTTGTTACTCGTAGGGGGTGATGTCATGATAGATGAGGGACGATTGACGGCTTCTGGGGGTCGAATCGAGTTGGGTGGTGTTGCCAATTCGGGAACGATAGGGCTGAATATCGATGGCAACAATTTGCGTTTGAGTTTTCCCGATACTGTAGCGAGAACCGATTTATCGTTAAGCAATGGTGCCATCGTCAATGTAAGTGGCCCAGGGAGCGGTGAAATTCAGCTACAAGGCAGACATATCACACTGAGTAATCAATCGTTGATTTTAGCTGCTACTCAAGGCAGTCAAAATGGAGGAGAAATTTCCATCCAAGCTTCGCAGTTCAAGATTCAGAATGGCTCTAGGGTGAGTACTGGCACGACGAGTTCAGGAAATGCAGGCCGTATCAAAATTCACGCCAATGATTTTGTAGATATTGCTGACTCCTCTAGTTTCATCAGTTCGAGTGCTACGCAATCCGCTACAGCAAGAAGTGGCGATATAGAGATTACCACGGGACAGTTAGTAGTTCGGGATGGTGCACAGGTATTTACTTCTACTGTGGGTGAAGGACAAGGGGGGACGTTAACGGTAAATGCCTCAGATGTAGTGGAACTCAGCGGCACGGTGATTACACCCAATGGTACGTTTCCTAGTGGTTTGTTTGTGCAAACTCAAGGAGCGGGTGCGGCGGGTAATTTGACGATTACAACAAGGCAGTTAATTGTTCGTGATGGGGCCAATGTATCTGCATCGACATTTGCTAAAGGACAGGGAGGAACATTAGAAGTCAATGCCTCAGATGCAGTAAAGCTGAGCGGAACAGTCCCAACATTTGATGGTACAGATACGTTTGCTAGTGGGATATTTGCACAAACGTTGGGTAGCGGCGATGCAGGACAATTAACGATTAATACCAGACAGTTGATTGTCAGCGATGGGGCACAGGTGGTTACGGGTACGGGGAATGGTAGCCTTGGAAAGGGGGGAACATTAACCGTAAATGCCTCTGATTTGGTAGAACTGAGCGGCGCATCGCCTAGTGGGAAGAATACCAGCGGGTTGTTGGCGCGGACTCGTGGGAGTGGTGATGCGGGAAGCTTGACAATTACGACAGAAAAGTTGGTTGTTCGAGATCAGGCTCAAGTTACAGTGAGTGGGATTGCATCGGGAAATGCCGGTAACTTGGAGATTACAGCAGGCTCAATTGATCTGGAAAACCAAGGTGCGATCGCAGCAGAAACGGCATCCGCTCAAGGGGGTAATATTCGGCTACAAGTACAGGATTTATTGGTGTTACGCAACAACAGTCGGATATCGACTACCGCAGGAACGGCACAAGCAGGTGGAGATGGCGGCAATATCGATATCAATACAAAGTTCTTAATTGCCATCCCTTCAGAAAATAGCGACATCGCTGCGAATGCGTTTACAGGCAAGGGGGGACGTGTGCAAATTGCAGCTCAAGGTATTTTTGGGATTGAACCTCGCGATCGCCCAACGTTACGGAGCGATATCACCGCTAGTTCTGAGTACGGTGTTAGTGGCACTATACAACTCATTACACCCGATGTTGACCCCAGCCAAGGGCTAGTGAACTTGCCTGCCGATGTCGTTGACGCTTCAACGCTAATCGCTCAAACCTGTTCAGGGGGTGGAGGCGCAACAGCTAGCCAGTTAAGTGAATTTATCATTACCGGACGGGGGGGGTTGCCACCGAGTCCTGGTGATGCGATCGCAACAGATACAGTGTGGCAAGATTTACGTCTTCCTGCTCAACACATGACTGAGCCAGTGGTGCGTGAGGAGTTAGGAGTGAAACCTGCTGTCGCTTCGAGGTTTGTGGAAGCTCAAGGGTGGATGATTGGTGCGGATGGAAAAGTGATTCTGACAGCGCAACCGACTAATGTTATGCCAACAAGTTCTGGGTTAACTGCTCCGTCTTGTCAGAATTCTCAAGCTGCTATCGATTAATAGCAAATCCGGGGTTAATTAACTAGTACTCGACCAACCCAAAATTGACGGGTTAGGACGGACGCGGGGACGCGGAGACGGGGAGACGCGGAGAATTTTCACCCGTCAAAGTGACTGTGGTGGACTACTAGAGGCAGAGCCTCTATATTTTCATTCGCAGGCTTCAGCCTGGGAACGAGAGCATCGGGTGGTTGCTCTGCCAGGGTTAGGGCAGGCACCAAAACACTGCCTCTACTGGATTAGCGCTTGAAGTTCGAGAAACTTCAGCCTGCTTGTGTCATATCATGTCCGCGTCATCACTTCGTTTATAGCCTGCCGTTTTCTGTTCATAGTTCATAGCAAGAAGGCAATTACCCATGAACCATGAACCATGAACCATGAACAGCTTGACAGATATGAGAAGTATTTACCCGGACTTGATATCACAGGCAAGCGACTATACCGCAACTATCCGCTGTTTGTGGTGAACATCCCACATACGTGCAACCTAGAGCAGAAGGACAAGCATCAACGGCTGAACCTCCTCCTCCACATGCCGTAATCAGAACAGAAGGACAAGCATCATATGCTGAGCCTCCTCCTCCCCCACATTTGTAAAACGAGCCATAGCATTTCCACATACTGACTGCGATCGGCGGTGTGGGTCGAACCCTTAAATCTTCTCCACCAGCCACTCCTGCTATCTGATTATCTGCAAGTTCCAAGTGATCAATATCTGTTAGTTCAATCAGTCCAGCAGGATTTTCTGGTAACTGTGCTAGCTCACCTTCACTCAGTGTCGCACGATATTCTTCATCTTTCCAAGCACGAATGATATCAATGGGTGACATGATTTTCTCCTTTATAGTTGACAATTTGAACGGGCAAAAACTGTTAAATTGATGTCATCAAATGCACCCCAAAAACAAGGATAATTCTGATTCGTTCTTTCTTCCTCAGGGCTTAGAATTCATTTAATGATATCTATTATTGAATCTTAAATCAATTTGAAAAATATTTTTTAACACCTCGCTTTTTGTATCAAATCAATATGTGAAATTCAATAAAGATAGATTGATAAATTTTCAAGTCAATAATTTAATACTATCAGAAGTGATTTTAGAGGAGATGTGCAAATATGAATTCATCCAAATCCCTATCATCCAATTGGTATAAAACACTCACATTAAAAGAACGTATTGCTTCTCTTAATAAGGTTCATGGTCAGACAGAAAATGGAGCAATTCATACTGATTTAGCCAGGAATAAACTGCAAAAATGGCAGTCACAAACTCCTTTTACAATTGCTTCTTATTTTGGGCAACGTTTGGCAATGGATAAAATCACTGAGGAGGAATTGCTTTACCTCCTCGGTGAACCCATTGAGGCTTTAAAAAAGCGTTGTTTGGATGTCCCGCCTTGGTTAGATCAGCTAGTACAGGCATTTTTTTCTCCCACTACGACAAATGCTAATTTGCTCTTTTCTTCAGAGCAGATAGAAAAGCAAAAGGAAGTCGGATTTTTATATGCTATAGAACCGCTAATTAAACAAGGATTGAATCGCATCCATGAAGAAGTTCAAGGATTGATTCAAAGACAATCTGATTTACCTTTTGACCCTAACACAGTAGTAGGATTAATGTTTGCCAATTTGGCAGGTCAATTGCTGTGGAGGTTAAGCCGCACCATGGTATTGGAACTCAACGTGGCTCGTCTGCAAGGACAATTGCAAGGTAATACTTCAGAAGAGCGATTTTTCAGCTTTTTACAACGCCTACACGATCGCGATGTTGCCCTCTCTTTATTACAAGAGTACCCAGTTCTGGCACGGCAATTAGTGATTTGTACCGATCGCTGGGTGAACTTTAGCTTAGAATTTCTCCAACACTTGTGTGCCGACTGGGATGCCATCCGTACCACCTTAACTCCAGAAAATAATCCGGGTGTCCTCGTACAGATTGATAGCAGTGCAGGAGACAAGCATCGGGGGGGGCGTTCTGTCATCGTTGCTACCTTTAGTTCTGGTTTTAAGGTGGTTTATAAGCCTAAATCTCTAGCAGTGGACGTGCATTTTCAGGAACTCCTCACTTGGCTGAATGAACGCGGCAACCATCCCCCCTTCCGCACGTTGAAAGTAATCGATCGCACTACCTATGGATGGGTTGAGTTTGTTTCCGCCCAACCTTGCCATTCCCCAGAAGAAGTAGAGCGTTTTTATCAGCGGCAGGGGGGCTACTTAGCCTTGCTTTATGCCATTGAAGCGACGGATTTCCACTTTGAAAATTTAATCGCGGCAGGAGAACACCCCGTTCTCATCGACTTAGAATCTCTGTTTCATCCCTACAGTGGGGAAGTGAACAACCAAGGTTCGATGTTAGCGGTGAGTCAGACGATGGCTTACTCGGTTTTACGGGTGGGATTACTGCCGCAACGCGTCTGGGCGAATGCGGAATCGGAAGGCGTTGATATCAGTGGGTTGGGGGCTGTAGCCGGTCAAATTTCACCGAATCCTGTACCGTCTTGGGCGGGAGTGGGAACCGATGAGATGCGGTTTACTCGTCAACGGATGGTGATGCCAGGAGGGCAAAATCGACCGAGTATTAATGAAACCGATGTTAATGTCCTAGATTACACCGAAGCGATCGCAACTGGATTTACTACTATTTATCAGTTACTCCTCAATTATCGGGAGGAATTGTTGGGTGAGGATGGATGGTTAGCTCGGTTTGCTGAGGATGAAGTGCGCGTTATCCTGCGTCCCACTCGCAGGTATGCGTTATTGTTACAGGAAAGCTTTCATCCCGATTTGTTGCGTGTCGCTCTCGATCGCGATCGCTTTTTCGATCGCCTCTGGCAAGAAGTTCCCTATCGTGATGATTTGATACCTGTGATTCCTGCGGAGCGAGATGATTTATGGCAGGGGGATATTCCCATGTTTACCACACGCCCCACCTCTCGCGATTTATGGAGCAGTACGAACCAGCGGATTGCTGATTTTTTTGCAGAACCGGGTATGGTTTTAGTGCAACGTCGCCTTCAGCAGTTGAGTGAGGAGGATTTAGCGCGGCAACTGTGGTTTATACGAGCTTCCCTAACTACTTTATCAATGGATGGCGATCGGGCAGGATGGCCCACCTATCCCCTAACGGAAACGCAACTCTCTGCCAATCGGGAACAGTTACTAGCCGAGGCTTGCAAAATTGGCGATCGCTTGGAGACGTTGGCGCTACGGGGTGAGGAGGAGGTGAATTGGCTGGGTTTAACGCTGATTAATGAACGTTACTGGTCTCTTTTACCGTTAGGAATTGACCTATATGATGGTCGATTGGGGATTACTTTGTTTCTGGCGTATCTTGGTGCGATCGCTCAAGAACCACGTTACACTAACCTCGCACAAGCTGCGCTTTCCTACCTCGTGCGTCAGGTAGAAGATGCCAAATCTTTCCTGACGGCAATTGGAGGTTTTACAGGTTGGGGCGCAATCATTTATACCCTTACCCATTGCAGTCAGTTGTGGCAGCAACCGGATTTATTAGCCAAGGCAGAAGAATTTGTGGCGCTGTTGCCAGAATGCATTGAAAAAGACGAACAATTCGACGTAATCGGGGGTGCGGCGGGATGTATTGGCAGTTTACTCAGCCTCTATCGCTGTTCCCCCTCCCCAGATACGCTCACAGCAGCGATTCAATGCGGCAATCATCTCATCGCTCATGCTCAACCGATGGCACAAGGATTGGGTTGGATTGCCACAACAATGGGGAACAAAGCACTGGCAGGATTTTCTCACGGTGCTGCTGGCATGGCATGGGCATTGCTGGAATTAGCGGTGGTAACAGGTGAGGAGCGTTTTCAACGAACCGCATTGAATGCGATCGCATACGAGCGTAGTCTCTTTTCCGTCGAAGCTCGAAATTGGCCCGATTTGCGCGAGTTGGAGAATACCATCCGCACGGGGAGTCAAGGTAAGGTGAGCGTGATGACAGCTTGGTGTCATGGTGCCGCAGGAATTGGACTGGCTCGGTTACGTGCTTTGGCATACCTTGACGATGCCGAACTGCGGGGAGAAATTGCCACAGCGCTGAAAACAACCCTTGCCCAAGGATTCGGGATGAATCACTCCTTGTGTCATGGCGATCTGGGTAATTTAGAATTGCTCTTGCAAGCGAGTATCATTCTTAATGAGCCGCAGTGGCATGAGCAGGTAAATCGCCTGTCGAGCATCATTGTGGAAAGCATCCATCAACGGGGTTGGCTCTGTGGTGTACCGTTGGGGGTGGAAACACCGGGATTGATGACAGGTTTAGCAGGTATCGGTTATGAGCTTTTGCGTTTAGCCGAACCAACACGGGTGCCTTCAGTACTGGTACTGGAACCTCCCAAGCTAGATGATGTGGGATAGATGAAAGTGCGATCGCATCCTGGGGAGTTCAGATCCCCCCAGCCCCCCTTAAAAAGGCAGGGTTGATTCGTTTTCCTCCAAACCGCCCGGAGTTTAAACTCCGGGCTAATAGATCAAGTCCATTGAAATGGACTAAGAGATCTCTATCTCTTGCAGTCGGTTTCAACCGACTTTGGCTATAAGCCAGGGAATTGATTCCCTGGCGGGTTTGGAGAGAATGAATTAGCCCTACCTTAAAAAGGGGAGAGAATTTTTGATCACAGTTTGCCGTGATATGGAAGCGCAAAAACTTAACAGCTTTCCCCTTTAAGGATTGAGGATGGGGGTTAAATCGAGGACAAATTCAGGCAACACCTCTTCGCCAGAAAGTGTTGGTGGTGCATCAAAGGAAAAGTTGATCGTTTCTACATTCCTTGAAGACCGATAAATTTCAACTAAAGGCGTTTGGGGGTCAATCAACCAACCCAAGCGAGCACCATTAGCTTGGCACTCTTGCATTTTGGCACGTAATTCTTTCAAAGAATCTGTTTCAGAACGAAATTCAATCACAAAGTCTGGACACAAGGGAGGAAAGCGCTTCCTATCCTCAGGGGATAAGGCTTGCCATCGTTCTAATCTCACCCAGGAAGCATCGGGGGAACGCTTGGCACCATTGGGTAATCGGAATTCTGTGGAGGAGTCAAAGACTTTTCCCAACCGGGTTTGCTCATTCCAATTGTAAAGTTTAGCCGTCAAACCCGCATTGCTGATGCCGCTTTCGCCACCCGTTGGAGGCATAATAATTAGTTCTCCTTGGGCCGTTAGCTCAAATCGCCATTCTTGGTTAGCTATACACAGTTGATAAAACTGCTCGTCTGTCAGGCCTACAGCAGGGGGTACATTTAAAGTCAGACTTTCCATCGGAAATGCGATCGCCAACTGGGTTAATTTTATTATGGGCGATTTGAGTTAGGCGATCGCTACGCTTCACACATCCATTCAACCGTAAGGTAAGAGCGATCGCATTGTGAGGAGTTCATGCTGATCCCTTCGGTTTAGTAAGCTGCCCTTACTTTAACTTACAAGTTGGTGTTTAGCCTATTATCGTGTGGGATGAGCCGGAAAGCCCGTCCAAAGTATGCAAATTCGATATTGAAATGGAGCAAATTTCACTATGGAAGGAGTGACGGATAAATTAACGAACTATCAGCAAATTGTGCAGCAATTGTTGATGGGGTATGCAGAAAGTAAGCCAGCTTATGGTGAGATTGAGGTCGAAACTATTTTTGATACGCAGCGAAATCACTATCAAATTGTGCATCTGGGTTGGCAGCATAAGCGCTGGGTGCATCATTGTATAATGCATCTTGATATTCGCCATGAGAAAATCTGGATTTTTTACAATTCAACGGAGCATGATATTGCGGCAGATTTAGTCTATTTGGGCGTACCAAAACAAGATATTGTGCTAGGGTTTCATCCTCCTTTTATGCGTGAAATGAGTGACTATGCTGTGGGCTAAAAGTAGAAGGATGAAAGAGGCGATCGCTACGCTTCACACATCCATTCAAGCGCGAGGCGGGAGTAATACCACCATTGAGATCGCACCTTTGAAGTAAAACGCGATCGCAACCAAGTAACCTTTTTTTTGAACCCTTAAGGCTGACAATATCGATTCCCTATCGCGACCAAACCTTAAGGGCAATGTCAGCTAAATATTCACCACGGCGTTGAATCTCTTCCACGTTCCATGTCTGCACATTTTTAAAGTACTGATTGTCCAAGGTAAGGGCGCTAGTTCGCAGGTATGATAATTTCTCACTAAAAGAATTGTTAGACATCTCACAATTGTAAGAGAGAGGAGTAAGCGTCAAGTTACCTAGCGTGTTAAGCCAGCGCTTGTGTACTTCTTCAGCATTAGCTCCTAGCAGGATTCGCCACTCATCAGTTAACGTCTGGGGCATGATGTGTTCCAAGGTGAGGTCATCGGTTTTCACCTGAAACTTAGTTAGGGGTTCCGCCAAACTTGCCAATAATAGCTTTACCCTACTCCTGTCAATTTTCACACTGTTTTCAATGATACTCCTGCGAAACACGTCATCATCAGGCCAGATGTAAGACTTGCTTTTATTCGGCCAATTCTTAAGCTCTTCTCGTAAGGCACTGGCAAAACCATTGAGGTTTTCCTTCTCCAAGCGCTCCTTGGCTCTTTTATACAATTCGTTAAAGACTTTGTTCATTTGAACAGAAGTCAAGTCTGCCAGTATACGACGCACGTAGTAAGACTCTACATGACGTAGCGCTTGCTCAAATTCTTTCAAAGAGAGTTGGTTTTCTTCATAATCTCTATAAAGGTTGAGCATAAGAGGATGACAATTTTTGAGTTCTAATATTTTCAGCCGTTTAAACCCACGCTGCAAAAGAGAGTTCGGTTCTGTTTTTTCAGGGAAACAGATGCGTATATAATACTTAGCAAACTGAGAAAATTTCTCTAGTTCAAATAGAACTTCACCTGGGTTTTTCTTTATATCGATTTGATCAAGGCGTCCTTTGAGCGTCTGGTAAGTTTTGTCCTGGCTGATGTTTCCACCATCTGTACGTAGGTAACACCAAAAGGCTCTAGTGAGTTCTTTTAAGTATTGATCATCACCTGCATGAACTTTAAACTGATCTTGTAGTGGCAACCATATTTTTTCGTAACTTTCTTCTCTTTTTTCTTTATCACTCAGCTTCATAAAAAAGTAGTTACGTAGCAAATCAGCCTGAGTGAGCGGTGCGCCTTTATGATTTAAGCTTTCAAAAATAATGTATGGATTGTCTTTGTCGTCCAACGTGATGCTGACTAACGTTAGCTTCTCCAGAACCACATTTTTAAATTTTGCTAGATCGATAGGGGCGTTATCCTCCTCCACGCCACCATTTTTTAGTTGATTCCCAAAAAACTTAAAGGTTTCGTATATTAGGCTTGTGCTTCCATTGATTTGACCTTCAACAACTTTCTGATAAACTTCTTGGTCAGCCTGAGTCGGTAAAATTTTATAATGAGTATCACCTTTTTTATATCTATTAATTAAATACAGTTCTTGTAATTCTGCTGCGGATTCAGAGTCCTGTTCTTTCAAGTGTTCTCGTAGCGCAGCCAAAAGCAAGGAAAGTGTGGTGAGGCGTTGCTGCCCGTCAATCAGAAGAAATGGAGAAATTCCATCTGGTGTACCAGGTACTGCCTGAGTCACAATTGGCCCCAAGAAGTGGTTGTCTTCATGCTCGTGGTATATCTCCATGATGTCTTCCCAGAGAGCCTTCCATTCCTTCTTTGACCATGAGTAAGGTCTTTGAAAGAGCGGAATTTGGAACTGCTTACCGCCTTCCAGCAATTCACGGAGCTTGGTTTCCGATGCCTTCACGTTTAATAGCCTCTCTATTTTGCCTCTATCAACGTTAACTTAGTCGATAA
>CBKWLJ010000086.1:0-22573 GCA_966675205.1 uncultured bacterium
GAGTTTGGATAGTCTTGAGTTCTGGGTTATTCTTCACCGAGTCCAGTTCAGCTTTAAGTGTTTCAATTTCTGCTAGTTGAGTCCGAATAGCACTCAGTTCCGGATTATTCTTCACCGAGTCCAGTTCAGCTTTAAGTGTTTCAATTTCTGCTTGTTGAGTCCGAATAGCACTCAGTTCCGGGTTATTCTTAACTGAATCCAGTTCAGTTTTCAGAGCTTCAATTTCTGCTAGTTGAGTCCGGATAGCACTCAGTTCCGGGTTATTCTTTACCGAATTCAGCTCAGTTTTTAAAGCTTCAATTTCTGCTAGTTGTGTTCGGATAGCACTCAGTTCCGGGTTATTCTTAACTGAATCTAGTTCAGATTTGAGCGTTTTAATCTCCGCTTGATGAATCCGAACAGCCCTCAGCTCTGGTTTATTCTTCACCGAGTCTAGTTCAGATTTAAGTGCTTCAATTTCCGCTTTTTGAGTCTGGATAGCATCCAGTTGCGGGTTATTCTTCACCGCATCCAGTTCAGATTTAAGTGCTTCAATTTCCGCTTTTTGAGTCTGGATAGCATCCAGTTGCGGGTTATTCTTCACCGCATCCAGTTCAGATTTAAGTGCTTCAATTTCCGCTTTTTGAGTCTGGATAGCATCCAGTCCAGATTTGAGCGCTTCAATTTCCGCTTTTTGAGTCTGGATAGCATCCAGTTGCAGGTTATTCTTCACCGAATCAAGTTCAATTTTAAGCGCTTCAATTTCCGCTTTTTGCTCCCGAACCCCCTTCAACTCTGGGATATTCTTTACCGATTCAAATTCCCTTTTAATCGCCTCAATTTCTGCAAGCTGTTCCTGTATTGAAGTCAGCCATTCCCCCAGCCAAGAATAACTGGATTGAAGACCCACTAATACATTAACTCGCTTCACCCCTTCCTCTTGGGAAGATTCCCAAGCCGTTCCAACGATTTGAGCGTGGACAGCAGGATTGAGCTTTTTTGTGGATACTGCTATACCAATTCCATCATTTAATCCTGAGGGAACAATATAATCTCCTGCCTGTACCTTACCTCTAACCTTAACCCGCACCTGACCCATAAAGGCCACTTTTTCATATAAATGTTTTTTTTCCTGACTCGGCATATTCCCAACAATAATTGGCTGAGAACTAACTACCATCAGAGCGTGAACTCCGTCAGTTTTCTTACTAATTTGACCTCCAACAACTCCAGCAATATCGCCTTCTTGAATAACTTCGTCTTCCTGAAGCTTAGGCAGCCACTCGGCATAATCACTACCTGGGCCGCCAAGATTAGTAGCGCGGATTTCGCCTTCAACCTGCAACTTCACAGTTGGAGCGGTATTCCCAATGCCAACGTTGCCGTTTGCCAACATCACAACCTTTGGGGTTTGCGTTCCATCGGTGACTCCAGGTGAAAAGATTAAATCACCTTTTTCCCTCAACTCCATCTTGTCTTGCGAGGAGTTAAACACAATCCTATGGTTATCGTCTAAGCTCCTAATTTGTCCGTTATCGGCAAAGAATAATTCACTATCACGATCGAGCTGGATATTCCCACCACTAACGTGTAACTTATCACCAGGTCGTGTCGTTCCGATGCCAATGTTGCCATTATTTCTGACCGACAAAAGACTCTTCCCATCACAGTCGGTAACATCGAGCGCAGAATAATTTTCATTCTTCGTTTCACCCGTAACTTCCAAGCTCGCTCTTGGGCTATTATTCCCAATACCGACTTTGCCTTCGATTAGAAGACCGTTTGTTGGGGCTATTTGTCTTTCGCAGAACTTTGTACCAATAACTGCTCCGCCATTTACATCCAAGCTATTTTTGGGATTATTCACACCAATGCCAAGGCGTTCGCTGATGAAGAGATTCCCCTTAAGATCGATGCGGTGGGCAGCACCAAAATGAAGAGCTGGCCAGCAACTGCAATGCACGTCCTTCCTAGCGAACGTTAGATTCCGGAGTTCTATCTCAGGACTGATGCGAACGCCAGCCCGATTGCGAACGTGGAAATCATGCGATCTAATTCTGCCGTCACCGTCTATTTCTAGCCGTGCCAACACAATCATTGTGCTCTGGAGAGCGTCCCTATCTTCAACGATTTCAATCTTGGGTTGTTCGTGCCAGCGCGTCTCCCCTTTTGCACCGACTGTAGCGGGGTCTGATTCCTCTTGGTGATAGGAGATAGCGACGAACACTTTCCCACAACGGGTATAGAGTCTCTTCTCTTCCTTTTTAGTTAAAACAATCTGCCGACCTTTGGAATCTATGGCAGTACCGGGGCTTACTTCTACATGCTGTGCGCCGCAATCGGCTGTAACTTCCAGACCTTCAGCAATGCCAGGGGTGTGGAGCAGTCGATTGTGCCGTCGCTGTCGGTCGATGTGGTATTTCTGTTCGTCTATAAAGTCATGGTTATTCAAAAACTGGCCGTTAAAATAACGCAGTCTTTTTTCCACATCATGATGGTCTGTCATAGTAGGCTCCCTTTGTTTTAACTGATGATCGTTCCCAGTATTAGCGTCCCCAGTAGGGTATCCACGCCAACGCTTGAGTATTCTCCAATCTGCATAGCTTCAACTTCGTAAGCTTGGGATGCAAGTATAGTGTCTTCCCCCACCGTCGATCGCACTCCGATTTGCATCAACGGGACTTGAAGACCGAAGTCATAGCCCGTGTGGGCTGGTTTCTCTTGGTCAACAATCGCCCTCGCCAGCTTTTGTTTTTGCGTGAGGGTTTTAAAGGCATCTTTGCCCGATATAGCGAGAAAGGTTTTGATCAAGAAGTAATGAGATGGGCCACCGCCGATTAGGGTATCCACCCCCACAGTGCAGGTTTTGCCTACTTGTAAGGGTTGATTAAACTCATCAACCTCAACAACCGGACTGATATAAGTGCTGAGTATCTCTCTTAAGCCAGCTTTGGTACCACGCTTTTGGTACAGCAGCACGGCATTGCTAATAAAGCGACGCTTGTCTTCTTCATCCCAATCCTCCCGCAGGCTGAGTGCGACCCAACTCGCCAACCATTCTAAAAATTCCGATGGCGCTCTGTGCTGGTCGGGTAAGCCGGGTCCAGGGTCAAAGTAGCGGTGGATACCAGCCAAGAGCAACTCCTGGTCGAGCGGGTCGATAATGCCGTCTAGAATCTCCTCAATTCCAGGCTCATCAACATCCCCTAACCCGCTCAATATTTTCTCGAAAGCCAGCAAGAAGCGACCGAGAAAGTTGACTCCGTATTCATCAACGTCTTCTTGAAAGATAGCTGGCAGATATTGTAAATAGCTGCTTACCTGCGTAGGTGGGATGTTAATAGCCATGCTGGTGTTGGATACTCCCTGATTTTTGTGCTGCGTGCCGTTAAGAAACTGTCCTCAATTCAAAAGAGTTCTCGTCTAACTTCACAGCCACCAACTCATCCGGATGAAGAGTGATGCTCATCAGAGTGCCGTTTTGAGAGCGGTTCATCCGCTGAGATTCGTCTGTAGTTAACCTAACTGCCTCTACGTAGTCCACTCCCCGCACTTTCTCCAACACTTGATACACCTCAGACACGTAGACATCTCGCCCAAAGGGCCAACCTTTACCATCCTGTCCACCAGTTAAGGGATGGAAAAACTTGCGAACATCTTTTTCAGCTTGAACCCGAACGTTGTTTGGCAATACGCCTTCCTGTAAGAATAACCTTGCGATGATATAGACACAGACATAACGCGGTCCCACCACATGGTGACGCATGGTTAACAAACGCCGCTCGTCCAGATAGTCCCATAGAGCTTGGCGTAGAGCTTTTGTGGGATGGGGCGTTTCACTGTTGGGGGTGATATCAGGCACTATAATCAGGCTGACTTGTCCCGGCGCGATCGCCTTTCGTGCCGCAGGGTCTGCAAGAGATAGATTACGCAGGGGAATGCAGTGCGATCGCTTGACGGCACCCAAGCCGCTTGCCTGTGGAGTATCGTTCCATTTGTGAGTAGCCAGGTACTCAAAATCCTTACAAGTGGTTGCTCGATAGCATTCGTTGAGATTTAAGAGCGTTTCCCGAGTAGCGGCTTGCAAAGTTTTGGTTTGTTGTTGCTGAACTAGCTCACTATCCCCGTTCTCAACCAATGCCTCGACGCGCTCATCGTCCTTAAACCTCCAATTGGGGCCATTGAGCAACTTGAGAAAGGTGACCAAGTTCCGATCTGATACCCGGTTGATTTGATAGAGCTTCATCTCTGTCAACCAAGCCAAGAGTTCAATCAGGATAATGCCTGGATCGGTTGGGTTGTGGTTTGTCCACTCCGGATAGAAGTGCGGAATCAGAGAGCGAGCCTCTTCTACGAGTTCGTCGTAAGTGCGATCGTCCAGATTCGGCTTGGGTAATGTCATACTCACTCTCCTTCCTGCGCTGGTCGAATGATGCTAATGCTATGGTGTCCACATGAGACCAGGAAACAATCTTGGCGCTCTGGGGGTACCTTTTCTCTTTGTTCCTCTACAGACAGCGTTTCGACATACTCTACACCCTCAATGGATTCGAGCAAATTATAGAAATCTGACTTGTGGGGTTTGCGACCAAAGACCCATCCCCGTCCGTCCCAACCCCCAGTCAGAGGGTGGAGAAAGCTTTGTAAGGCATTCATTACAGTTACCTCGAGGTTGGTTGCCAATGACAAAGAACGAGGCACAACCTTCGCTTCGACAGTAATTTCAACCCAATCCGGACCAGAGGTTCGCAACTCAAGGGTAGGCGCACAGCGAGGGCGAATATAATCTTCAACCCTCTCCAGGAGATCCAAGCTAGGGGTAGGCGTAGGGTCATTGCTAAGAGGTACAATAATCAGCTCGACCTGACCGACACCATTGCTACTGTGGGGAGTTATCGCTTTAGCTCGGGCAACACCAGGGGAGGCTTCCTGCGCCAAGTCTTCAAAGTCCTGAGCGGTTACTGCTCTGTGACGATGACGCAGTACCTTGGGACCCCGTTCTTTGACAGCCTCTAGAGTCTCTGCCTCAGCACCGCCCCCCGCTGCTTCATAGTTCGTGACTCGGTCTACGTAGGGTACTGTTGACTTGAGCTGGATAATCGTTCCTGCTGGTTGGTTGCCGCGTTGACCGCCGCCAGTCCGGTAAGTCGCACGAATATTGTGGCGACCGTGAGGCGGCACCATTCCCTGCTGATTGTCACCAAAACGCACTTCTCCAGTTAGGCGATCGAGGACATAGTGGCGATCCCATGTCTGTGAAGTGTAGAAATTTGGCACTTGATGCCACCGCACCCACACGCTTTGGAGCTGACCCATATCATCCAGGTTCTGTGTTAGGGCATCCTCACCCTCTAGGTCTTTTATCTTTTTCTGTTGTGCGGATGAAGGCATCTGCTTCTCTAGCACTTCAATCTGCTGCCCCTCTAATACTGGTGCTTTCGTCGTGCGGAAGACTTGATTTTGTTGACCGTTACTAGACCCCAGGATTTCGTTTTTGAGCGTTGTTACCTGAGTAGCCCAAGTGGTGTTGAGCAGCAGGTGTCGCAGGCGCGGCTGCGCGGGGAATTTCTCCTGTTCCCGGCGGACTCGCAGCCAATAGCCGCTGCGACCAAATTCTAGGCTTTGTTGAAAATCAGGCGGAGCAATGAATGTTATCAAGCCTCGTCGAGTAAAAGCATGGGTTTCGTCCTGAACCCTGAGAGGACTCCAATCAGAGGAAGAGGAACTGAAATATTCCCAAATGATTAGGGCTGGGTTTTTAACTAGGTCTTGCCTATTCAGGCCATGCTGGTAACGTATTGGATCTAAACTGACGTAAAGTGTGACGGGACGGTTTGAGAAAGCTTGGTCAAAGCCCAGGTAAAGGCTTGGTTTCTCATCATTGGTTGAAGTAAAGGGTTGAAACCCAGAGCCACCTGCTGTAGCTTCGGCTGTACACTCAGCGTAGGTGAAGTCATTGTAAGTCTGACAAGCAGACAGAGAACCACTCTGCTCGTACTCGTAGCTTAGGGTTAGCGACGCGATCGATGGCGGCCCAAAGCTTGCGTTGCGCTGGAGCATCACACTGGTGCCCGTGGGATAATTATTTGTAAGAGCTTCTCTAATAGTGAATTTATTTTCTGTCCAATTAATAGTCTCAATCTCAGCCTCTTTCTGGTCCTCACTACTTGAAGCAATGAAAATGCGATCGCCAGGTAAGAAGCCTCGGACGCTATTAACCTTAATTATTTTTCTCTCGTTCGGATCGGTGTCTTGACTATTTTCAGTAAGTATGCTATATGTATCTGTCTGACCAAACGCTGCTCCTGTGTCATAGTTACCTTTGACAATCCGAGCGCGAACCCAGTAATTAGTCTCTCCATTGACCGTGCCCGCTCCCATCTCTGAGGGTAGGGTGAATTCTACCCCGCCGCTTTTAGTAAAAGCTTGAGTCGTATCGATGAAGCCAGGATTACTCTGGGAATTATTAGGAACTGACTTTCCTACTAGCTGCCAGACACGACCGTCCCACACTTCCCACGCAATCTCTAAGTCAGGTGAAGGGTTGATGGGTAACGGTAGAGGCTCAGTCAGTTTTACGTTTAACCTCACCCTGCTTCCTGGTCTGGAAAAGGCTTTCTGACTGCTCAGATATAGAGTGTCATTGAAACTCGGTTTCTCACCAAAAGGATAGAAATCCTTGCTAAGGTCTAGGGGCAGGACGTTAGTGAACCCAAGGTTAGGGGCTAAGCCACTCTGCTTGACGTTGACCGTGACCACACAATAGTTAATGCGTGGTAATTTGTTGGGCGTTAGGAATTGTGATGCCTGCGAGCCATCTGGAACTTCTAGCCGAGCCTCTAACCACGCCGCCTCTTTGCCATTGATAGTGTGAACTGCGGGAACTGGCAAATCAGCGATTGTTACTTGCCATTGGTCACTTGTTGAGACTGAAGAAGTAACAAAATTGCTAACCTGACCTTCAGTGTCTATCCTCAGGCGAGCCAGCCGAATATAGGTTTCTGCCGGATAATTACTGGCTTCTGCTTCAGCCAAGATTGAGATAACTGAACTTTTTTTCCTGTAGGAGACAACCAAAAATACTATCGAGCCTTTGTATTTACTCAGATCTACTGTCTGGATGCTAGAGAACTCGATTTTCTGACCTTGAGCATCTACAGCAATTCCGGGTGCTACCTCTACCTGAGCAGCATGAGAAGTAAATTTAACAGTTAAGCCCTTGATAATATTACTGCTATCCCAGTAGTACCAAGTGATAGGCAGCGCTGCCAGTCGAGCTGCGTCAGGTGAGTAAATTGCCAGAGTTACCGTCTTGGAGTCGGGCAATGTAAAAAAATCATCGCAAGCTAAATATAGGATGTGTGCAATGGGGCGATCGCCACTGAAAGCTGGAAAGCTCTTATCCCCCACATCCAATGCTTCCTCTGTATAGTCAGCATATCGATCGGCGTAGCGATCGCGCACGAACACAGAAGTAAGTTGGGCTGAGGTGACAACCAGCTCACTATCAGTCTCGAAAACGGTTTCTTCGGTCTCCCCTTCTGCTGGGGGAGCTGCTGCTGGAGTATGAGCAGGAACAACAACATCACTGGGGCTGCCAGTTGCCAAATGAAACGTTAATGGCACTCGGGCGGGTTGGGGTGGCAGAATCTCAGTACCGATCAGGTCGAGAAAAGCTAGGAAATTTTTCTCTGGGGCTTTGTTGAGACGCCTGCTCGTCAGTTCGACCATCCGCGCAAAGATATGGATCAGCGCCGAACTAGCATCGCTATGTTCAGATGCCTTATCTTCAGATGCCTTCCAGGGCTTCACCTTTACCCGACTCAGGCTCTCAATGCCACTAATCCGCTCAGCCTTCTTTTCGTCTATACAATCTCCACGATTAGCAATAATCTCACCCAACTCCGGGTCAATAATGTCTTGATCGAGGATACGATCTGTTAGTGCTTCGAGAGTCGGCTTAACCTCGCTGGTGAAATCCTCAACTAAGGCTTGAGTGCGATCGACAATATCTTCTTTGCTGCGCTTATCAATCTCCGGAACTTTCATAAACCTTGATATTCCAGATAGAACGGATAAACCATGTTGAATTGGTTGTTGGTGACACGAACCCGGTAATCGATCGAGATTAGCAGGACATAAGGTCGATTCGGGTCAGGGTAAGCAGTTACTTTTTCGAGATCGATCCGGGGTTCCCACAAGATCAGAGCATCGCGAACCTCACTTTCAACCCGAGTTGCCGTCCCTGCGCTATTGACCGCAAAAACTAAATTGTGGATACCACAGCCAAAGTCGGGACGCATGACCCGTTCTCTGGGAGCCGTGCCCAAAATCATCCAGATCGCCTTACGGATGCTCTCTTCGTAATGGGCTATTTTGATTTTCTTATTCTTGTCCAGTCCGACTGGAAACTCCCAACCCACACCCAGAAACTTACCACTCATAACAGCACTCCCTGTCATCCACCAATTACTAATTGATATTCACTAACGACCCCTTAATATTTAATTGAGGACCTGCTTTCAGGTTCATATTTTGTTTGGCTTCAATATTGACCGCTGCCTTGGAGCTAATTTCGACGCCGTTGCCACTAAGTGTTAGCTTACCCTTGCTGGACTTAATGGTGATATCGGCATCGGCAGTAATGGTAATACTATTGTCAGCCGTACTGATGACAATACTGTTATTGCCTGATTTGTCAATAACCTCGATTTTCTCCTTTCCCTTTGTGTCATCCAGGCGGATAATGTGACCGCTGCGTGATTTGATAACTCGCCTGTTATTCTGACCATCATTGTTGTTTTCAGGCTGCTTATCCTTGCCGTTCCACAGCCCCCCTAAGATGTAGGGAAATTCTGCTAACCCGTGTTCAAAGGCAACCAATACTTCATCTTCCACTTCCGGTAAGAAATAAAGCCCCCGATTATTGCCAGCCATAGGAGTCAGTATCCTAGCCCAGTGGCTTTCATCTTCCGGCGACAGCCAAGGGAAGCGAACTTTTACCCGCCCAAACCCCTCAGGATCTTTGTTATTAGTAACAATACCTACGGTTACTCCGTAAAAGCGACTACCATCTTGGGGATGGCTAGATAACAGACTTGCCAGTAAGCTCACGTCAATCATGTTGCATTTCTCCTGACAGTAAAGCGAGTGCGATAGCCTTGTCTTGGCAAATAAGTGTGGGTGGTTGAAGTCACATAGTAGTTGCCACTAAAGCGTTGACCAATGCCTTGGATCTTGATGACTTTACCCGCTCGCAGATCCGTGCGCCCGATGCTGGTTCCCTCACCAGTGATGTATTCCAGTGCCATGTCTTTTAAATACCCTAAGGCGATTTGATCGGCTTCAGCCTTGCTGAATACAGGTCTATTCACGCTAGTGTTAATAGAGGAACCAAAGGTATTATTAGCAGCCATCGGTCCAGTCTTCGAGCCACCCATAGTGGTACCCTCATTACCAGCTTTTGCCTGCCCAACAATCTCTGCTTTTTCCTTTGGATTCCAACCGCGCACATTTACCTGTCCAACTTCTGGCAAGGTCGTCAGACGAGGGTAGAATTGCATCAAGTCAGTCTGGTCAAGATCCAGGGTTAATACTGGGCTGTCAGTATTTTGATGGGGTCGGAAATACAGCGTCTTGTCCTCTACCACCACTTCATAACCAATGCGCTGGGCGCGTTCCTGTAGGAATTCCAGATGAGTCTGGTTGTGCTGCAACACATAGTCCAGTTTTACCCCCGTGTCTTTCACCTTAGGTGTGAGCTGCACGACACTAGCGATTTTGCTAGCAATCTCACTATCTTTCATCTGAATAAAAGTCTGGGTTTGCCGACCACGCATTAAACGATGACGGCGATCGTAGCCACGCACAATCACGGTCGGAGCCTCACTAGCGTCGAATTCTGGTTCCAGACCAGCGATCTCACCGACTAAGATCTTTTCCAGGTTATTGACATAACCCATTTGGATTTCGACTTCATTGCCCATTTTGAACCAGCGGTCATCGTCAGACCAAGTCACCTTGAGCTGCTTGATATCCCAGTTGTTCAGCTTTAAGGTAAACATACTGGGGGCAACTATGTCTTCGTAGACTATGACTGACATAAGATCTGCCTCCACCTCAATTGAGAGAGGAGTACCATTGATCGACACGCGGAAATCGGGAACTATTTTTTGCTTGCCACTGAGGTTTTGCACTGTTAGACATCACCTCCCAGGGTAGGACGGGAGGACAAAACGGGAATTGCTAGAACTTTACCTGGTTTCAGTTTGGTCGGATTATCAATGTTGTTAGCTTCAGCGATCGGACGCCAGAGGGTTGGGTCTTCGTATTCCTCATAAGCAATGTTGCTAATTCTCTCCCTATCCTTGACGATTCGTACCTTAGCTACGTCTGGCGACGATTTAGCCGTAAGTTTAGCGTCCTCCTGATCCGATCTCCACTGCTTAAAATTGCAGGTGAGGGTAGCGCGTACTGGCGTCCCATCGTTCAAAAACAAGGTAAAGCGCTGGTTTAAACTGGTCAGCACCCACTGAAAGTTCTTGAAATCAAACTTGCCCCACATCAGCTTGCACACAGGTGGTCGGTGTATTGCACCATGTTTCTCTATCGTCGTGAGAAAGAAAATCTGGTCGGTCTGAGTTCGGACATCGGTTCTAGCCTCGTAGGTATCGCATAGTAGCTCCATCGTCAGGAGTGCTGGCTCGCCATGAGTGAACTGATATTCAGTCGTATCGGTTTCTTTTATGAATACAGGCTTCCAATTGGCTTTTTTGTTGATGGTGATCTGATTGGGATTGAACAGGACTGTGATTTCTCCCCCTGTTTCTGGTAGTATTTTGAGTTTTTCTAAGGCCATCGCAACCCTCCTCGTCGCTCACTCTCTACAGCTAGCTGTCGCATCACCTTCCGCATTACCTTATCCGCTAGCTCATCAATATCGATCTCATTCCTGGGATCGCGCTCTGTTGTTGTAGCCGAATCCGTCTGATTGTTAGTGGGAGAATGCATGTGAGTCTCTGGTAATGATTGGTTGGGTATAGTTACCATTTCCTGACCGGCTGTGACTTCCGGAGCGCGATTGATAAATGTATGGTTGGTTTCTGACATAACTAGGCTATTCCTTGATTGCACTTGCGCTCTTGCCTGCTCAAAAGCTGATGCACCTGAGATAGCCCAGTGCATCGATAAGCTAGACGAATCTCTCCTTTTTGGCGTAACTAAGGGTAGCTCTGTTGATCGTTGAATTCCAGGTGGTGTTCTCAAGGGTTGGAGGTTGATGGCTGTAAATAGCCGACCAGAAAAACCAGACGATGTGTTTCTATGAGCAGAGATCGGCTTAACAGACTTCAGGTTCTTATGTGGGAGGGCAGATACACTGGAAGCAGACGGTAAGACGATTGCTTGTTGTGGCTCAACACCCGGCTGCAATCTACCTGCTTCCTTGAGCCGAGGATTGATCGTTTTTACCGAATCCTTGGTATATGGGAGCCTTGCCGAATTCTTGAATTGGCGCTGCAACCGTAGCTCTTGGCTAGTTAATGGGCTAACTGTTGAAGTTTGACCGGGATAATTTTCTGAGGTTGCAACAGTGAAGCTATAGTCTGGCAAAGTTTCTATCTGACCACCCGCATGAATAACGTCCGCTTGCAATGATGGCGTGTCTCCGGTTTGGCTCCCTTCAACAGACTGATTGATAGTGTTCTTAACTCGGCGCACCTTATTGGCCTGAACAACCATCCGTTCAGTACCTTGAGGTCCCTGGGACTGTGCTAACGCTGTTAGATCCCTGACCTGACGAAGGTTCTGTGGGGAGCGTTGCCCATAGACTATGGAATGTGGCCGGATCTGGCTGTCCAACATACTGGGCTGGTGTTGGGCTAATTCAGCTAGCAAGGGTTGGCGATTACTCTGCTGCTGCGTCCGCGCCTGAACCACACGGACCAGTTGTTTGCCAATCACACCAGGTTGAACTAGTGGCTGTCTGAGCCGCGAGGTTAATTGCGGGTCTAGAGCATCCTGCCACGTCTGATTCTGAATAGATTGGCGAGCGAGCTCGTTACGATTGTGCTCTTGGTACAGACCTTCAGGATAAGTTATCATTTCTCAGCCTACGGTTTTGTAATTATCACTGAAGCTGTATCATTCCATGATGAACAAGTTCTAGAGTCTCTAAGGCGACTTCTGACGAGCTTGCACGCAAGTCTGGTCCACTCCAGCGTATGGGATACGCTTTGAAAAAATTCCAGCGCCACACCTCTTGAAAAGTACTGCTTTGTAGAATAATAGACCCATCAACGCGTTTGATTTGACCTCGGATTGCGTTTTGGTGCCAATCCCACAGAGTTTTACTATCTGTCAACCCATGCTTGAGAACCAGGTTGGACGGATATCGAGCTGGACCCGGTAGTTTGTGCATGTATTCATTCACACCACCCTCTCGATAATCTAGAGTTTCGATCTCCGCCTGTAGACCACTGACCTCGGAGAAACCGCCAACTGTTAGTCCACCAATCTCGACAAGGAAATTAAAAGCGAGATACGGATCTTTGCGAACGCCTACCGTCATAGGTTAGGGCTCCTCATTGTCATTGTGTTGTTAATCTGCTGATTAATCTTGGCAATCTCGCTTACCCAGTGCTGTCGTTCTGGGTGTTCCATTGCCATGATCTGCTCATAGGGCCAGTGGAAGTAATAGGCAATATACGCTATCTCTGTAGACAACATGTCCGCAGGATAGCGAATTACTCCCCCAGGCTGGCAGTTTCCACCTCAAACTCACCTTTGCAATGCGGACATTCCACCAGCAGCCTACTGTGACCGTTTTGGTTGATCCGCATATAGAAGTCCTGCAAAAAGGCAAAGTCAGCAGCAAACAAGTTTTCGATGACCTTGGTGTTGATCTGCTCCAAGTTCCCTAGCCTGGTGATCACCCGTGACAGCAGGATGACTACTAGATAACCAGGATTAGTCTGCACCTTATACTCCTTCAACGGCTCGATCTCATCGTAGGCAGTCGCTAACCGCATCATCCCTTCACGGTAGAGGTTGCCCTCCGAGTCCACGTAGCCTTGGGGTAGGGTAAAAGGAAACTCTGTTTGCAGCATTATGCCCTCCTAGTTATTACGTCTAGCCCTTCTCTATTCCCTCGTGAGCAATTTCCAGGGTTTCGATCGCCACTTCGTTACTGGTGGCATTGAACGTAGCACCCGTCCATTTTGTAGGCCAGCATGATACGAACTTCCACGTTACTTTCTTCTGCTGTTTATCATCCAAAAGGGAGATGGTACCGTCCAGGGGCTTGGCATCACCTGTCACCGTTTGGGTCAACCACTCCCAAAGGGATGTGTCGTCAGTAACCCCATATTTAAGAGTGATATTGGAGTACTTAACTAGTCCAGGCAATTTACGTACCGTGAGGGTTTTTTCGTTGCCTTCGCGATATTCGATCGGATCTTGGGTAGAATCCAGACCCGAGCATTCTTGGAATCCAGCTCGTTTCCCACCAATTTCCAGTTCAAAATTATACGCCTTATATGGATCTTTGCGATCTCCAGCTGGCATGATCAAACCTCCTTAATATTGACTAACCGAATTTGACTTTGTAGTGATAGTGAGCCCAGTTGTGCCGTGGATGATGGTCACAATGATGAATTCGCTAGGGGCAATTGGAGCAAGACCTATCTCCGTAACCACCTGCCCTGCTTCACGCACTTGGGGCGGGTTGGTTTCCTCGTCACATTTGACGTAGAAGGCTTTCTCTGGTGTGCTACCTTTAAGTGCCCCTTGTCGAAACAGATCATTGAAGTAATCAGTCAGTTCGCGCTTGATACGATTCCATAAACTGGCATCGTTTGGTTCAAACACAACATCCAACATATTGCGTTCGAGCCAACGAACAACCGTTAGGAACAACCGCCGCACATTGACATACGTCCACTCAGGGGTATGGCTTAGGGTTCGGGCACCCCAAACCCGAATCCCACGACCAGGAAAGGTACGCAGACAGTTGATCCCCTCTATATTCAGTGGACCCTGTTGATGGTTTGTCAGGTTGACTTCCAGTTCAAGAACATCATTGAGAATTTCATTCGCTGGTGCCTTGTGGACGCCAGTATGGCGATCGCTGCGAGCGTACACACCCGCCACATGACCGCAGGATGGCACGAAGGCGCTTTTCAGGTCTAAATCATCTTGCGCTCGAACCCAGGGATAGTATAGGGCACCGTTGATACTATTGAGTTCCTGCCGTTGATTGCGTACTTGTTGCTCATCGGCGTGAGGGAGGGAATCCAGAATAGCGAAGCGATCGCCCAGACGAGAGCAATGCTCCAAGATTGCAGATTGCATCGCCACTACAGTACCTCTATCAGGCGGAGGTAAGAAGTCTTGCGGTGGTGACTGTGTCAGCTCTGGCGCGCAAGGGTCATTTGACCAGTTCCCCGGCAGTGGCGATCGCATAATATCTGGAGCACAAACCAGGTCAATCGTGCAAAGCGGTTCTAGTGCCTCTAACCCTTGAAGCAACGCTTTTTCGGGCATAATTCCTTCCTCAAGAGGAACTACGTAGCACAAACTTCCACCGTTTTGGAAGAATCCACGCACGGCATAAGCCAGGTAGCTATTGGGCTGCAACACGAAGTTCTGTTTAAACTCGGACCAGTGGGTTAGAGGCTGGGGTTCGTTATAGTTTTTGTTCCTCTTGTTATCTTGAGGAATTCTCTCGATAAATCCCAGAAACGCAGGCACCCCTGTTGGCAGTTCGTCCTTTGTTGATGGAAAACGCTCTTCGTAGTAGATGCCTGGTGTTTTGTACACGAGCATTCTGCACTCCTGATTTAATAGCCAATGAAAAATAGCGTTATCAGCAATACGCTATCTTTGAATCATTTGCTAGGTCCTGCCCACTGAGTAATGCGGAAGATGACAAATTCCGCAGGTCTGACAATTGCCACCCCAATCTCTGTGATGACCTGACCCAGTTCCCGAATCTCAGGTGGGTTAGTCTCTTCATCGCACTTAACATAGAACGCCTCTTGAGGTGTATTGCCAAACAAAGCCCCATTGCGCCACACAACAGACAAAAACGCAGTGATATTGAGCGTGATTCTCGTCCACAGTCGGGAATCGTTGGGTTCAAAGACTGCCCACTGAGTCCCCTCATCGATTGATTCACGTAAAAAGAGCATTGTGCGGCGAACATTGATGTACTTATACTCACCATTGGCATCACCTCCGATCGTGCGGGCACCCCATACTCGGATATTACCGTTGAGGTCACGGATGCAGTTGACACCTTGGGGATTCAATCCTTCCTGCTGGGCTTTGGTAATTTTGTACTTAAGATCAAACGCTCCCAATATCGGTTCGTTAGCTGGTGCCTTGAATACGCCTCGAGTATTGTCTACTCGAGCATAAATACCAGCTAGATGACCGCTGGGTGGTACGAATACGCGCCCATCCCCATCCGGGTTAATCGTCTTTAAAGCGGGATTAAAAACCTGAATCCAGGGGAAGTAGAAAGCCGCGTAGTTAGAGTATTCAGGTAGTGCTGCCCCACCTTGATTCAACTGTTGCAGATCTTCAACTTCCTCTGGGCTGTCGAAGATCGCAAAACGATCCTGAGTCTTCAGTTGGCAATGGATGAGTATGGCGCTACGAATAGCAGGGTCGTCTGTCAGCCCAGGAGCAGCGACAATTGCAATCTCGTCAATGGGCTCAAATGTGTGCTCTAGGAATTCTTCATCAATCTTGGCTTTATCCGTTACCCGCACCACATAGCAGCGAGTGCCACCGTTGTTAAAAAATCCATAGACGGCTTGGGTTAGCGTATTGTGACCAGGATCTGTTGAGAAGTCACCGAAGAACTTCTTGTACTCGCTGAAGTTGGTACACAGTTTCACCCCACCAGGATTCGCAACTACCTTAAAGGTAGGGAAGAGAGCTTCGTAGTCGCCCGTGATAATGCTACCTTCAGGGGGAGCTGGAGTGAGCTTCACTTGCGCCACAGGCTTCCCTTGGTCGTTTACAGTATCGTCCCCAAAAGAGATTTGTATGTCCGCTTTATTAATTTTGGAGCTACCATTAACTAGAAACTTAAACTTATTTGGATCGCTTTTGTCACGCGGATATTGTTCTAGTTTGAATGTATCCTCCAAAGTATCTTCATTTGGCTTCTTTTTACCCCTGTCAATCAGCTCATTTCTCACGTTGTAGGCTCGCAAAGAGTAATAGCCTGTAATTACTGCTCCTTCTGCTGGAGCTTTCTTGAACTCCACTTGAACGACACCATCGGACTTATCCTGAACTTCAGCTGACTGTTCAACACCATCGGACTTATCCTGAACTTCAGCTGACTGTTCAACACCATCAGGCTTATCCTGAACTTCAGCTGACTGTTCAACACCATCGGGCTTATCCTTAAGTTCAGCTGACTGTTCAACACCATTCACTCTAAATTGAAATGTCCCCTTAGTTTTGTCGATCAGCTTAGAATCATATTTTTTTCCATTATGTTTTGGCAAGTCAAAAACTGTCTTTTTGCCATCTCCCGTTCCAATATCTGGAGCGCTGATTTGAATTGCACGACTAGTCGGAATATAAATCTCATCCGGTACAACTCCAATGAACCCTGCTGTGCTAGTACCCACACCGGCAATAGGCTGGATAGCAGATGGAACCTCTTCAACGTATACTCCTGGTGAACGGTAAGTTGTTGGCATGGTCCTCTTTCCTTTTATTGCAAATAGTGTTTAATTCCGTATCTGTGAGAGGTCAGGCTAACCCACTTGTCTTGTAAGGCACAATATCTTGGGCAGATCGCCTATGGATGGAAACTTTTTCGCAACTAGATGTCAGAGACTTGAAATGCAAACTTGACGAGCTTATCCCTCAAGCCGTTGACACACTATTTCTTTTCTTCAAAACAAAGTCCAAAGTCTTCTCTATGCCAGCTTCAGTAAGCAATACTTTTTGAGAGGCTACTTCATAGCCTGGAGCAGATACCAATACTGTGCGCTCCTGTCTTACTGATGCCTCAAGCTCCATGAGTAAGTATTGTCCCTCTCGATTGCTGAAAGTGCTTTCTGTGCTTCTTTTCACCCGCACTTCAGCTAAGACTACCGGCTCGCCATTCTGGTCAGATATCCTACCGTTTACTGTAGTGGGCGGCAGCGCGAGGTCGGCAGTCGCTATGATGTTTTTGTTATTATTCTCGCGGGACACAGTGACAGTTACCAGGGCGGTACCGTAGCGTCTACCAGCACTTGGCAGTGAGGCTGTCAAACTATATTCGCCATCGGGTAGATCTAAGAAATGGAAGTGACCGTCAACAGCGGTTCTGGTTCTGTCAGGGCGCTCAGCCATGACCTGCCAGCGGTCTCCATACTGTAAAGCTTTGACATTTAGCCATCTGGTAAATTCTTCCGGTGCTTTGGTAATCGTAACTAGAACCCCACCAATTGCTTTCTTTGTCTGGGCATTGAACGCTCGTCCTGCGATCGCTGCCTGATGGCGAACTGGCTCTATCAACAACCACTGCGACATTGGCTATGCTCCCTGCGTACCAATCTGGTGCTCTATCACTGAGACAGCTTCCACTGGCTCTTGGACTGTCACGCTGATAGTGACGGTGTAATTCAAAGCAGCTTTCGGCTTTCCTCCCAAGGCTTGCCAGAATTCTCCCATACTTTGTAATTGCATGGGCTGAAGGGGCATAGCTCTCAGTGGCAGCTCCTGCTCCGTCAGACTTCCCTGAAGTATCTCAGATGGAAGTGTTGGATAGCGCAACAGTGCTTTCATGACTTCTCCCAATAAGCGGTGTTCATCCCGCTGGGGGGTAGTAGAACTTTCACTGGGCCAAGCCGTGATCAAGTAGGAGCAGTCTACCCGCACCAGAGGAGGCTTTTTGATGACCGTGCCATTACTCTGGTGTTCGAGTAGCCATTCGTTATTACGCAGCTCCCGGTTTTCTCGCACGTCATAAAGAAATAGATCAATTGCGGGTGGAGTAACTGAGGAAGGTGGGAACTGCGCGTCGGGTGTAGCAAAGCTAATGCTCACCTGCCGAACCAAGTCTGGCGGCAGCGCTCGCTTGAGTAATTCTTCCAGTGTCCGATCTAGGTCGTCAAGCATAATAATCGGCTACCTTACCTTTCTCGCAACCCAAACACTGTTAGGAGTGCTTCTTCTTCTGATATCTGTATAGCTTCCTATCTGCATAATTCAAGTCAAAGCTATGAACTTTGGCTTGAACTATGTAAGTTGTTGCAAATATCTAGGCTGTGCTTAATTTGGTAATTTTGAAGTGTTTACACAATTGCATATCAGCTCCTTCTAGCGACTTGTCGGTACTTGAACGAGAGCCATCCGCCGAACACTTATCTGTCGTACACTCTAGCATGGGGGGGAGATTATACAACATATAAGTGAATCGTTTTTTGCGTAATCGGTTGAGTAAAAGCTGAATTACGTGCCTGCCACTATAGCTATATCAATGCTTTCTGAGTATTTTCTGCCGAAAGTAGGAGTATTACAAAATACGTGCAAAATCGGACATCTTGTAAAGAATTATTAAAATAATGGCTTTAATCTGCCTTATTTGACTGTTGGGTCAGTCTGTCCAGAAATCCTTGAAGTGCCCTGAGGTTAACTCAGTGTAGCGAACCGTATGTTGAATGTTTTTGTGTCCCAGAATCGCACGAGTTGGTCTAGGGTTTATCCCCTTTGTTTTCCATTGGCACAAAACGCTTAGATTCGGCTACCCATTGCCATGCGATATTGTTTGGGTCTCTCTTCTTACTCCACTCCGAGAAATTGGACCTTTTCTTGGCGTCATTAAGCGTAGAAGGCTTAGTCTTTAATCGCTCTACCATCTCGTTTTGAGTCAACGCTCTATTGAGCCACTTATCCGTTAATTCACGGTTGTTCTGAGTCGGCTCTTCTTTGGCATCTAGTCGAGATTCAGCCAATGATTCACTTGAGAAATTGGCTCGCTCATCTGGCAGTTCAGCCGTTTCTGGAGGAGGCGGCGATGAATCACTGGAAATCTTCTCACTGACATTTGTTTGGCTCTCTAAGGGGTCTAAACCTAATTCACTGGGCGAAGCATGAGGCTTCCTCTTAGCGGTAGGTGGCGGCTGATTGGGAATGACTTCGGCTTCCTCAATTGTCTGTGATTCATCTAATGCCTCTTGAGAAATTAGCTCTTCGAGCTGTTCCAACAACGATTCGAGTTTCTGGCGCTTTGAGAGGTTCTCCCACACCTTTGACTTCTTAACCCGCTTAGTAGTCGCATCTATCCGAGCCGCGAATTCTCCTTGTTCGGGCGGCGGCTGAGACGCTTTGACCCGCTCTCGAATTTGGCTTAAGGACAGTGAAAAAGCGATCGCCTCTTCCAGCAGCGCCTTGCGTTTGGGTTCATCCTTAACCTTCGCGATCGCTTTCGCCTTGGTGTACTCAATTCGCCCGGAACGCAAGGCTTCAAGAATGTCTTCGGGCAGTCGCAAGAGAGGAAGGCGATTGCAGGTAAACGAGTACCAGCTCATCAATCCCAACCCAGCAAATACTGACTGGATGCCTTGCTCCGAATCCGAATCCGGATTAGGGATAACGTTATCCCTAACGTCATAATCTTTCCCCTTGTCCTTCTCAAAAGCGTTTTTCATCTGATAAAGCAACGGGGGAATCTCCGGCTCTGTTAGATTGAGCTTGAGGGCTAGTAACTGCAAGATTCCCTCGGTTTCTTCAACGGGATTGAGGTCTTCTCGCTGGAGGTTCTCGACTAGGGCAAGTTGCAGGGCTTCAGTATCATTGAGTTCCCGTACCACTACGGGAACCTCGGCAAGTTCCAGTTCGACAGCGGCTCGGTAACGCCGTTCTCCGGCTACTAGCTCATACTGATTGTCCGGGAGCGGTCGCACCAACAGCGGCTCCAATATGCCGTGCTGCTTGACCGACTGTATCAACTGCTCTAACTTTTCCGGGTCGAAGTAGCGACGAGGCTGAGTCCGAGTTTTAATCTCAGAAGTGCGAACCAACTCGGCTGCTGGACGCTCCTCGCCAAATAAAACGTCTAAGGACTTAACAGGCGTTACATCCGAACCGTAAGGGCGTGAGCGCTTACGAGCCATTACACCAAAACCTCCAAGTCTTTAACAATGGACTTGAGAACCGCAATTGCCTTATGGCTACTATCGTAGACGGAGAGTGGTACGCGTGCCTCAACCGCGTCGGCAAAACTTGTAGACCAGGGGATGGGAGGATAGATGGAGCCAACCTCGGCAAACCGCTCTTTGATGGCTTCGAGCGTCCGGGCGTCTTGGCTGCGACGAGCATCGAACAACGTGGGGATAAACCCAGCAATTTTTAATCCCCGATTCGGGCGACGCCTTACCCGTGACACAGTCTTGAGCAACAAATTTGTCCCCTCAAACGCTTTGAACTGAGTTTGAATCGGAACGAGGACATGAGTCGCCGCTACTAAACTGATATAACTCAACAACCCCAACGAAGGAGGGCAATCAATCAGAATAAAATCGTACAGGGTTCTTACGGGTTCTAGCGCGTCTTTCAACCTAACATCTCGCATATCTGCGTTGACCAGCGCTAATTCAGTGGCTGATAAGTTGATAGAAGAAGGCATTAAATCTAAACCGTAAAGCCCCTTGTGGATGGGTAACTCGCTCAACTCTTCATCGGCGTCTTCATCCGCTAGCACGTCAGAGACGGTTGAGTTTAACTTTTCCGGTTCAAGCCCCATAAAGATGGTCAAACTCGCCTGCGGGTCTATATCAACTAGGAGAACGCGATGAGAGCGCTCTTGCAGATGATAGCCCAGGTTCATGGTCAGAGTGCTTTTCCCGACTCCGCCGCACTGGTTGAATAGTGCAATTACCCGGCTTATGTGTGCCATCTTTAGCAGTAGGGACAATTGATACTTGCAACAATACAACTAAAGGGAACAAAAATTGCACTCGTTCACCCGCCTCTTCACAACGCGACACAGGACGGGGGCAAGGCTGAATTGAACACAATCCCCCTCAAACAGCTAATTTCACAATAATAATTGGCTATTCAGAAAGCCCCGGCAAGTCCAAAAGTTCCGCCGCCCGACGCTTCACCGCCTCGGGTCTTCTATCGTAGCGAGAACTGGTACTGGGGTCGGAGTGTCCCGCGAGGCGTTGAACCGTTACCAAATCCACACCCGCATCCAACAGGTCAGAGATAAACGTTCTCCTGAAATCGTGGGTACTGAACGCCGCCACACCCGCCTCTTCTCCTCGCTTTTGCAAGATGAATAGCACCGCCTGAGAAGTGAGGCGTCTGAGCATGACTCGCTTACCTTTGTTCACCGGACACAACAGCGGCCCAGGAGCGTCCCCCCGAACCGCTAACCAACTTAACACCACCCTCATCGCCTGACTCGACAAGTACACCGTCCGGTCTTTCCCTCCCTTCCCCTCGCGAACTTCAAGCGCTCCCGTTGAGGGGTGAAAATCCTTCAAATCCAGATTGACTAACTCCCGGCGACGCACGCCAGACCCCCGTAAGATGGCAATCAACGCCGCGTCCCTGACCCCACTCGGCGTAGAATCGTGTTGGCAGACCTTAAGAAGCGCCGCAATCTCGTCCCGACTCAAAGCGCGACCTTTCAACCCTGTGCTGCCAGGAACCGGGCGCAGGTCAGTCGCCCCCTTATAGTCTTTTTCCGAAATTAACTCCAACTTAAGCGCCTCCTGCAACACCCTTTTCAACGCCGTCAGCATTTTGTTGGTCGTGGCGGGACTATACTTCTCCATTAATACCGCTCTCACCGCTGCTGTATGGTGATAGCGCAGCTTCGACCAATCGAGCGTCATCGCATCGCACTTTCCATTTGTGAGCATAGACGCGATCGCATTGAGCGAACCCCGTATCGTCGGACGAGACCCCTGCCCCAAAGACGTGAGATAGACGTGCGCCGGATGTCGGGTCAAGGGCAGTGGCACAGTCAATACTAACGACGACTCCTCCGGAGTAGAAGTCGTTATGGGGGAGTCACTCATCGCTCATTACTTGTCCAGAAGGGGGTTCTCGCAAGCTATTGTGTCACACAATGCGATCAAATCCAGGGTTAGTCTTCCCAGCGGGAGGCGCACTGTACAATCTCCCATAAAAAAGCCCCGCTCTATATCAGTAGCGGGGCTGAAGACGAAGTAGTTCTTGTGGTGGAATACTAGCTCGCCTTCAGTACCTCCTGAATTAGAGGTGCTACCTCAATAGGCTTCTCAATCAATCGCGCTTTAATCTGTGTTCTGAGCCACGACAGAGGGGCATCTTTTGAGTTCACTTTTTGCTGAATGCCGAGCTTGCCACATATCTTACGGGCAGGTCGCAACTGCAAAGTATCCAGGTCTATGCCCTTAACCAGTTCCTCAAGAGTTTGCTCCTGAACCTGTGTATCCGGCGTATAGTTTTCCCCTTCTGGCTGTAAGTCCTCCTCGTCACTCACGGCGATGGCAACACTAACCCGCTGTTCATCCCACAGGTCATCGATAACAGCAGAATAACCCGCCATATTTGCATACTCAAGTAAGTCGCGTTCTTGACGAGAACA
>CBKWLJ010000087.1:0-22562 GCA_966675205.1 uncultured bacterium
AAAGTAAAAAACATAGTAGTAAAACATAAAAAAAATCATAATCAACCCCAAAAATAGGCACTTACACTATTAATTCATCGTTGAGAAAACTAAATGAATGGTATGGCTATATTAAGTGTAGTTAGATGCATATTAGGGGCTACTAAGCAAGTAGGCGTAAACACACAAGATATTTTTAGAGAAGCGGATTTAGCGATAACGCTTGACAAGAATCAATGGGTTAAGTTTAAACCTTTGTCTACCCAGATGGGATTGATTTTCGCCCATCTGTTGAGTAGTACAGCATTAATCGCTTTGGGAGTAGTCTTTCCGGATACAGCTAATGCGTTAACGCTGATTACAAGTCGCGCAGATTTGGGAGGCAATGACTCAGTTGATTGGGCAATATTGGGTTCACCTTTTACCGTTGTGCCTAATTTCTTTACGATCGCATCTTCTCAGGGAGTGCAGCTAGAAATCAGTCAACCTGTGGGCGTGTTTGAGCGACGCAATCAAAGCGATACAGGGGGATGGACTGGCACTTTTAAACCAGGAGATGCTCTCCTCTTCACGGGAGGGAACAACCAAAGACCAACCACGATTGATTTTGATGTTCCCGTCTTTGGGGCAGGTACACAATTCCAATCGCCTGTAGACGGTGATTTTTATACAGCGATTATAGAGGCTTTTGATAGTCTGGAAAATAGTTTAGGTGTGGTTGGCTATTCAGGCTATAGCCAATGGGGTTTAGAGGGCGACAATTCGGCAATTTTTGTGGGTGTGCGTAGTGAAAGTGCCAATATTGACAAAATGACACTCAATGTGTTCACGAATAACGTGAAAAACCCAGGCTTTGCCATCAATCAGCTTGATGTAGTGACGATGGACAAAAGTCATTTTGAGCCTACCGAACCGGAATCGGTTCCCGAACCGACAACCTCAGCCGCTATGATCGTGTTAGGAGGCTGGGCTATTTGTTCCAGATTGCGGCACAAACGGCAATCGAGAACTTCAAGGTAAACTAAATGATGCTTCCTTATTGGAGGAAGCACGATGAACCTATTGGAAAAGCGATCGCTCTTTTGAGCAAATAGTAACTCTACTCCATACCGCTAACTGTAGGCAGGTGTTGGCTGATAGGGTGTAAGCAGTAACTGCTTAAAAATGCGATCGCTCCATGTTACAGCCGACAGCGACAAAACCCATGGCGATTGCAATTGATTTTGGCACAAGCAACACCGTAATCACGCGCTGGAATGCCGTCACCGAACAACCTGAAACCCTAACTTTACCAGGACTTTCGCTGCAACTGGGTCAAAATCCGCCTTTAATCCCCAGTTTGGTCTATGTAGAAGATGCAAGTCAGGGTAAAGTTATCGTTGGACAATCTGTGCGCGATCAGGGGCTTGATCTCACCAATAACCCTCGATTTTTCCGCAGCTTCAAACGAGGTATTGGTGCTGACATCCAAGGCTTTTTGCCCGAACTGGATGAGACAACGGTAAAGTTTGAACAAGTGGGGGAGTGGTTTCTCCAACAAATTATTGAAAAGCTATCATCCCCCTCCTCTCCAGGGGGAGTGCCAGAAACGCAGATCTCTGCCATTGATTCCCTGATTCTGACTGTACCTGTAGATAGCTTTGAGGCTTATCGTCATTGGTTGGGTGGGGTTTGCCAATCCCTGCCAGTAGAGCAAGTGCGGATTTTGGATGAACCCACGGCGGCGGCTTTGGGCTATGGCATTGCTGAAGGGGAAACACTACTCGTTGTTGATTTTGGTGGTGGCACGTTGGATTTATCCCTAGTGCGGCTCAATCAGGAAACTCAATCCGGTAAAAAGCCTTTGGGTTTTATCCTCAAGTGGGGTGAGAAGTTACTGGGAGAAAGTTCCGGGCAGCAGGTCAAAATTGCGCGGGTGCTAGCCAAAGCAGGACAAAATTTGGGGGGTTCGGATATTGATCACTGGTTAGTGGATTACTTTGCCGAAACTCAAGGGTTGACCAACTCGCCCCTAACGACCCGACTTGCAGAACGTCTGAAAATTCAGCTTTCTGAAAAGCAATCAGCAACAGAAGTTTATTTCAACGACGAAACCTTTGAGAGTTACGAACTCAAGCTTGATCGCCAGACGTTGGAAACCATCTTGAGAAAACACCAATTTTTTGAGATATTGGACGATAGGATGGCACAACTCTTGCAACAAGGGCGGCGTGCGGGGATAGAAGCATCAGATATTGATGCCGTCCTATTAGTGGGTGGCACGGTGAAAATGCCAGCCGTTCAAGAGTGGGTCAAGCAATACTTTGATGCCAATAAGATTCGCTGCGAAAAACCCTTTGAAGCGATCGCACAAGGCGCACTCCAACTGGCTCAAGGCATTGAAGTTCAAGATTTTCTCTACCACAGCTACGGCATTCGTTATTGGGATCGACGCAACAACTGTCATAGCTGGCATTCCATCATCAAAGCCGGGCAACCTTACCCCATGAGTGAGCCAGTAGAACTGATGTTGGGGGCGTCGGTGGACAATCAACCCAGTATCGAACTGATTGTTGGGGAGTTGGGGGCTCAAACCGGAGCAACGGAAGTTTACTTTGATGGCGATCGCTTAATTACCCGCCAGTTAAGCAGTGGTCAAACTGCCGTGCAACCCCTAAATGACAGAGATGGGGCAAGAACCATTGCTCAACTCACTCCGCCGGGAAATCCCGGCAGCGATCGCATCAAAATTCAGCTTTGGGTGGATGCGGAGCGTTCCCTACGAATCAATGTGGAAGATTTACTGGCTAAGCAAACGTTACTGGAGAATCAGGTCGTTGCTCAGTTAAGTTAAGGGAAGATATTGTACAAACTGAACTTTTGTAGGGGTACAATATATCGTGCCCTTTTCCATTATGTATAGAAAGCTGCGGCAATCTTCAAGGGTATGCATAAGATGGTAAAAGTACGGCACACAGAGAGTGGGTAGCAAATGTTTAATCCTGAACAAGTTTGTCTCCTTGCCCTGGTTTGTTTTACGGGTTTGGGATTTATCGCGCTTGCCTACTTTTGTGCGTTAGCTCATTGATAAGCTATCGTGTTTACAAACTGCATATCCTGAGGAAAGGGCAAAGGTAGACAAAGTTTAAGTGTAACAACTTAAAACCAAGAAAATCCAATAGTTTACCAGGTAATAAAACTTGCAGAGGTTAATCATAACAAGCGTAAAGTTGCATTAAGCTCTGCCTTGTTGGCATATCTTGATTAAACCATCGCCTCTTGAAGACATCAGCATTTCCAATTTTTTCTTTGAGAATACTTATTTTACATTCATTCTTTATCCGGATTTTTCTTTTTCAATTCTGTATAGATAATCAAATTTTTGAACAGAATTCCACTCTCTTCTCTGCAACTGCTTCTACCTTAATTGAACTGGAAAAATCTGATTGATAGCTTTTTAGAGGTGCAACCCGCTATAAATCAGTTGAATTTATGCAATCTATAACACTTGCAAAATTGAGTTCAGAACATAGGTTTCATTAAACCTTGTATGATTAATTACAAAGGTTGAAACATTTGTTTACAGAATCAAAATTTTAGCGCGAAGGGCTTTCTAAGTCTACCCATTGATTTCCACCAAGCTAGGCGAAATTACGGTAACTTAGCCAAGCTCAAGCCGTTGGGAGGGTTAGGAGAATTCCTATCAGTTCCCTAGAAACTTGAGGGTATCAAAAATAACTCTCTGTTCTGTAGTTCTTTGGGATAGCTACAGGACGAAGTCAACATTGACATTTGGTGTGAGGGTCTAATGATGAAGAGATATCAACCGATTTTAGTCGGTAAATTCAGCCTATTGTGCTTAGTTGCTGGCTGTTTACCAGGAGGAGTCCTGCCTGCTGTTGCTAAAACGCAAGACGTACTTCCCCTAAAACAACTCGAAGCGTTACCCGGCATTAAAGAGAAGATAGGGGTTCAGACAAAACCACTTACTACAGCTCAAATTAGCGATCGCTCAACACTTTACTCTACTGAGTCACCGATAAACCTCACTAAAAGTACACTAGAACGGAGCAATTCTGACAAAACGCCACAGAATTTAACCGTAACCAGTGAAGAGCAGAAAGTTGAGGATACCAACTCGGCTATTTTGCCCATTCCCTCAGCAAAAGCGGCTGTTGTGGAATCAAAGTCCAATTCAGATGCGATCGCTCCTACTGTACAATCAGTTGAATCCAGTTCTCTCGCCCAACAGGTAGAGAGTGATGCTTCAGACGCAGCACCGACGGAGCAAATAACTCCCGTCTCTGAACTCCTCCCAAGCAGTGACATAGACTCATCATCGATGGAACAGGTGACTTCCGTCACTCAACTGTCGGATGTTCGACCAACCGATTGGGCATTTGAAGCCTTACGGTCTTTAGTAGAACGCTATGGTTGCATTGCAGGTTACCCAGATGGCACTTTTCGCGGCAACCGGGCGATGAGTCGTTATGAGTTTGCCGCAGGTTTAAATGCCTGTTTGCAACAGGTGGAGCGATTAATTGCGGGGAATACAGGTGAATTTGTTACTAAAGAAGATTTAGCCACATTACAGCGGTTAACTGAGGAATTTCGCACAGAACTAACCACTTTAGGAACAAGGGTAGATACTCTAGAAGGACGGGTTGCCTTCCTCGAAGACCATCAATTTTCCGTTACAACTAAGCTCAGTGGTGAGGCAATTTTCGCACTGGTTGGCGCGAGTGGCGGAGCACCGGAAGGAAATGACGCCAATATTACTCTAGTTGATCGACTGCGGTTGAATTTACAAACCAGTTTTACAGGGAAAGACTTACTGATTACAGGCTTACAGGCTAACAACTTCGGGGGTGACGTATTCGGGGATGGCAGTGTTCAAGGAACCTTGTTTCCCAGTTCGAGAGACTCTCTGTTAAGTGTGGGTATGACCAAACTCAGCTTTGAGCCTCAGTTTCCCCGATTTAACCCTCAAGACATTTCTACTGCGATTCCAGCTAACGATGTTCAACTCTACAAACTGCTTTACATTTTCCCCTCTGGGGTGAACAACCTAACGCTATTTGCTGGCACTGCTGCTGAAGCATCCGATGCTTTCCCCACCATCCTTCCCTTTGCAAGTGAAGGACAAGGGGCGATTTCTCGGTTTGCTACCTTAAATCCTGTCGTCCGCGTATCGGGTGGTACCACTCAGCAAGGATTAGCCTCTGCTGTCGGGTTCATTTGGACACCTTCCCCTCGAATTGATTTCCGGGCTTTGTATGGTAGCGTTAATGCGGCAATTCCGGGCCAGGGTGACAACAATGTTTTAGGTGCAGGGTTCTTTAGTGGAAGTACGGTGGCAGCAGCTCAACTTACGCTCAAGCCGACTAATAGTATTGATTTAGGGATTAACTATGCCCATAGCTACCACGATATCAATATTTTAGGTACCGGACTCTCCAGATATTCTGCTGGAGCACTGAATATTCCAGGGCGAACCTTTGATACTGCGGGTAATGTGATTCTGGACGGTTTCTTAAACACACCAGTCAATATCAACTCAGTCGGTGCCACAGCAAGCTGGCGTTTAACACCCAAAATCGCCCTCTCTGGCTATGGTGCTTACTTCTTCGTGGATTCTGCTGCTGTTGATGCTTCTTCCAATTTCAGCAGTTGGATGGTGGGGCTTTCTTTCCAAGATTTCTTAAAGGAAGGAAGCATGGCAGGTTTGCTCTTTGGACAGCCGTTGTACCGAGTTGATGCTGGCGGTGCTGCAAGTCTGAATGAGCCAGGTGTTGACCGAGCAACGCCTTACCACTTGGAGGCTTTTTACAACTTTAAACTCAATAACAACGTTAGTATTACACCGGGAGCCTTTGTACTATTTAACCCCGAAGGAAACGCTAACAACGATACTACTTTAGTCGGCGTAATTCGGACGACTTTCAGTTTCTAACTTTGACTGAAAAACTGACTTTTAAACCCGCCTATGCGGGTTTTGTTTGTATAGCTCCCGACTTGAGTGTATGGGCGTTTATTAATGCTTTTGAAGCCTATCGCTGACGCCTAATTCTAGATCCCAAAGGCGGCTTACGAGCAGACTTGGTGATTAATTCATCCATTTTTCCCACACGTTCCTCAAAGGGCTTTATTGGTGAAGTTTCGCGAGATATAGTCTGACAAAAAGTTACAACAACAGTATATTCATCCTGATTGCAGGAGACTTGAAAATCTTGAGCCGGATAACATGACTTCAGACGATTTTCCCACATTTGCTTTATGACTTGCCCCAAAGCAAATAAGTTATCAATTCCTACATTCTCTGCTCCAGAAAGAAGATCATTAATGTGCTGATGGTTCATTACTCGCTCAATTGCAGCAATATCATCTCCCAGTTCGGCTTTCCACTGCTCGTATATTTCTTGATTAAAGGCTTCTGCTAAAAAGATACCGCCGTCATGCTCAACAAAATCAGGCCAGAATAATTTGGTGAATGCTAGCGCCATTTCAATACTAGCGACTCCCGAAAGATAGTCCCAGATGGAAAAATCATCGCCATTGACTTTTTTCCACTGCTGGAAGTCACTCATCTCATCTGTATTTAAAGATATTTGTTGGATTGCCATCGTCTCTACGGTATCTCTTCGGGTGTGGCAGGTCGAACTGTTTTCTCCTGTTGAACAAAAATGCGTTTAGAACCCAGTTACCTGAGTTCCAGTGAAAATGAGAGTACTTGCTGGCGTACCAACTGTCCAGTCAACTGGTTTAGACACCGATGAACCTGAATCGCATTACGTCTGATGCCAAGTACTATAGCTGGTTAAAGTTGCTCTGAGGCTATCCAAGAGCGATCGCCCTTAATCTCTTATTTAGTTAACAAAGTGCGACAGGCGATGAAAGCTGGAAGATGAGGACGCAATCTTATACTGAAATAGCCGTGTGGCATCAAAGCGATAGCTAATAATGTCAATATATTCTCAAAAAAGAGTCAGTAGAAATGGTAGTTTCATCAACTGCGACAGTTACCTCTAACCAATCAGAAATCCTTTCTACAGAAGCCGCAAATCTACCAGAACACATGGAGTGCGTTGACGGCGAATTAGTTGAAAAAACCGGGATGACCTTTAAACATAGCGTAACTCAAGCCAACCTGACCTATTACTGGAGAAATTACATTATCTCTAGCAAACAAGGGGGAAAAGTCTGTACAGAAGCACCTTGTCGCACTGCGAAACAAACGCGCCGTCCCGATGTCGCTTACATCACTCCAGAATTACTAGAAGAAATTGGCGAGTTTACTATCCTTCCCCAAAGCTTCCCGCTGATTGCAGAAGTCGCATCGCCTGATGATAGTGCTGAAGAATTATTTACCAAAGCTAAGGAATATTTGACATCGGGTTGCCAAGAAGTTTGGCTTTTGTTTCCTGAAAATCAGGTAGTCCTCATTATTACCTCACAAAAATGGCTAGTATTTACTGCTGGCGAACAAGTCAGTACTCAAAACCTCTTAGAAGGTTTCAGCGTGACTGTTGATGAATTGTTTGCTTAAGCCGAAAAGTTTATCAGTTCGTCAATCTAGCCACTCATCAAAATGGCGACTCTTTTTAGTACCCATGGCAGTCTTGTCCTCTTTGGCAGTTTTTTTCTCTTCTACTTGCCGTGTCTGAGTTTCTTGTTGTTGATATTGCTGTGTCTGAGTCTCTTGCTGCTGATACCAGTTATTTTGAGCGGGTTGAGCCTGTGGAGTGGGAGATACAGGAGAGCTAGGCTTGGGATGAGACTTGTGGGTTCTAGGTGTTACTTGGAGAGAACGCAACTGTGCATGGGCTTCATTAATTTCTTGAAGCTTACATTGGGCTTTATGTTGGAGGCGAGGATTCCCGACAAAGCGATCGGGGTGCCACACCCAAGTCAAATCAATATAGCCCTGATGAATTTCCTCCGGTGAAGCTCCCGGTTCTAGATCGAGGATTCTGTAGTATTTCTCTCCTGTTTCGCGCATCTACAACATCCTTAGTGACACTGATAGGGCGACCAAAATAGTATTTCCAGTTTGAAATGACTCAAGCTGAACAGGCACAAGAAAAACACATCAGTTTAAAAAAGATATTTTTTGTAGTCTTTCTTTAACCTAAGTTCACGCACTCAAGAGCCTTTTTGCAAAAGTCAGGGAAAAGGTTCAAGGGGAAGGTGAGGCCCCCTTTGGGGATAAGGGGCAGGGGAAAAGGGAAGAAAAATTCCTTTACCCTTTGATCGAGAAACCCTTTGCCTTCAGGAAAGCAAAAGTCTCTTTCAAAAGAGTCCCCCACGGGCGATTGCCCACAACGAAAAAATGAAAATTCTTATCCCTTCTGCCATCTGCCGTCTACCTTCTGCCTTATTTTCAAGCTAGGTCTAAGGTTCTGGTTGAGCCAATCCGATTTTGCGATCGAGACTGATGACGCATCTACTCGAGTTGGCAAGAAGGTTGAGGCTGTTGCGATGGATGAACTCAAGCCTGCGTAATAGATGAAAGGAATTAGACAGACTGGACAATTGAGGGTGTGGTGTGAAACCCCTAATATTGATGGATTAGGTAGCAAAACAGAAAAAGTAAAGAAAACGCCAATTTACACGAGCATGACAAGCTACTCTGAGAAACTAGAGGAATTGCAGATAAAATCCAATAACTCCATTCCTCAGTTAGTTGTTCGGTGTAATGAGCATGAAGCTGGCAGCACGAGTCGGTCAAGTCCCTCCCTCCCTCACTCTAGTTATTTCCGCCAAGGCGAAAGCGATGAAAGCGGAAGGGATAGATGTCTGTAGTTTCAGTGCTGGGGAACCCGATTTTGATACCCCAGTACATATAAAAGCCGCCGCCAAGAAAGCGCTGGATGATGGAAAAACCAAGTATGGTCCAGCCGCTGGAGAACCCAAATTACGGGAAGCGATCGCTCGGAAGCTAAGAGAAGAAAATGGTCTTTGTTATAACGCAGAGAACGTTATTGTCACCAATGGCGGCAAGCATTCCCTGTTCAATCTGATGTTGGCGCTGATTGAGCCAGGGGATGAAGTAATCATTCCTGCACCCTACTGGCTCTCCTATCCAGAAATGGTAAAGTTGGCAGGAGGAACACCTGTAATTGTTCCTACAGAGGCTAGTTCAGGTTATAAAATCACACCTGAGCAGTTAACTAAAGCAATTAATGCCCAGACTAAGTTATTCGTTTTCAATTCTCCCTCCAATCCCACCGGGATGACTTATACGCCAGCAGAAATTAAAGCGCTGGCAGAAGTTGTGATTAAAAACGATATTTTGGTGGTCTCAGATGAAATTTACGAGAAAATTCTTTACGACGGTGCAGAGCATTTAAGTATTGGAGCTATCAGTCCAGAAATCTTCGAGCGGACAATCATTAGCAATGGGTTTGCTAAAGCCTACTCCATGACGGGGTGGCGTTTGGGGTATTTGGCCGGTGCAGTGGAGTTAATTAAAGCTGTAACGACGATTCAAAGTCACAGTACCTCCAATGTCTGTACCTTTGCTCAATATGGCGCGATCGCAGCTTTAGAAGGGTCGCAAGACTGTGTCGAAGAGATGCGCCAAGCTTTTGCCGAACGGCGACAGGTAATGTTAGAGCGTCTCAACGCTATTCCAGGCCTATTTTGCCCTAAACCCGAGGGAGCGTTTTATATGTTCCCCAATATTAGTAAAACCGGGATGAAATCTCTGGATTTTTGCAATGCCCTGCTGGAATCTTATCAAGTTGCAGTAGTCCCTGGCATTGCCTTTGGGGCGGATGAGTGTATCCGTCTTTCCTATGCTACTGATATGACATCTATTGAGAAGGGCATGGATCGATTGGAGAAATTTGTGCGAGAACACGGTGTTGGGTAGGAGTTGAGTGCAACGCGATCGCATTAACTAGTACAAGAAGGCAGAAGAAAAAAGGCAGAAGGCAAAAGGGAAGAAAGTTTATACAGTCAGCTTTTTATCCTTTCTGGACCGGTGGGTTATTTGCGCCGCGCTGCACTAGGACGATGAAGGGTAAACTCAGATGCGATCGCACTTAGCAAGCGTCTCCTAGAGCGTCGGTTCATTTAATGATAGGGGCAATCCCCTGGGGTTGCCCCACCGTTACGAAAATTAGCCGTTTTCAAGGCAATAAACGGATAAGATGATATGTAGAAATACTTATTTTCCTCAAGACAAACAATATCTGCTCCGAACAGATAGCTTTTTGAGATTCAGAGCTAGTTTTTCTCGACTAAAGCTGCTATTAGTTCAGCAGAAGAAGTCATGCCAACTTAGCCAATCTTTTCAATCTATTCATCGTTAATGGTTAAAGGAGGGCGCTGTGAAATACAAAAAAATATTAGCAGCGATTGATCGGTCGCCTCAGGCCGATCTGGTGTTTGAACAAGCTCTAGAGATAGCGAAAAGAGAAGAAGCTATTCTGATGCTGTTTTATTGTTTGCCTTTAGAAACCCAAAGAGTTGGTCTGTATGCGGATGTGTACGGTGGCGAGCTAATCAACTTCTCTAAAGAGATGGAAACACTCTTCAAACAAGAAAAAGACGAAGCTCGTGAATGGCTAGCTGATTATTGCCAGAAAGCAACTGCATATGGAGTCTCAACCCAATGGACTTTGAAGGTAGGAGATGCAGGTAGTCGGATTCGGGAACTCGCCACGCTTTGGGAAGCAGATTTAATTGTTCTCGGTCGTCGGGGACGGCGAGGACTTGCAGAAATTGTTTTGGGAAGTGTCAGTAATCACATTGTCCACCATGCTCCTTGCTCTGTTTTAGTCGTGCAAGGTATTGAGCAAAGTGAGGATGAGAAGCTTCTGGCAACAACTTAACTTAGGAGCTATGCAAATGTCAGAAGAAGGCAGAAGCTTTGGGTCATACTAAATCCGCAGTTATAAGCTTCCTTTCAATGCAAGTAATTCTTCTTCCGGGAGCTCCTCTTGCTTTCTTAAAAAGGGAATAGTTAACCCGGATTTGGTATCAGTAGGGAACTCCCGTTATTAACGCTAGTGCGGTGCGGCGAAAATAACCAACCAATCCAAAAAGGTTAAAAAGCTTACTGTACAAGCAACATCCCTTCTGTCTTGTAGCCTTATTGCACTAGCGTAACGGGAGAAGAATACCTAATCAGGATAAGCGCAATCTAGCGCTCGGTGAGAACTTTAGCGAAGGCAAAGTCGGGGGCAGCGAGAACAAACGCTGTGGTGGGTAGATCGGCAGCGCGTGCCTGTAAGCTTTCATAGTACTGGGTGAAATTCTCCCTCGGCGCTGCCATACCCAGAAAGACGAGGTCAGCTTTTTCAGAAGACTCATGCAGAATCTCGTTGAACGGACGCCCGTCTGCGACTAAGATTTGCGACAAAGCACCAATACGCAACTCTTTCACCAGACTGTCAAGATTTGTCTGTGCTGCAACAGCACCTGCTTCGTCCGCAACAACCAGCTTGAGATAAATCTGTGCATTACGCCAGTCAATATCAGCGCGAAGCAAATAGGCGAGAAGTAACATCAAGCCGCCGTTGGCTTGCATCCCACCCCACCACACATCAATCCGTCGGCGCGAACCGAAGCTGCGTTTTTGGTTTTCGCGGAGAATGACGATGTTGCGCTTCGCCTGGTGGATTGCAGTAATCATTTGACAGTAGCGATCGCGATGAGACGGTTCTTCACTGTCCCCCAGTAAAATCGTGTTGGGCACCAGTGCGCCTAACCCATAAGTCTCTACCAATCGTTGAGCCCCCTCAAAGGGGTTGGGGGCTGTCACCAAGCGCACGAGAGCTTGTACACCTTGCCGTTCTAGATAATCACGGATAGTCTTTTCCATCTTCGCCTGTTGAGCGATATCACGGGAACCACTGGGCAGGACGCTAGAAACTGTAACCAAGCCTCGATTTTGAGTGAGAGCTTCGGCAAATTCAATTAAACACCAGCGTTTTGTAGGTGCCCCAGAAAGCACCAGGATATGGGGTCGCCAGTTTTTCGTATCCGGTTGATGATCAATCTGAAAAATTCCCGTTCGCAACAATGTCATCCAAATCCCACGCCGGACATCTCCCCAAGTGGCTTGCAGTTCCCGCTGCCTCAGCCAGAAGTAAATGGCCAAGACAATCACAGCCGCCGCTACTGTGGCAATGGCATTGATCAAAAACATGACCGCGATGCAGCCAATAGCTCCTAAAAGCGACAGCGACCAATGGACACGAAACGAAGGACGGAAAGAAGGGCTTTGCAGGAAGCCCTCAATGGCGGCTGAGACATTCAATACCATATAAGTGGTGAGAAAGAACATCGTCAGCACTGGCGCAATTAAATTGAGTTCACCGATACAAACTGTGGCTGTTGCCACCCCCAAAGTAACGGCAGTGCCAATCCGAGGTTCATCATCCCGTCCACTGCCAGTGCCGAGGAAGCTAAGCCAACGGGGCAACACTCCATCTCTAGCGAGTGCCTGTAACACACGGGGGGCACCCAGAATGCTACCAATTGCACTACTGAGCGTTGCACCCCAAACCCCTAGTAAGATTGCCCAACCCCATCGCGCCATTTCTTGCATAATTAAGGGGTTTTCAATCAAGGTGGTGGCATCTGCTCGCATGGCTAAGAGGATGGGGAGAGCCATGTAAATCACATATCCCGTACCGACTGCTGCCAGAGTCCCGATAGGAATTGAGCGGGTGGGGTCACGCAAATCGCCGGACATATTCACCCCAGCCATAATGCCTGTAACGGCTGGGAAGAAAACGGCAAAGACCGTCCAGAACGGTTCTGAGATGCGGTCTGGGGCACCCCACATTTCAATCCTGGTTGGCTCAAGCGGGTGCCCGAACGCGAACGAAAGCAGGGAAAATGCGATCGCTGCCATGATGATGTACTGAGTACGAATGGCAATACTAGCGGAGGTAATGGCTAATACTGCCACAGCGACTGTGGTAATCAACGCGACATACGACTGGTTCAGGTGGCTGAACGTCGCAACCACACTTTCGGCAAAACCAATGGTATAGAGGGCTACTGAGAGAGCTTGGGCAAAGTAGAGGGGAATTCCCACGGCCCCTCCCGTTTCAATGCCCAGAGAGCGGCTGATCATGTAATAGGCACCGCCCACTCGGACAATACGGTCAGTTGCGATCGCGCTAATAGATAGGGATGTTAAAAACGTAATGGATGTCGCCAGAGTAACGATAATTAGTGTCCCCAACAAGCCAACATTACCCACCACCCATCCAAAGCGCAGGTACATAATCACGCCCAAGATAGTGAGAATCGATGGTGTATAGACACCACCGAACGTTCCCAAACCTGAGCTTTTCGGAGTGATGGTTTGGACTTTAGGCTGCGGACGGCGGCCAAAAGGTGATTTCATATGCTTTTACTGTTTCGCGGCTCCAACCCCATCCCGAACCCAATTTTTAGGTAAGGAAATGGGGAGAAGTAGCGCCTCCAACTAACAACAAGGTGATAAGTTGTAATTAGGACTGATGTACTAAGTTAAGTACAAACACCTTATATATATAGAGCTTTAAGGAATAATTTTCGATCTACATATCGACAGAGTACATATGTCCTAATGAGTCGTTTGCCATGCCAAAGAAACGTATTATAGAAAGACCTCAATTGCCAACAAGAGGACTGCGTCAATCCCTCAGTGTCTTCCGCTACAGTGGACGAGCATTAGTTTTGGTATGGACGACGAGCCACACGCTAACAATTGTACTGGCGCTTCTGACATTGATAGCAGGTTTGTTACCTGCTGCAGTTGCATACGTTGGTAAATTGATTGTTGATAGTGTCGTTACAGCATCGAACTCAGGATTAGCAACAGACCGTTGGAGAGCACTGACTTATGTCGGACTCGAAGCGATCGCAGTAATGGTACTTGCGGGTAGCCAACGGGGTCAAACCGTCTGCCAATCCTTGCTGCGAGTCCTCTTAGGTCAACGAGTCAATATCTTGATTTTGGAAAAGGCGCTAACCCTCAATCTTTCCCACTTCGAGGACTCAGAGTTCTACGACAAGCTGACTCAAGCGCGACAGGAAGCCTCTTTTCGTCCCCTTTCGTTGGTAATGCGTACCTTCGGATTGATTCAGAGTGCCCTCGCGCTAATTACTTATAGTGGTTTACTGCTGAAATTTTCTATTTGGGCGGTTGTGGTGCTATTTTTAGCCGCTTTACCTCCTTTTATTGCTGAGACTCGCTTTGCGGGTGAAGCCTTTCGTTTGTTTCGCTGGCGATCTCCCGAAACTCGACAGCAGCATTATTTAGAAACCTTGATTGCTAGAGAAGACTACGCCAAGGAGGTTCAGCTTTACCAGCTTGGCCCCACCATGCTGCAACGCTACCGCAATGTTTTTGATCGAGTTTACAACGAAGACCGCGACCTCACCATCCGCCGAGGCTACTGGGGCTACTTATTAGGATTGCTGAGTACGGCTACATTTTATGTTGCCTACGCTTGGATTGTACTCGAAACCATCTTCGGTCGAATTTCCTTGGGAGATATGACGATGTATCTGATGGTATTTCGGCAAGGACAGTCCACCTTTACGGCTACTCTTACTTCAATTGGCGGGATGTATGAAGATAACTTGTATTTATCCAATCTCTATGAATTTCTAGAGCAACAAGTCCCTCAACCCATCGGCCAAGCGCATCAGGGTGTGAGTCCGGGGGATGGAATGCGTTTTGAGAATGTATCCTTCAGCTATCCGGGAAATTCCCAACCGGCTTTGAAGCAAATCTCGCTGCACCTGAAACCGGGAGAAAAATTAGCGATCGTGGGGGAGAATGGTTCGGGAAAGACGACCCTGATTAAGCTCTTAACCCGACTGTACACTCCAGATTCTGGACGCATCCTCCTTGATGGTTTGGATTTGCAGGAGTGGGATGTTAGTGTGTTGCGCCAACGAATTGGTGTCATTTTTCAGGACTTTGTTCGCTACCAGTTTACCGTCGGTGAGAACGTAGGCGTGGGGGATGTAGACCACTGGGAAGACAATGTACGCTGGGAAGTCGCTGCCGAAAAGGGCATGGCGCGACCTTTCATTGAATCACTACCCCAAGGTTTCGCGACTCAGTTAGGGCGCTGGTTCAGGGGAGGACAAGAGCTTTCTGGCGGCCAGTGGCAGAAAATTGCCTTATCTCGTGCATTTATGCGATCGCAAGCAGACATTCTCGTACTCGATGAACCCACGGCGGCAATGGATGCAGAGGCAGAAGTCCGAATTTTTGACCATTTTCGCCAAATTACCCAAAATCAAATGGTTGTCCTCATCTCCCACCGCTTCTCTACAGTGCGAATGGCGGACAAGATTGTGGTGATGGCAAATGGGGAAATCATTGAACAGGGAACGCATGAGGAGTTATTGCAGCTTGGCGGACGTTACGCTCGACTGTTCACCCTTCAGGCGGCAGGATATAAATAAAAATTTCAAAATGTGCATAGGCTCACAGCCAGGAGAGATATTCTCCATCTAGTTACTGATGCTGTGCTCGATGAGCATTCATTATCCAACGAGGAAAAGTCTGAAACTTAGATTCAGGCGGTAGGCATGTCTGAAAAACAACCTGCCGCTCGAAATTCTGACTATCTCTGCTCAACCAGTTGTTATTTGTAAAGTTTTATGGAGATTTAGTCAAGGTCAAGGTTCTCACTCCGATAACCCGTTAGTCGCGTGCGGGAAGGTTTAACCAGAGTATGTGAATAAAACAATGTGCGATAGTACTCAGCTAATTGCTCTGCTTGAAAACGCTCTAAAGCAGCCAAAGGAGCGGCGCAACCTATTACAGTCTCCAGAAAAACTGCAAGCAATTATGAGAAATATCCCTGCCCGTCGATGGCTCTTTGAGCAAGCTTGCCAAACCCATGACCGAAATCGGGCGATTAAAGCACGGTTATTTATCGTTGAAATCATGCAATACTCCGGTCAAATTTGGAAAGGTGGATAAAGCGATGTCACCTGATATTTATGAAGAAGCACTGGCAAGAACCTGGGTGTGGTTTGGGGAAAATTTCCATCGCTACAATCCGGAACAGGCAAGTTTTGTCACTTGGTTTAACAACAAACTGAAGTGGGTGATTCGAGAGGTTATTCGAGAGCAAACGGTTGAGCAAAGCAGACGCATACAGTCTCTAAAGGATAGCGACGGTGAGGCGATCGATCTTGCCGATTTTCTTCCCGCACCAGATCTTGATCGCTGGGAGGAAACGCTGAAGGAGTGGATTGACTTGGTACAGCAAGATTCAGGAAAACAGTTGCGTAACTGTCGAATGCGGGACTATCCCCAGATGAATTGTCAGACTTTGTTAGTGCAAATCTTGACGGCACTGCGCGACTTAGGTGAGATTTCTTGGGATGACTTGGCTCAAGGGATGGAAGTCGATAAAACTGCACTCATCAAATTTTGTAGGTCTCGATGTTCGTCTTGTTTCAGACAGTTATTTCTGAATATTTCTGAATAGTTGGCATGAGAACTTTCTCTCATTAATCGTTTGTTCAACCACAAATTATGACTGATACTATTCCATCTCTAATTCCACTTGCAATTCCGATTCTTGATGCGGAGCGTAGGGAGGCATATGAGGTTTCGAGACAGTTTCCACCAGAGCAAGAAGAGCAGCACTATCGGAGTGTTCTCGTCGCGGCAGTGATGCGACGTTGTTTGAAACTGTTGGGAATTGATTCGTCGGGAGACATTATCAAAGATTGGAGCGAACCCAAATCAGACTTCTATCAACAACTCAACCAACTTGCTTGTCTGTATATTCCAGAAGTGCAGAGGCATTTGTGGTGTTATCCAATTCGTCAGGGCGATCGCCAATGTTTTCTCCCTAGAGGAGATGACAATTGCCTTGGTATTGCGGTAATAAACTTGGATAAACCCTATAGAGAGGGGCAGGTTTTGGGGTTTGCACCAGTAGGGTCAGGGTCAGCCTTGTCCGTGAGCGCTCTCCAACCCCTCGACGCGTTGATTGACTGTATAGTAGCGCCGCAGCGATCGCCGATTCGGTTAAGTCAATGGTTAGACCATCTCTTTGAACCCGATTGGCAACCTTTGGATACTCTGCTGCAATCTCTGAGACAGCCAATTCTCAACTTTGCGAGCGCATTACCCAGGCAAGGTAGCATAAATCCTGAAACACTTCAGCAATTGGTCAATCAGCTCTATCTGCGACAGTCTGCCAATACCCAGTCTGCTCCAGCCAATTTAGAACCCCCAACGGCACTGGCGCAATTAATTCAAACGACTCAAGACGATGAAATTCGTTGGCAAGCGGCAGAGTTACTGTGGGAGTTAGAGCCGCAACACCCAGCGTGTCCGGTTATTAGTGCTAAAGATTTGGGACTGTATCTAGCCGGTCAAGCGATCGCGCTGATGGTTGGGATTTTGTCTAAATCAGATGGCAAAATGTTAATTCTGCTCCGAGCGTATCCGCTCAAGGAAGCCCACCTGCCCCCAGAGCTAAAGCTGATTGTCTTGGATGAAGCGGGTAATACTGTGCAAGAACTGGAATCGAGGCAGCAAGATGACTACATACAGTTTAAAATTACAGCCGATGTCGGCGATCGCTTCAGCGTGCGTATGATTCTCAATGACACAAGTTTTACAGAAAGCTTTGTCGTTTAACAGTTGCCTGTGTCTATGCTTCAGTCCTCGCCACCCCAAAATGTCGCTGTTGTGCTTCGGATTGGTGAAGGTAGCTTCACTGAAGGGTTTGCTGTGGAAGTGCAAATCTTAGAAGACGGTTGCCTAATCGATAAAGATTCAGATTTTCCTCGCTTGGCCGCTGCCCCAGAGATACCACAGTGTTATCAGGTATGGAAACCGAACTATGATGCATTAGGTCGAGTAATTGGTAGCCGCGCTATTCAACCAGTTAGCGCACAAGTCACGCATCAGTCTAGCTTGGTGACGTGTCTCGGCATGACTAAAGAGTTTGAGACAAAAGTTAGAACTTGGTTGAGGAGTTCAACCTTTGGGATGCTGCGCGATCGCATCCAAGCGAACGTGAAAGTCACTGCCGATCAGTCAGTTCCTATCATCTTGGAGTGTGACACAGGTGCGATCGAACAAGACATTCTGCTTCGCAAGCTGCCCTGGCATACCTGGGACTTATTTGATCGGCTTAATCATGCAGAGGTTGTGCTAGGTGCCCGCTTTGCTCGTCCTACCTTACCGTTGCAGGCTCCAGTCAAGACTCTAGCAATTTTTGGCAGCGATGAAGGTGGATTGAACTTAGAAGAGGATATCAGAGCATTAAAGGAACTCGAACGAAATGGCTCCGAAATTCATATTCGATTGCAACCCGATCGCGAACAATTATCGAAATGTTTGTATCACCAATCTTGGGACATCCTGTTTTTTGCGGGGCATAGTTTCAGTGATGCAGGCTGCCACACTGGAGCGATTCAACTTCAAAATGGCGTGACATTGGCATTAGATGACCTACGAGAAGATTTGAAACGAGCGATTTACAATGGTTTAAAATTAGTCATTTTCAATTCCTGTGATGGATTAGGCATTGCTCGATTTATTGAACAATTGAGTGTAGCTGCGGGATTGAGAATGCCCGTGATGATTGTAATGCGCGAGCCAGTGCCCGATCGCGTTGCCCGCAAATTTTTGCAGTACTTTTTGGAAGAGTTTTTTCACGGTAAACCGCTTTATTTAGCCGTGCGGGAGGCGCGTAACAGGCTCCATTGGATGCAGAGTGATGACAAACAACCCTGTCCGGCAGCAACCTGGTTGCCAATCGTTTGTCAAAATCCCAATCAGCCGGAACTGGTTTTCCCCCAGCCTCAGTTAGAGACAATCACTAAAGAACCGCAACCCGATGAAAGTCAGCCTCAACTTGAGTCAATAATTGACCAACCGCCGCAATTGCATCCGCCACGCCATCTGAAGTTGTGGCGTATCCTTGGGTTGGTGACATTGGCATTCACATTAGTGATAGTTCTACCTTCCTTGGGGAAATGGATTAGGGATTCCAGTTCTATACCCAGAGATATTCCACCCAAACCAACGCCGGTACCTTCACTAATCTATAACACCCTTGCTGAAGTCCCTGTCCCTCAAGGCACATTTCGATATGGAGGTAGTACGACGTGGGCAGCCATCCGAGGCTCAGTTGACTTAGGGATTCAACAAAGTCTATTGAATTTTCGATTGCAATATGTGAATCCGCCAGAGGGTGGCATCCCTAGTACGGCGACAGGGGTTGAAATGTTGCTGAACGGGGAAATTCACTTCGCCCATGCATCTCGTCTGCTGAATGTAGAAGATATTGAGAACGCGCAAAAACAGGGAATACGACTCAAAGCGATCGCAGTTGCCAAGGATTTCAAAGCGATCGCAGTTCATCCATCGCTCACCCTTAAGGATAAGGGCTTAACGCTGCGTCAAATTAAGGGAATTTGCGACGGAAAGATAACGAACTGGAAAGAGGTGGGTGGGCCCGATTTGCCAATTCAAGTGTTTACTCGCCACACGCCCGCCCTCGTAAGAACGCTCGGAGATAGGTGTCGAGGAAAGAATGCTGTGTCCTTCTCCACACCACACGAGGCAATCCAAAAGGTAGCAAAAAAACCGGGTGGTTTTTTCGTCAGTACCGCATCGCTCATAGTGTCGCAGTGTTCAATTAAAACCCTGCCCGTCAAGAATCAAGCTGGGAAGTTTGTTGCTCCCTACAAAGAGCCTTTATTCTCACCTTTTGAATGTCAAGTACAACCCAATCAAGTCAATGTGGAAGTCTTCAAAAGTGGAGAATATCCCAGAGAGCTAAGCGATACACTCTACATTTTCGTTAAAGAGGATGGTCAGATCGGACAACAAGCGGGTGAAGCCTACGCCAACTTGTTGCGATCGCATGAAGGACAGAAGTTATTAGAAGCAGCAGGCTTTGTGAACATCCGATAGACAGTAATATAAACTTTTGTAAACACTTCAGTTAAAGCAACGCTGATATCTCGATAAGCGATCAGGCAGGTGAACAAGGGAAGTTTCACCAATAGTTCGTAATTATTAATTCGTAATTCGTAATTTAAAAAATGGGTCAGAAGCCTCGCCATGCGAGGGCGCTCACATTTGAGCGGGGCTTAAATCCCCGTTCAAATATTAATTACGAATTGCGAATTGCGAATTACGAATTATTAATGATGCCCTATCGAATTAAGTTTGTTTAATTTTTTTTGTTTTTGATTGTGTAGGAATTTAGTATATGGTCACTCCTTACCCAACAGAACTTTATCAGCGCCTTCAGGCATTTCCCCTTGATTACCCTGATGTTCAGTTGTCATTCAGTCAGCGACTGGCAAGAGACAATCGCTGGACGTTGGATTACACAAAACGAGTGATCGAAGAGTACAAAAAATTTGCCTTTCTTGCGATCGCATCAGGACACGCGGTAACCCCCTCCGATCAAGTCGATCAAGTTTGGCACTTACATCTTGCCTACACGCACTCTTACTGGGATGAGTTCTGCACTCACGTCCTACAAACACCACTACATCACGGGCCAACAAAAGGCGGGTTCCAGGAGCGACAGCGATTTCGCGAACAATACGCGCAAACCTTAGCCAGCTATCGACACTTTTTTGAACAAGAGCCACCTAGGGATATTTGGCCTCCGGCACAGATCCGATTCGGGCATGATATTCATTTTGTGCGAGTCAATACGCAGGACTATTGGATTGTTCCAAAACTGAATTTCCAACGCTGGATTCCGCATCGATTTGCCCGAAGCTGGCAAGTGCCATTACTGGTGATGGGATTATTGACAATCGCTGGATGTCGTGCTAACGAATCTATTGATTGGGCACGCAACGCTACACTCAGAGATTTTTTTGGTCTCTATGCATTGATTGGAGTGTTGGGATTGCTAATCGCTTTCATCATAGGTCGATTGTTGCCAACAATTAATTCCAACTCGAAAGTTACTTTGTTTTTGCTGGCACTTGTTGCATTCATCGAGTCTGCACTTTGCCTCACTCGCACGAGTATGGGTGTGTGGACGTTATCAGGAACTGATTTTCTCTGTTTTTATGGACTTCTAATCGCTTCCACACTATTGCTCGATCGCTGGTGCTGCGAGTGGGCAACCTCGTTTCAGGAGAATACAGCGCGATCGCGAAATGCAATCATCGATCGGGTTGCACCCTGTCTCATCGGGTTGTTTTGGCTAGGTGTCTATGGGTTAGGCGCAGTCAGATTTTTTGTTGGTATTAGCCGTCAACAACCTGTTGGCTTTCTAGCATTTGTGTGTACCAGCATTGCAGCGTATATGTTCACGTTCTGGGAGATTCGGCTGGAGCGCCCATCCTCGAATAGTTGGCTATCTCGCTGGCTGATTAGACCTATTTTATTCATCGTCTCATTCCCTGTTTTTTTGATCGCCGTAATTGGTTTCTTTTCCATAGCTAGTTCAATTTGGGGACAACTACATCCCTTCTGGCGGTTATGGGTGGGAGCATTCATGCTCTTGTTCATGGCATGTGCTCTCGGAATTGTTGTTTACATATTTACATCGATCACATCACTGCATTTCAATCAGGCAAGCTACAGTTACAGTTCCCCAAGTCGCTATTCCTCCAGTAATTCTTCTAGCAGCTACTCCTCCAATCGCTATTCCTCCAGTAGTTCTAGCAGCTACTCCTCCACTCGGTCTTACAGCATTAGTTTGAGTGGTTCTAGCAATCACAGTGATGATGGAGACTCAGATTCAGATAGTGATGGGGACGCAGATGGGGGCTGTGGTGGTTGTGGCGGTTGCGGCGGCTGTGGAGATTAGGCTTGCTCCCTACCGACCACCTTACTAACTGTTGCAGACAGCGACATCTTTACTTCTCATCGTTTTGACCCATTAAAGGAAAAAATTTCCCCAACCATTCAGCTCATTAAAAGCCGAAATTACTCGGTTTCATATGCTCTATTCAATCTATCTGTCGAAATCTATGCCAGTTATCAAAGAAGCTTTGCCTGCATCGGCGTTAGCCTGCGTAGAAAAGCTGAGATTGCTTGATTTATCAACAATTGCAGCTTTTTTGACCAACCCCAAAAACGGTTATGGATGGACTCAGCAACAAGTATCCGGTGCAATTAGGCGCTATAAGATGTTCTTGTTTGTCAGTTACCTATATCCCGAAATCCCTCTTATACCCACGCCGGAAATTGACTGTCTATGGCATTGCCACATTTTGCATACACGAAAGTATCGACAAGATTGCGAGATGCTGTTTGGTTATTTTATCGACCACGAGCCTAGCTCTGAGCTTTTGGGAGAGGTAAATCAGCAAACTCTAGATGATGCATTTGCTCAAACACAAACACTATTATCCCAATTTGAGGGAAACTTCGATGAGTCAGCTTTAGGAGAACCTAAATTCCCTCAAATGACAGCGTATTTACTCGAAGACGGAAATGATTGTAGCAATTTGAATTTACATTTCTATCATATTGCTTGTGGCAGACCCAAAAGCTGACTCTCAGATGGGGAGGATACCAGCCGAGTGTCAGCGAAGAAGACAGAACTTACGCACAGATTCTGTATAGAGTAGGGGCACGAATGCCAAAGCCCCTACAGATAGCGGTTCAACGGTAAATT
>CBKWLJ010000088.1:0-22538 GCA_966675205.1 uncultured bacterium
TCTCATGCTCTAAACAAACAATCTGACGAGGTTGAAAATCGTTGATTGGACTGATGGCTCCTGGTTTCACACGAATCAAGACTGGGATTAAGTAGATTTTCTATTGTTCTATTTTAATGGGTTTAAATGGTTGCTTTAAAGGTAATGTGAAGGTGGAAAGAAAGAACAGCAAGATACTTAAGAGAGAATTCCTTAATGGGGAATGGGGAACAGGCAATCCCCATCCTGAAAATTAGGAGATTTGAATCAAGACGCATTGAAACTTCAAGGGCTACCGCCTTGTTTCACCTATTCCTTCTCTGCCATTAATCAATGAAAGGGCTTGTGTCCCCTATCTTTGGGGCTAATTTTCTTTCTCTGTTTCCTATTCCCTATTAAGCAGTTCCCGCCCTGTTCGCGGAGCGTTCTCGAAGAGTAGGGGCTTAGTCATTAAAACAATTGCGTTACAAAAACTGTTACCAGCGCCTTTCTAGAAGCTAGATCTTTATAAGATAGGATTGAGCTAAAAGCTCCTCACACCTTACTAATTGCCGTGCAACTTTTACGTTTCACGGTTTTTTCTGTTGAGTTTAGAGTTTTGGATGGGTTAGCTTTTTTTGAGGTTTTACACAGATAAAAAGTTCAGGATTTACGTGCTATCTCCGAAAGTTAAAAGTAGGTGGGCATTAATATTAGTCGTTGAGGCAGGGCTCCAAGGCATAAAGCCTGACACAAGAATGTTAAATCTTCCACCCTACGCTGGGTTACTGGCAATTACTTTAAAGTATATGGTCTTGCCGTACTTCAGTTTCCTTTAAGCTTAATCCAGGGATAGGATTATTTTTGGTAAAAATAGGAAGCCCTCATGTCAACGGCAGCATTTTTTCAAGGTGTCCTCGGTGCTTCAAGCTTGGCGATTGGAGCTTTCGTCGGGGTTTTTTGGCAACCGAGTCGGAAGGTTTCGGCGGCAGTGATGGCGTTTGGCAGTGGTACTTTGATGTCTGCGATCGCTTTTGAAATCACATACCCGATCTCCCAAAAAAACCAATTCTGGCCGCTTTTGGTTGGGTTTATTGCAGGAGGGAGTCTATTTGTGGTTCTCACCAAATATGTTGACCAACAGGGAGGCTTCCTGCGTCAACCGGCTGCGAGTCGCCGCTACTTTTTTGAACATACTAAAGAACAGGTATCGGATGTTTTGCACCGCATTGCCCATGTTGAGGTGATGCAAAATCTACCCATCGCAGAAAGACAAGCGATTATTCCCTTCCTCAAACCCATGCATGTGGAACCTGGGAGTGTGATTTGTGAAGAGGGAACTCCGGGAGAGTACTTCTACATGATTGTGGATGGGGAAGCAGAAGTCCGCAAAGGTGAAAAAGTCTTGAACGTCATGGAACCTGGGGAAGTGTTCGGTGAAATGGCACTCCTCACCGGAGAACCGCGATCGGCAACTGTTGTTGCTCGTACCCCGATGGAGTTGTATCAACTACATCAAGAACACTTCAATCATGTGTTACATTGGTCGCCTCATTTGGCTTGGGCGTTAAGCCGAGCGTTAGCGCGACGGCTTCGAGACGCAACGGACTCACGGGTAGCCGTAGAACATCATTTAGATCGTTGGCGACAACAGTTGCTCGATCAGGTAGAACTTGATTTATTACTCAGAGAAGACCCTAGCGCATTGCAAGGATTGGTGAAGCGATCGGCTCCTTTGGCAATTGTGGTTGGTACCTTGATTGACAATATTCCTGAATCAGTTGTGATTGGGATGAATTCTGGAAACTCTCATTTTGGCTGGTCGTTTTTACTCGCTGTGTTTATCTCCAATTTCCCAGAAGCGTTATCCAGTGCGGCGGGAATGAAGCAGGCAGGAACCAAGAAAAGTCAAATTCTTGCTTTATGGATTGGGGTTGTTTTACTCAGTGGGTTTTGTGCGGTTGGAGGCTATCTGTGGCAAAGTAGTGCCTCTGTACTATTCGAGTCGCTCGCACAAGCGATCGCAGGGGGGGCAATTTTGGCGATGTTAGCGAGTACTATGATGCCGGAAGCTTATGAACTGGGGGGGAGTTCGGTAGTCTTTTCAACAATTTTAGGATTTTTGATGGGTTGTTTAGTTTCTTTCAATCATATGCGTTAACTCACAGATGTGAGAGCGATCGCTTTCTGTATCAAGAAAAGCAATCTAGTAGCTAGTAGAGCCAGGAGACAAGGAAGACAAGAGAGAGAAAGTACTATATATGAAGCAATTTCGTATCAATTACGAATTACGAATTACGTAGCTTGCTAACGCGAGAGCGAGTACTACGAATTATTTTAATCATCTGCTGCTTCTTCAAACAGAACTCCACTAGAAACACTGCGAACTAAGTCTCGCTTTTCTTGCTTTTGCTTTTCATCGGAGCTGTCATTAATAATTACAAGTGTGCCGGAAATTTGAGTGGCGTTGCTGGTATCCGGAATCGAGATAATCGACAAATTAACGCTGTGTTGGACTTCGCTGCCGTGGGACAGCAAGATTTGAGCTGGGTAGTACTGTTCACGGGCTTTTTCATCTTTGGCAGCCAAAACGGCATCGAACCATGTAGCAAAATCACTCGCTTCAATCCGGATTAAGTCCCGCACAGACTTCCCCTCAATATCGCTTAAGCCGAGCAAATATTTAGTCTTTTCATTAGCAAGAGTAATGTGACCTGTTTTATCAGTAAAAATCACACCACTGGAAACATTGCGAATCAAATCTTGCTGCTCTTGTTGCTGTTGCTTGACTGTACTAAAGAGCTTGGCATTCTGGAGGGCAACCACCGCTTGAGAGTTAAATGCCTCCATAAATTCTAAGTCGCTGCGTTCAAAACTTGCTTTCCAGCAATCGGGAGCTTTGGGCCAATCAACAGGATTGTAGGGCGGAAAATCACCTTGCTTTTTTTTATTAACCAATTGAGTGACGCCGACTAACTCACCATCAGCATTTAATAAGGGCATACATAACAAGCTACAGGTGCGATAACGCGTTTTGCGATCGGTTTGCTTCGCTGTCTCAGAATCAACATGATCATACAAATCAAACGGAATCATCAGTGACTGTTTCGTCGTCGCTGCTTTGCCCGCGAAGCCTGCGTCTCTGGGAATGCGGATTTCTTGTAACTTGCCATCCACATTGAGAATTTTTGTCCACAGTTCATTGCGATCGCGATCTAAAATCCATACGGTACTGCGATCGGCATTCATCAGCTTCTTTGCCTCATCCATCACTTTGGTGAGGGTTTTTTCTAAATCCAAGCCGCTTTGACCAATCGTTTGGATGGCATTCATCAAGGCTGAAGCTGCCCGTTGTTTTTGGGCGGCTTTGTAAAACATCCGGGATGATTTGAGAATCAGTTGAATGGAACGGGCAAATTCTGTAAAAAGTTTTTCATCTTCTAGAGTAAAACCTTTAGAATCAATTTGTTCTTCTATAGGAGCTTCTGGAGCATAGGCTTGTTTTAATTTGTTGATTAATTGGACAACCCCTACTAAATCTTCCTGCTCATCTAGCAAAGGCAAAGCCAGCATGGTGTAGGTGCGATATCCAATTTTTTTGTCTTGTTCTTTTGCCTTAAGAGAGCGTGAGTCGTCATAAAAATCATAGGGAATGTTGACAACTTCCCGTTTCTGGGCGACCTCACCCGCAATTCCTTGACCGACGGGCACCCGAATTTCTGGAAGAACACCACCATCCCCCTTAGCCACAATTGACCAGAGTTCGTTTTTTTCTTCATCTAACAAATAAATAGTTGTTCGATCTGCGCCCAGCAATTCTCCAGTTTTGAGGGTAATAGAACGCAGCATTTCATGAAGAATGCTATCAAACCCTTGACTATTGAGCATACTGTCCATCATCGACAGGGTTTGATTGACGACGCCAAAATCTAATTCTAAGTTAGATACAATAAATCTAAAACTTTCGGGGGTCAGGTAGTCCAGAAAGTCGTAAACCGTTTCTTTTGTAGTGGCAGCTAGCGCTAAATTAAATTTGCCTTGTTTTCGAGCATCAGAATACCTTTGAATTTCCTCTAAGGTCTTTTGCAATTTGAGTTTTTCTAGTTCTTGGCTGGCGTTTAAAAAATGGTAATCCTGATCACTCAAACTTTTATTCAATGCCCAAGCTAGAGCATCGCGTAATTTATGTCCACGCAAGAGCTGAGATTCATCCTGACAATCGGAAGCTAACCAGGCTGTAATCGCTTCACTATAAGGTCGTAAATTGTCTAAAGCTTTTTTCGCCCAATTTTGATTGAAAACTAAGGCATAAATTTGATTATTGACCCTTAATTTTCCATTTTTTCTGACTACCAATCCTGATAGCTGGAGTTCCATTTGTTCGGCACTGCCATCAGCATCCAGTTCTTCGTGTTGTAGCAGTTGCTGATACAGTCCTAGCAGTCGGCCCGCACGTTGCTCATTGCTCAAGATGCGATCGCGGATTGTCCTAAGATGCTCTGGCTCATCCTGCGCTTCCCAATTCTCAATAAGTTGCTTTCGCACCAAATTCTCAACCCACTGCACCTCAGCCTCGGCAGTAATATCAGAGGCACAGTTGCGAACAAGTTGACACAGCTTTTGGGTGAGAAAAGGTTGCCCTCCGGTCCAATCCAACACCTTTTGCAACACTATCTGGGGATTATGGACTTTCTCTACCAATCCCTTGGCTAAGGACTGTGCCTCGTGCAAGTGAAAACCATTAAGTTGAATGGCTTGACCAATATTAAAAGGAGTCCGTTTTTTATCTTTAATCAAATCCGATGGCGTAGCTACCCCGAGTAGAGCAAAAGTCAGGCGCTGATAGTCGGGTTTATCCACGCGCTGGTTGTAGCAAGCTCGGATAAAGGCAAAGAAATCGTCAGTTGGAAACTTGAGGCTGAGAACGCTGTCAATTTCATCGATAAAAATAACAATTTTTTGCGTAACTGACTTCAGCAGTACTGCTTCAATAAACTCTCTAAATCGTCCTAACGCAGAAAACATCTCATGTTCACGCCACCAGGTGCGTAAATTGACATCAAGATTGAAGTCACTAACCAGAGAGCGAATAATGCTGGCGTACCATTGCTCTTGGGTAACTTGCTGGGTACCATCCATGGAAAGATCGATAACGGCGCAGGCAATTCCATCTGCTTCTAGTTTTCGCATCACTTGCACTCGTAAACTCGACTTTCCTGTCTGTCGGGAGTTCAGTACATAACAAAACTCTCCAACTTTCAGCCCCTCGTAGAGTTCGTCGTCTGCCTGCCGCTTCACATAACTGGCAGCATCCGGTGGCAGAGTTCCGGAAAAGATGTATTCGTAAGTCATCCGATTTTAGATTTGGGATTTTAGATTTTAGATTGCTTGTAAGATTCTTTTGGTCGTTAGTCGCTATTATTTGCTGCCATATTCATGCATCGCGTCCGAGAAGATGAGCCTAATGGAATTCTTTTTTGAGGCGATCGCGAAAATATAAACGGTACAAATCGCAGCGCGGCATCACGCTATTTTCTTGCAGTTTCACCAGCCCCATGCCGTATAACTTAAAGACGCGATCGGATTGAATATTAACCCAACTGTCTGTTTGAACCACCTCACTGAAAGCTGCCGCTAGTTCTAGATGTTGCTGTAGCTTCCCCCAATGTCTTCGCAGATGATCACTGTAAATTCCAGCTTCGGTAGGAGCCGTTTGTAACAACTGCTCCAGTGTGATATCCCGACGCCTGATGCGATCTAAGGCAAGCTGCACCAGATAGGGATGCCCTCCCACCATTGCCATCAATTGCTCAACCTCGATAGAACTCCAATTGAGTCCGTGACATCGTGCCAAATTCTGCACTTCATCCTGCGTTAACTCTGGCAACTCAACCACCAGTCCTATACCACCGAGAGGCGAGTGATTGATATCTAAGGAACTGTAAACTTCTGTAGAATGGACTACCACTAACCGAAGTTTCTTCCAAAGAGTACTGCTGCGATCGCCCCGTCTTGCGATGTCATACCAACTCCGCAGGAGGCGGCAAAAGTCCTCGGCAATGGCAGGATGTTCAAAAACTAAATCAACCTTATCTAAAGCGAGTACTAAAGAACTAGCTATTGTCGGTAACAGATAATCTTGAAAGTAAGTGGTGGTGTTACTATTGCAGCCAAAAATATCGTCCCAATACTCATCTAAATGATTAGGTAGCCCCAAGTTGTGACCGACACTGGCGCAAAACCACCGTGAAAATTGACGCAAGTCACTAAAGACTGTAGAGTCAGCTAACTCAAAGCTCAAGGTCAGCGTTTTATAACCTTGTTCTCTTGCTTGGCCAAGTAGCCTTTCCAAGAGCCAAGTTTTCCCCATTTGTTGAGGAGCTTTAATGCGGATGAGGGCTCCAGGCTTGGAGATTGCTTCGTGACATTGGCATTCATAAGGAACTCGCTCTACATAAAAATCTAAACTATGTTGTTCTTGCAGCTCTTCTGGGCTTTCTTGCTCAGCTGAATCATCCTCTAAGTCAGCAATTGCTTTCCAATCCAGCCCCAATTTTCGACCAATTTCTATGAAATTCAGATAATCAACGGGTTTCCCATTCAGAAAATTATTGACGGTGGCAAGAGCAAGGTTTAAATCTTCAGCCAAGTCTTTCTGGCGTGGATAACCATTACGTTTTACAGCTAACTTTACTTTTTCGATGTGGTCTTGGTGAACTTTAAGTGAACGCGACGACATAGGTAATTATTTAGGGTAAATGCATATTTTTAATGAAAACAGAGCGCTCTCATTAAGCTTCATTCCTTATAGGTTAGGAAACTTTTACAGCTAGTGTGAAGTCAAAAAATAGATGCGTTTACCCTGGCTAATGGTTGAAACTCTGCTCAAACAGTAACCATTTTATGCTTTATCTTTGCATAACTCAGTGATAAATCAGGTATTAGCCCATAATCAGTTATAAGTCTTTAACAACTTAGATACGCTCCAAGGCTACTCAGACTTGAATCCAGTCAGCAACAGGCTTTTATAAGGATGTAACCTCCCAAGACAGCCTTATGAAATACTGCGATCGCTTTTCAACGGTTCATGAAGTCAATCCAACCTCAACACAGTTAGTAATGAGTCTGAATTCATGTTTCCACTTTCGGAATACGATAGCTACATCAACCAACCTGAAGCAACTTGCAGCTTTCATGTCTGTTGCCAGAATGGCACGTTCGGTGACCGTGAAGATTCATAGTGCATCAGGGCGAGATGGCTCCGGAGTCATCATTAAAAAACAAGGGAATATTTACACAGTACTAACAACTTATCCTGTTGTTGAGCGTTCAGGTGTTGAATACATCATTCACAGCAGTAAGGGAAATGACTATGTTGCTACCAAAGTAATCCGGTTGCAACAATACGAAAGTAAACTCAATTTAGCCGTGGTGCAATTTTATAGCCCTGATGCCTATCTTGTCGCCACCTTGGGTCAATTTGAGGATGTTTCGAGCGGAACAGAGGTCTACATGGCTGGCTACCCCCGAACGATTTGTACCGAAAGACAGGAATTTGAGTTTACAAATGGACTAATTATCGGTCGCCATAAGGGAGAATTTTTGCGTTACAAACCTCCAATTTGGAATAGTATGAGTGGTGCCCCTGTTTTTAATGCCAATGGTCAGGTCATTGGTGTTTATGTGGCAAGTGAGGTAGATAAACAGAGTGGAACAGTTATCCAAACCGCTGTGCCTGTTAATTCCTTTATTTCTCTGCTCAATTTAACAGAATTAAGTTGCTCTGACTTGAGTCTAAACCTTCCCCAGACTGCCGCAGGTCAAACATTGGCTATCAATTTCAATGAAACTTAAGCTTACTCATTTCGGAGGTCTGCCCTGTCCTGAACTGGGATAAGCATTCTAATTAGACTTTGCTTAATTCTTTCTTAGAATATGTTAAGTTATCTAACTTCTCCTTGGCAAATACGCCAAGGAAAATTTTTTGCCATGGGCGGCTATGGGAAATTAAATCGGCTGTGCTTTTTGCGCTTCACGATCGCGTTATTGACAGAGCAAGCGATCGCATATTCTCTCGAAAAAAGCGATCGCTTCATAGCGAGTTGCATCTGTTCGAGTGAGCTTTCTCTCCCCCAGCTTCCGGGAGCGCCTTCTCCCTCAGCTTTCCTAACTACTACGATTGCAGGCTATTTCGCTTCATCAGCCCCTCCCTGCTGCGGTAAAGTTTCAGAGGAATGCGTTTTAGCGATGAAAACAACTTTATGAAAGCCGTTTTAATGACAGCCGCAGGCGAACCCGAAGTGCTGCAACTTCAGGATGTACCAGAACCGAAAATTCAAAACGATACAGAATTACTGGTGCGTCTTCATGCGGCTGGGGTGAACCCCATCGATACCAAATTGCGGCAGCGAGGCACGTTTTACCCGGATGAGATGCCAGCGATTTTAGGGTGTGACGGTGCTGGTGTTGTGGAAGCCGTGGGTGCTGGTGTCCAAAACTTCCGAGTTGGTGATGAAGTGTATTTCTGTGCCGGAGGATTGGGCAAATCGGGCACGGGCAACTATGCTGAACTAACAGTCGTGGATGAGCGTTCTGTTGCCCCAAAACCCAAATCTCTCTCCTTTGCAGAAGCTGCTGCTGCTCCTTTGGTATTAATTACTGCTTGGGAAGCGCTATACGATCGCGGACGCTTGGAAGCAGGGCAAAAAGTACTGATTCATGCGGGTGCTGGGGGTGTGGGCCATGTTGCCATTCAACTAGCGAAACTCAAAGGGGCCCAGGTTTGTACAACCATTAGTTCTCAAGAAAAAGCCCGATTAGTGCGTCAGTTGGGGGCTGACTGTCCCATTGTTTACACGCAAACGGATGTGGTGAAAGCGGTAATGGACTGGACTGGGGGAGAGGGCGTTGATATTGCCTTTGATACAGTAGGCGGCAAGACCTTCTATGATACAGTTCCAGCCGTGCGGGTATATGGGGATTTGGTCACGATTCTCGAACCTGACTCCAGTAAAGGCAATTTGAAGACAGCGCGATCGCGAAATCTCCGAATTAGTCTCGAGCTCATGCTCACTCCCTTGTTGCAAGGACTCATTGCCGCTCAACAACACCAAGCAGCGATTCTCAAACAGTGTGCGAGTTGGATTGATGAAGGAAAACTTAAAATTCACCTGAGCCAAACCTATCCGCTCCAAGACGCTGTTGCTGCTCATAAAGCCATCGAAACGGGGTCAACAACTGGCAAAATTTCCCTAAGGATTTAAGCAGAGAATACAGTAAGGGCACGGCAATGCCGTTCCCCTGTTCCCTTTTCCCATTGTCCTTGAGCGAAGCGACTCCAGTGCTTGTACCTTTAATTACGAATTACGAATTCATAATTACGAATTATTGTTGAGAAGTGGGTTGCGATCGCCTAATCGGCAAATCCTTGACTAAAGGTAGATAGCTGTGGGGTGATGCACCACTCTATCAGGGTGAGCTACGTTTATACTGGCTGCTTCATCAACTTGAACCCAAACGCAGGTTGATGTTTTAACCTCAGTAGTACAGAGTTGCCTTACCTCTGGGTTGGATGGGCGCATTAGGTTTTGGTGCTGATCCTGATCAATCTGCCAGCAAAACAAACCTCTTGCCAGCGCATGAGCTGATTTGGCTCAAGCGTTTTGGTTTGAGGAACTCTTTGCTTTAACTCACCACGAGCAAGCCAAATATGAGCCAGGAGCAAACGACCTCATTCAAGGGGAATATTTTAGTGGTTGATGATACCCCTGCTGATTTTCAGTGTTTAACTCGGATGTTGTCTGTTGCAGGGTATCAAGTCCAGAAAGCACTAAGCAGCCAAGTGGCTTTAAAGTCTGTTTTAGCCACTCCTCCTGATTTGATTTTGCTGGATATCATGATGCCGGACAAAGATGGGTATGAAATTTGTTCTGAATTAAAGGCATCTTCAACAACCCAAGATATTCCGGTTATTTTCATGAGTGCTTTGCCTGAAGCCTTGGATAAAAGAAGAGCTTTTGCAGTCGGAGGAGCAGACTATATCATACAACCGTTTCTGATGGAAGAAGTTTTGGCTCGTGTCGAACATCAATTAGCGATTTGCAGGCTTTCTCGGCAACTAGCAGAACAAAAAGATATCACAGCCCGCCAAAAAACCGAGGCAGCCTTACGAGAAAGTGAAGAACGCTGGCAATTAGCGATCGCTGCCAACAATGAGGGAATATGGGACTTTAACCTGAAATCTGGTAAAACCTTCCGTTCTCCTCGATGGAAGCAGATGCTGGGATATGAAGACCACGAAATCGGAGAAGCACCTGAAGAATGGAGTAACCTAATCCATCCAGAGGATCGTGACCAAGTGATGAGTGTCACGAGAGATTTCCATGCTCGGAAAATTCCGCATTTCGCTGTTGAGTATCGGATGCGGTGCAAAGATGGCTCTTACAAATGGATTTTAAGTCGGGCACAAGCCTTGTGGGGTGAAGATGGAAAACCTGTGCGAGTCGTAGGCTCCAATGCAGACATCACCGAACGCAAGCTATCTGAGGAAAAACTCCGCCAGAGTGAAGCGTTTCTGGCTACGGCCCAAAGAATTGCTCATGTTGGCAGTTGGGAATTTGATGTCCTGAGGGAAAAAAACACTTGGTCAGCAGAAACCTTCCGTATTTTTGGACTGAACTCAACTGAACCTGAACCAACTTTTGCTGAACTTCTTGAGATGGTTCATCCCGATGATCGAACAGTATTTCAACAAAATGTAAGCCGTGCTCTTGCTAAAGGGATACCCTACGACTTCGACTTTCGCATCATGCGACCTGATGGTTCTATCCGGTATTTAGAGGGAAAAGGAGAAGCGATTGCTAATAATTCTGGACAAATCATCAGGCTTTTTGGCTCGGTACTCGATATCACTGAACGCAAACAAGCTGAAGCCGCTCTTGCCGAGAGCGAGCAAAAATATCGTAACCTCGTGGAGACCTCCCAAGACCTGATTTGGTCAGTCGATACCGAAGGGCGTCTTACTTTTATTAATCCAGCCGTCAAGCAGATTTATGGTTACTCCCCTGAAGAAGTAATCGGTCGCTATTTTTCTGATTTCGTGTCACCCGAACAACTTGCCCAAGATGTTAATGCGTTCCAGCGCATTTTTAAGGGAGAGCCACTTTTAGGATATGAAACAACCCATCTTGCTAAAGACGGTAGAAGGATTTATTTACTCTTTAATGCCACTCCAGAGTGGGACGAGAAAGGAAATATCATAGGTACAACGGGAACTGCCAGTGATATTACGGCTCGGAAGTTGGCAGAGGCAGAAATTATTCGCGCTAAAGATTTACTAGAATCGATTTTCAATGCGTCGGCGGATGCGCTGTTTCTGGTCAATCACGAAACAGGTTTAATCGCAGACTGTAATCGGCGTGCTATGGAATTGTTTGAAGTCTCTAGTAAGGACGAATTACTTAATGTTGAAGGAAATACTCTTCAGAAAAAATCTTTTACTGCCGAAGAATTAAATTCTATTTTTGCTGAACTTGAACTCCAGGGTTTTTGGAGTCGGGAGATTGAATATGTCTCTAAAAAAGGCAAGACTTTTTGGGGAAATTTAGCGGCCACACGCATCCAAATTGCGGGTCAGAAGATGAATCTGGTTCGCGTTACAGATATTACTGAACGCAAGCAAAGGGAAGAGGCGTTGCGATTAATTGTTGAGGGAACAGCCTCTGCAACGGGTAATTGCTTTATGCGTTCCTGTGTTCGCTATCTAGCACAGGCATTGCAAGTTCGTTATGCCATCATCACCGAGTGGGCGGATGAGAATAAAACAGAGTACTCCTTCACACCCTATCCGCAAAAAACGTTGGCAACCTCCAGAGTCCGTACCCTGGCCTTTTGGACGGGTGAAACCTGGAGTGACAATTTTGAATACAACTTAGCCGGTACGCCTTGTGAAATCGTCTTATCGGGAGCAACGTGCTACTATCCTCAAGATGTGCAAGCCTTTTTTCCAAGTGACCAAGATTTAGTTCAACTCAATGCCCAAAGTTATTTGGGCATTCCATTAATCGATTCCAACGGTACTATTATTGGTCATTTAGCAGTGCTGGACACGAAGGCTATGTCCTACAATCCAGGGACTGAATCGATTCTGAAAATCTTTGCCGCTCGTGCTGCTGCTGAATTAGAACGCCAGCAAGCAGAATTCGCGTTGCAAGAAAGCCAGTGCCGTTATCAAACCTTAGCAGAGGCTTCACCGGCTTGTATCTTTCACACCGATGCTTCAGGAAATTGCCGTTATGTCAATCAGCGCTGGCGTAAAATTACAGGGCTTTCTCCCGAAAAGGCTTTGGCGACTGGATGGATTAGTCCCTTACATCCAAAAGATCGCGATCGCGTTTTAGCCGAATGGGATGAGGCTGCTGCTACTAAAAGCTCGTTTAAATCAGAATATCGCTTTCTACGTCCTGATGGTCAAACAATTTGGGTCATTAGTCAAGCATTGCCAGAATTTGGAGAGGATGGAGCGCTCAAAGGCTTTATTGGTACGATTACAGATATTAGCGATGCCTATCGGCAAGCTACGCAACGCAAACGAGCAGAAGCGGCACTCCGGCAGCAATTAAAGCGGGAACAGTTAGTTAAGGCAATTCAAGAACGGATTCGCTCTTCCCTCAACCTAGAAGCGGTTTTGAATACCACTGTGGAAGAGGTGCGAGAGTTTTTACAAACTGACCGAACTATTATTTACCGTTTTCGCCCCGATTGGAGTGGTGATGTGGTGGTTGAATCAGTCGGCGAAGGCTGGATGAAGACTATCGGGGAAAACATCCACGACCCCTGCTTTGGAACAAGGATGGTTATGCCTTACCAGCAAGGGCGTATTAGTACAATTGAGGACATTAATACAGCCGGATTGCAACAGTGTTTCACGGACTTACTGAAATACTATCAAGTTCGTGCTGATATTGTTGTACCCATTTTGTTGCAATCGGGGGATAAGTCTAGAGTAGAGGGCGCAGTGGGAGAACACAAACACAAGGAAAATGATTTCACCTCTCCTCTCCCAAGCTTATGGGGATTGCTTATTGTTCATCACTGTTGCAGTCCCCGTCAATGGCTCGAATCAGAAATTGAGTCTCTTAGACAAATTAGTGTACAGTTAGCGATCGCCATTCAGCAATCAACCCTCTTTGCCCAAGCTCAAGCGGAAATTGCTGAACGCAAACGAGCAGAAGCGGCCTTGGAGAAAGCCAAAGAAGCAGCAGAAGTGGCGAACTGTGCCAAAAGTGAATTTCTGGCGAATATGAGTCATGAACTGAGAACGCCACTCAACGCCATTTTAGGTTTTACCCAACTGATGCATCGCACGGGTTCCCTTTCTGTAGAGCAGCAATCTCATCTTGATATTATTCTGCGATCGGGTGAACATTTACTCTCTTTAATTAACGATATCTTGGAAATGTCCAAAATAGAGGCAGGCAGAGTATCTGTTAATGAAAGCACCTTTGACTTGTATCGCCTACTAGATACCCTAGAAGAGATGCTACAACTCAAAGCCACTTCCAAAGGGTTACAACTCCAATTTGAGCGCTCTTTTAACGTACCTCAATACATCCGCACCGATGAAGGAAAATTGCGTCAAATTTTAATTAATCTTTTGGGTAATGCCATTAAATTTACTGAAGTGGGTCATGTGGCACTCACAATCAAAAAAAGTCCCGACTTAGGAGAAATATCCCATCAATCATCGGTACAGAAGTTAGAAGCAACCAGCAGCAATAACTGCCATCTGGTATTGTCTGTGCGCGACACCGGCCCTGGCATTGCCCAAGAAGAAATCGATTCCTTATTTGAAGCCTTTTCCCAAACGGCAAGCGGCAGACAATCTCAGCAGGGAACAGGTTTGGGCTTACCGATTAGCCGCTCTTTTCTGCAATTGATGGGCGGAGATATCACAGTTCATAGTCGAGTGGGTCAAGGAACTACCTTTACCTTTGATATTCCCGTTAAACTGGCACAAGCGAGTGACCTTCAAACCTCTCAAACCCTCAGTCGAGTGATAGGCTTAGCACCAGAGCAAAGAGAATATCGCATTCTGGTTGCAGAAGATAAACCCGATTCTCGGCAATTATTAGTTAAGCTCCTCAACTCAGTAGGGTTTAAGGTACGTGAAGCTTGTAATGGGGAAGAAGCTGTTGCTTTATGGTTGAGTTGGCAGCCTCACTTGATTTGGATGGATATGCGTATGCCTATCATGGACGGCTATGAAGCAACTCAACAGATTAAGTCTCATTTAAATGGCCAGGCAACAGTAATTATTGCTCTTACTGCAAGTGCTTTTGAAGAACAACGAGCGATGATTTTATCAGCAGGTTGTGATGATTTTGTTCGTAAGCCTTTTCGAGAAGAAGTGCTGTTTTTAAAGATGGCTGAACATTTAGGGGTCTGTTACATTTATGAAGAGCAAACTCTACAGGCTGAATCAGACGAACGGACTGAGTGTTTACAACCAGCCGCATTTGTAGGGATGCCAAAAGATTGGATTGAGCAACTTCATCAATCAGCAGAAGCTTGCTGGGAAGAGGAATTAATTGCTTTAATTGAGCAAATTCCTGATACGCAAGTGGCTTTGAAGTCGGCGTTAGCTGGTTTAGTGGATAATTTTCGTTTTGATATTATTATTGATTTGACTCAAAGGATATTGAATCTAGAGGTTTAATGCTTGTAGGGGTTGGCTAAGGAATTGGTTTTTTTAACGCAGAGGGTCGCAGAGGTTTTCGCAAAGAACGCTGAGGTTTGGAGTAAGTTGATCATGGATGCCTATGAAGCGACCAAACAAATTAAATCTTATTTAAACGGTCAGGCAACAGCGATTATTGCCCTGACGGCGGTGGCTTTTGCCGAACAGCGAATTAATGTTGTCGCGGTGGGTTGTGATGACTTCATCAGTAAGCCTCTGCGGGAAGAAGTACTATGGTCAAAGATAGCTAAACATCTGGGGGTAGGTTATATCTATCAAAAGCCTGAGCCAACTTCATTTCTACACTCAGGAGAACGAGTGGTCGTACTGCAACCTCAAGCTCTGGCAGTAATGCCACGAGGATGGATAGTAAAGCTTCACCAAGCCGCAGAAGCCTGCTTGAATGAAGATCTGATAGCATTGATTGAGCAAATTCGCGAATCGCAGGAAAATTCTGAAGTTCTTCCTCGCCAATCTAGTGGATGATTTCTATTTTGATATAATTCTTGACTTAATTACTAATGGTAGCAACATTGACTATAGAGACTGAACCGAATCGAATTTCCTAAATCTAAAATTTTAAATTGTTCTGATGAACAACTATCAAACCCCCGTAGATAAAGGGGACATTCTCATTGTTGATGACACACCGGATAACCTGCGGCTTTTATCAACCATGCTTCGGTCTCAGGGTTATCGAGTCAGGACGGCAATTAATGGTCAACTTGCCCTTAAAGGAAGCAAGATTGCTCCTCCTGATTTAATTTTATTGGACATCAATATGCCTCAGATGAATGGCTATGAAGTCTGCGAAAAATTAAAGTCAGACTCCCAAACCAGTGGAATACCAATCATTTTCATTAGTGCATTAGATCAGGTAATCGATAAAGTTAAAGCCTTTAAAATAGGAGGCGTAGATTATATTACAAAGCCCTTTCAAGTCGAAGAAGTTCTGGTACGAGTAGAAAACCAACTCACGCTTCGTTTACTCCAAAAAAGACTGCAACAACAAACCCAAGAATTACAAACGCAAAATACTCGACTTATTGCTGAAATTAATGAGCGTAAACAGGTAGAAGATGCTCTCCGTAAATCAACCCTGCGCGAACAAGAAAAATCGAAGCAGTTAGAAAAGACGCTTTCACAGTTGAAACATACCCAAGCTCAACTGATTCAAACTGAAAAAATGTCCAGTTTAGGTCGCATGATAGCGGGAGTTGCTCACGAAATCAACAATCCAGTTAATTTTATTTCAGGCAATCTTTTTTATATTAATGAATACTTCCAAGATTTACTGAAATTAATTCAAGTTTATCAACAGGCTTGCCCTCAGGCTGCTTCAGAGGTTCAGGAACTAGCTGAGGAGATCGACTTACAGTTTTTAGTGACCGATTGGCAAAAGCTGATGAATTCCATGCATGTAGGGACACAGCGTATCCAAGAAATTGTGCGATCGCTACAAATCTTCTCCCGACAGAGTGAATCCGAGTTCAAACCGATCAATATCCATGAAGGGATTGACCATACCTTACTGATTTTACAGCATCGGCTCAGAGGAGCCACAGATATGGGTGAAATTGAGGTAATTAAAGATTACAGTCAACTCCCACTCGTTACCTGTTATGCCAGTCAGCTCAATCAAGTGTTTATGAATTTGCTGACGAATGCTATTGATGCCTTGGAACATCAACCTGCACCGAGGAGAGTTACGATTCGTACTTCATTAAATCAACCTTCTCCTATTAACTGTCAATCCGGAAATGCCTCAAACCCCAATCCTCAATTTGCAGTTATTCGCATTGCCGATAATGGTTCTGGAATGACAGAAGAAATTAGACAGCATATTTTTGACCCATTTTTTACTACAAAACCTGTAGGCAGTGGCATGGGTTTGGGATTATCTATTAGCCATCAAATCGTAGTGGAAAAACATCAGGGTAAACTCACTTGCCTCTCTACTCCCGGTCAAGGAACTGAGCTTATCATAGAGATTCCACTAGGAATAAAATCTGATATTTAATAATGAATGAGGATTAAAACAATTAGCTAAATCCTACAGAAATAGGTTCTAAAGTAGATACCAACTTAACTCCAAATTCTTCCTCAAACATACTTTTTTCATAATTTAAACTCCAGCGTTCTAAAACACAATCATCATGAGGTTGAGTTGGAAATAAGCGCAAATACAACTCTTGCTCATTGAGTCGATACTCGCACTGTACTCGCGCAATCGCACCAATCTGACGTCGATCAAGAGTGACGGCTAAACGTAATAACGCACTCAGTTGACTGACGAGCAGTCGATGTTTTTTACTCGGCAAACTACTATAATTTTCGTGCTTTTTCTTGGGTTTGCTCTTGCGATGGTAGCGAGCGATGTTGGCAATGAGTTCAATTTCAGCTTCTGTAAAGCCTAGAAGTTCGCCGTTGCGAATTAAATAATAGGAGTGCTTGTGGTGTGCTGAATGATTTACATATAAACCGCAGTTGTGTAAGATTGCAGCTGCCCACAGCAGGTCTCGTTCTTCAGAATCCCAATTGTGGAGATGCCCTTTAGTTTGATGAAACAAGCTGAGGGCAAAGTTAGCCACCCGCTCACTGTAATCAAGATTAACCTGATACTTTTGGGCAACCTTAATCACGTTCCGATGACGAACTTCGCCTTGGTAACGTAATCGGTCTTCAATCAAACCGTGTGAGAGCATCCAGTCAACAATAACGCCTTCACGGAGTGCCCTCTCCCCAATCATTAAAGATTCGACCCCCAATAGGGTCATCGCTTCTAATAAAACTAACGCACCGGCAACAATAATTTCCGATCGCCGATCGGACATTCCTGGTATTGCCGAGCGTTGGGTTAGGGTTAAGGAGGCTAAGCGCTTGACCATTTCTTTGAGGTCTTTGCGATTAAGCTGATAGCCATGCAGGGGATTGGGTACCATCCCTAACCTTTCCCTGGCGTGCAAGGCGGCTAGTGTCTCAATTGTTCCTGATGTTCCCACTAAACGAGGCTGTTCACCCGGTTCTAAGTGAGCCAATAACTCCTCTACAGGACGCTCGAGCATTCCCCGGATATATGCTTGTAAGTACTGAAATTCAGCCGGACTAATGGGGTCTGTGGTAATAAATTCAGCGGTGAGGCGCACGGCCCCAACCTTCGTACTGCTCAAGAAGCGGGGTTCTTGACTATCCCCCAGAATTAATTCTGTAGAACCTCCGCCAATATCGATGATCATGTGAGGATGGTTGTTGAACTCCATCCCCGATAAAACACCGAGGTAAATTCGCCGTGCTTCTTCTTGCCCAGAAATCAGGTTCACAAATAAACCCGTTTCCAAGTTAACCCGTTGCAAAAACTCTCGCCCATTGGGGGCCTCGCGGACAGCACTGGTGGCGACAGCAACAATTTGTTCGACATTGAAGCTGGTTGCCAGTTCCTGACACCGTCGTAAGGTGGCGATCGCTCTTTGCATTGCTTCTGGTGTGAGATCACCCGTCTTCGGATTGCGATCGCCCAAACGTACCGTATCTTTTTCTTTGGCAATAATCGTAAATGCGGGTAAGGTCGGGTTAATCCGTACCACTACCATGTGAATGGAATTTGTCCCGATGTCAATAGCAGCAAGAATGCGGTCTTGCTCGGAACTAAGAGCAGAACCATTTACAGATGTTTCTTGTGAGAAAGAATCTACCATGCCGATATATCTTGAGTAAGCCAAGCCAGTCTCTATGGATAACGATATCTTTCCCAGGTAATTAAGTGAACAAGCACTATATCCTAGTAAAAAAGCTTCACTCCTGACTCTTAACCCATACGACTTCTTCTATGCTGACGCCGTCACAATCCAACCCTATCCCTCTCTGGCTAAGAATTGTTCGATTATTGCGATGGGATAAGCCAGCAGGACGCTTGATTTTAATGGTACCTGCACTGTGGGCTGTTTTTCTCGCCGCTCAGGGAACGCCACCTGTACCACTCGTCGGCGTGATGATCGTGGGAACGTTGGCAACGAGTGGAGCGGGTTGTGTGATTAATGATTTGTGGGATCGTAATATTGACCCGCAAGTTGAACGAACGAAAGATCGTCCCCTCGCTTCTCGCGCCCTTTCTATCCAAGTGGGTGTTGTGGTTGCCTTGGTGGCAATGATTTGTGCGTTTGTCCTTGCCCTTTACCTCAATCCCTTCACCTTCTGGCTTTGTGTTGCTGCTGTGCCAGTGATCGTTTTTTACCCGTCTGCCAAGCGAGTCTTTCCCATCCCCCAGCTTGTGCTGTCCATCGCTTGGGGTTTTGCCGTCTTAATCAGTTGGAGTGCAGTTACCGCTAACTTGGAATCGACTACTTGGTTACTTTGGGGGGCAACGGTACTGTGGACATTAGGATTTGACACGGTTTATGCCATGTCAGACCGTGAAGATGACAAGCAGATTGGCATTAACTCCAGCGCTATATTCTTTGGAGAGTATGCAGCTGAGGCGGTTGGTGTTTTCTTTGTCGGTACTGCGGGTTTACTTGCTGGGTTGGGTGTCTTGATGTCATTACACTGGGGTTTTTGGCTGGCATTGGCAATTGCGATCGCACTTTGGATATGGCAATATACTCGACTGCGTCAGAAAGACCTTCCCCGACCGGTGTATGGTGAGATTTTCCGCCAAAATGTCTGGATTGGTTTTGTGTTACTTGCGGGTATGATTGCTGGTTCTATTTTTTAGCTTAAATCGCGAGAAGCCCCACGTCTCAACCCGTAGGGTGAGCGTGGGATGAATACTCGCTGACGCTCTTACGTCGCTATCGCTTCGCTATTTTGCGGTAACAAGAAGTCGGAAGTAGAGACGCTTGCGACACCTAAACAACCCACAACTCCGTGCCATTAACTCCATCACTAGCTGTGAAGTACAGCGCACCATCAACATTAATGAGATTAACCGGAGACGAAGTACCCAGCCCTAACCGAATGTCTTTTACCATCACAGTTCCCGCCTCTGTACCATCACTCTGCCACAGTTCCACACCATAAGTTGGGTCATAGGCTGTGAAGTACAGCGTGCCGTTAACATGGGTAAGATTCGCCGGAGACAAAGCATCAGAAAGTACATTAAAGGTTTTGACTGCTACCGTTCCCGCAACGGTGCCATCACTCTTCCACAACTCATACCCATTGCTCCCGTTATAAGCAACAAAGTACAATGTGCCATCAACGTTCGTGAGCTTGACAGGAGAGACTCCTCCTACTTCTGGATGGATGACTTTGACCAGTACTGTGCCTGCTTCAGTCCCATCGCTCTTCCACAAACCGTACCCATTCACTCCGTCATAAGCCGTAAAATACAGTGAGCCATTGACATTGGTGAATTGAGTTGGAAGCGAACCACCAGCTCCGGTGTAAATATCTTTAATCAGTACTGTGCCTGCTTCAGTCCCATCGCTCTTCCACAGTTCATAGCCGTAATCTGGGTCATAAGCCGAGAAGTACAGCGTGCCGTTAACATTGGTGAGATTGGCCGGAGATGAACTGAAAGTCTGAGAACTCAGCGGTTTAACCCGTACCGTTCCTGCTACCGTACCATCACTCTTCCACAGCTCAAATCCATTAATCCCATCATTAGCGGTGAAGTAGAGCGTGCCGTTGACATTGGTAAAATTAGCCGGAGACGAAGAGCCAGTTCCAGCAAAAATATCTTTAATCATTACTGTTCCAGCCGCCGTGCCGTCGCTCTTCCACAATTCAGTTCCAGTTGTCGGATTGAGCGCACTGAAGTAAAGTGTGCCATTGATATTAGTCAGATTCGTTGGGGACGAACTACTAAATCCAGAGTAGATATCTTTAACCAGTACCGTTCCAGCCGCCGTGCCGTCACTCTTCCACAGTTCAGTGCCGTTAACTCCATCTGTAGCAGTAAAGAACACTGTGCCATTGACGTTGGTGAAATTGCTGGGAGATGAACTGTATTGCCCCCCAAAGTTAGACCCAGCATAGATATCTTTAACCATTACCGTCCCAGTGGCAGTCCCGTCACTCTTCCATAACTCCGTTCCGTTGATTCCATTATTGGCGGCGAAGTACAGCGTACCATTGACATTTGTGAGATTAGTGGGTGAAGAGCTACCTGAACCTGGGTTGATGTCTCTAACAAAGCTGGGTAGTCCCGTAAGGGAGGCGATATTGATGTTAAAGCTGTTGCTAGGGAGGGTAATGCTGCCATCCGTTACCGTAAAGCTGAAGCTGTCGCTCGTTGCGGTACTACCATCATGCTGATAGCTGAGACGGCTATTATTGATATCGTCTTGCGTGAAGGTTTGACCTGCGCTTAGGGCAGTGCCATTCAATTTTAGACTTCCGTAAACTGGCACGTTACCTAAGATGTAGGTCAGTTGAGTTGCAGTATTGTCGAGGTCTGTCGTTCGTAGGGAACTGCTGGCAATGGTGACCGTTCCACCTTGGCGGAGCGATCGCCCGCGATTGATCGCCAGTATAGGTGCGTCGTTGACTGGATTGATGGTAATGCTGAAATTGTTACTGCTAAGATTATTGCCAGCCCCATCGCTAACCGTGAAGCTCAAGCTGTCGCTAGTGGTTTCGCTACCGTTATGTTGATAGCTGACCTGGTTGTTGTTAATGTCATCCTGAGTAAAGGTTTGACCCACACTCAAAGCGGTACCATTTAATCTCAAGGTGCCGTTGGTGGGTAAACTACTGAGAGTGTAGGTAAGTTGCGCGGCGCTGTTGTCAGTATCCGTCAGTTGTAGAACACTAGAGGTTATGTTTGCTGTTTCCCCCTCATTGAGCGACAGACCTGTGTTAGTACTCAGTACAGGTACAGCATTGGCTCCAAAGTTGATGTTCTCAACCACTTGACCCGCACTCAGGTTAACAGTGTACGTGCCCGGTCGCGTCAAGTTCAACATCCGCACACCAGAAGGAGTAGACACAAAAAGCTGTTGCCCATCATCACTCACCGCCATCTTCGTGCTGTATGTATAAAACGGCTCAGTTCCGCCAATATCCTCTCCAATATTAAGTCGATACAACTCAGTCCAGGTATTCGTGTTGAAGGCAATTACCTGGTCTGTAGTGGAGTTGGCAGCGTATAGGATGTCTCTTAATGGATCGAAGGCAAACCCACCGTTCAAGTTACTAAGATTCTCGACAGCGTTGAGATTTTGATCCATAACCGAGATGCTGCTGCCTAATTGCAGCGCGATGAGTGAGCCGTTGTGATTGACGGCAGACCCATAGCCAAGAAAAGTATTGGTTTGAGTTTTCTTAGGAAATGTATTGGTCAGGGCATCATAGGTAGAAATAGGACCGCTAGAAATGTTAGCCTCTGAAATGAATAACAGGTTGCGGTTCGCGCTACGACTAATGTCCGCCGGTGCTGCGAGTTGTCCGCCGAATCCCGAGCCTCCTGCGTCGGTTCGGATTGATAGCGTATCGGTACTTAAGTTAAGTTCGCGTAAGGGTGTCCAACCGGAGCCTTCATACCTCGTACTGACAAAGCCTTTTCCATTCGAGGCAATTTTAATGTCCCAGGCACCCCCTTCTCCAAAGGATAGGGTATAGGGAATGTTGGTGGTGCTACCATCGCTGAGGTTTACCTTACGTATAAAGCCTTGAGTTGCTCCCCGTTGACCTTCTGCAACATATAAAGCACTTCCGTCCGGCGTGATATCGCCACCGTTTAAGGAGCTACCCACCTGATAAGGGGTTAATAATGTCCGTGTAGCAACATCATAGCGCTCGACCTCTCCATCGCTGGTCGTCATGTAAAGTCGGTTACGATCTGAGTCGAAAATCAAGTCTCGACGGTCTGTAACCGGGATTAAAGTACTGGGCGATGAGTTAT
>CBKWLJ010000089.1:0-22432 GCA_966675205.1 uncultured bacterium
TCTGCGGCTTGGTGGATTACCCGTGGCAAAGAAGACATGAGTTTTGATCTGACTCAAGAGACAAATCCAGCACTGCTGAGTCGTTTAGAGAAAATAAAGGGGTATGAAATAGCAGTGGTGGACACACCCCCCGCACTCAGATCGGAAGCTTTAGCGGCAGTAACTGCGATCGCGGATTATGTGATTTTGCCCACCCCCCCTGCACCCATGGATTTAGCGGTACTAGTAGAGACGGTACGTAAAGCGATCGTACCATTGGGAACCGCCCATCGAGTACTACTGACGCGAGTCGATTCCCGTTGTCAGAGGGAAGCTTTAGACGCTCTAAACACCCTCAGAGAACTGGGAATTCCTGCTTTTCATACCTTTATTCGGGCTTATAAAGCCCACGAACGAGCCGCACTTGAGGGTGTACCCATTAGTCAATGGCGAGGAGAAAATGCCCGTGAAGCCAAAGCAGACTACCGCTCTATAGCGGATGAACTACAGCGTGATTGGGAGAATCAGGATGGCTAAGAAAAATTTAACAGACCTACTACGTGAAGAGGTAGAAAAATCTCCAGAGCTAGAAGCAGAAAAAGTTCCAGAAAGCACCGAAGTAGAGACAACACCAATGGCTACACCAAGCAAATCTCGTTCCAGACAATCATCGGCGAGTTCCAGACAATCATCTACAAGTTCTAAGCAATCATCTGCAAGTTCCAGAAAATCATCGGCGGAAAACGCTGAATTAGAGTCAACTGTTGCTGAGTTAAGAGCTGCACTGCAAGAATCGGAAAAGGCAGCACAAGAACAGGAAGAAAAATTCACCAATCTCAAAGACGCTTTGGAAGAAGCACATAAAAAGGAAAGCGCTTTACAACAACAAATTACTGATTTGCAATCCGAGTTAGAACAGCAGAAAAAATCTGTACAAAAACTGCAAAAGAATCTTGAGAAACTAGAGCAGGTTAAAACGGAGTTCGAGAAGGCCAAAACAGCCGCTGTCCAACTAGCAGAAGCGAATGAAAAGTTAACAAAAGAACTAGAGACTTTCAAGCAAGAGAAAAAAGATTCTCCAATTCAGGAGAGCATCACACTAGCTCCGCATCCAGGAAGACCAATTCAAAAAGAAAGCGAAAAACCTGTTGATTTTGCTAAGTCAGCTTGGCTGCTGTAAGTCTCAATTACTAGTGGAATTACATAAAAAAACTCCCTCGGCGAATGGAATAGTTTTCTTTCCGAGGGATAGTAATTCAAAATAGAAATTGCTGATTAGACACCATGAGCTTTTATCTCACCACGCTCATAATGAAAATAGCTCTCTACTGACTCCTGACTCGGAGAATTCTGACTCTCCAGACTCCTATTTTCTAGATAGACACCATGAGCTGAGGCGCACAACTTGCGAAATAAACATTCTTATCCCTTCTGCCTTGGAGCCTTATTTCCAGATTAGGCAAGATGAGCTTGTGCTTGCTGCTCAAGGAGGCGAATAATGGAAGCCTTTTCCAGAATTCCGACAACTACACCGTTGTCACGAATGACAGGCAATTGAGTAAGTTGCTCTTGTTCCAAACGCATGACAACATCCAATAGGGACTGCTCGGCGTCAACTGTTGTAGAGCGATCGACCGGTTGCATTAGTTCTTTGACTGTAGTGGTATTCCAGTGAGAAGTTGGTATATTTTTCATCTCTTCGACTGCGATCGCACCCAGAAGTTGTCCTTCTTCATCCGTGACTAAGAACTTGCGCCACTCCTGTTTACTACCAATAATGTAGTTGTTGGCAAACTCTCTGAGAGACAAATCAGCCGACACGATTGGGCTATTGGGAACTACAGCATCTTCTGCGGTAAACGCTGTTAGCTTGTCTTGAATCCGTGCTGATTGAGCGGAACGGCCGGCATTTTGTAGCAAGAACCAACCAATCAATAGTGTCCAGAAGCTACCGATGCGGCTGATACCCAAGATTGAGAGCAATCCTAAAATAACGCCAAACCAACCCAAAAACTGGCCAACACGACCGGCAAAGATGACACCCTTATAGGGATTTCCTGTAATTTTCCAGACGACTGACTTGAGGATATTTCCTCCATCTAAAGGTAAGCCAGGAATTAGGTTAAACAGAGCCAAGATTAAATTAATGTAAGCAAGCAGGCTGACAAGTGCTGCCAAAGGACCAGAAATACCAGTGCTGATGCCAATGACTGTAAACAGAGCAAATAACAACAAACTCACTGCTGGCCCTGCGATCGCTACCCAAAAGGCTTCGGCAGGAGACTCGGATTCTTTCTCCAGTGCTGCTAAACCTCCAAAGAGAAACAGGGTAATGGATTGCACTTCAATTCCCTGCCATTTAGCCACAAAGCTATGACCCAATTCGTGAGCTAAAACAGAGGCAAACAATAACAGTGCCGCTGCCAATCCCAACAACAAGGATAATCCACCCCCCCAGGCTGGGAACATAGCCGCTAGATCGCCCCCATACCAAAATGTCATCAAGGTCAGGACTAAAAACCAAGATGGATGCACGTAAAAGGGAATTCCAAATAAGTTACCAACACGAATACTGCCGTTCATACGGACTTCCTCAAATCTTTATCTTTGAGACGTTTCCTTAAATTCGTCTTTTTCATATGGTTCCATCGTAACGAAATGTAAAAAATAAATTCATCTATCAACTGTAGTAAGAACCGTCCGTCACCGTTCGGTTTTAGGAATAAATTGTCTGCGGCATCCCTATTTCGATCGGCATAATAAAATAAGGAGTGCTCTTTATGCCTTGAGCGGCATCATGTTGTAAGAGCAAAAACAGATTCCCCTTATTTATACATCGCTCTGATCATGACTGTCTTTGAAAGCAAATTTCCTCTGACTTACCACCAAGAAGATATCCAGCAAATTCTGAATCTGGCGATCGCACGTCAGGCCGATGGTGGCGAATTGTCCCGCGAACAGCTTATAGAAATTGCTACAGAATTAGGTATATCTACCGAAAGCCTCTTGGAAGCAGAACAGGAGTGGAGCTTCCAGAAACAAGAGCGGCAAAAGCATCACGAATTTAATCTCTATCGGCGTAATCAACTCAAAAACCGAGTTGGTAAATATTTAATTGTTAATGGATTTTTAATGGGTCTAAATCTATTAACGGCAGGTTTGCTTTCTTGGTCATTATACATTGCCCTGTTCTGGGGTCTGGGGCTTGGTCTCAATGCTTGGAATACTTATCAATTAGAAGGTGAAGAGTATGAAAAAGCCTTCCAAAAGTGGTATCGTAAGCACCAATTGACAGAAACAGCACAATTAGTGGTTACCCGCATCAATAAGTGGTTGAGAGCGATTAGCTGAGGTAAAAGACAGTTTCCTGGCTGCTGTAGAATAACGGAAACAAGCACCCGTTGGCTGAGTTGTAGCCTCACCCACCCTGAGAGGTTTCCCGCCCCCTGCGCCAAGAACTCGCTACTCCCTATTTTCCTAAGGAGCAACTTTAACGTGCCTGAATCTTTTTTGCTAACGCGTGTACTCCTTCGCTTTGATGGTGAATGTGATGACATTATTGGAGATCTATCTGCGGCTGCCTTGACACCAGATGGCAGCTTATGGCTAGGTTCTGATGAATTGTTAACGATCGAGCGACTATCTCCGATTGAGCCTTATAGTTTTGGCAAGCATCGCTCATTTGCTGTGGGAGATTTTATTGAACTGTTTAACCAAGACGACGAAATTGATATTGAAGGGATGGATTATAGTAACCAATACCTTTGGTTTACAGGTTCCCATAGTACAAAGCGGAAAAAGACAAAGGGAAAAAAACCTGAAAAAGATTTACAAAGACTGGCGACCATTAAAACTGAACCTAATCGTTACTTACTCGCTCGAATTCCTGTACGGGATGGAGAATTGTTCAAGTCCTTTTCATCCCCTGATTATCCAGACCAAAAATTGACAGCAGGATGTCTGCAAAAGACAGATGAGAGTAACATCCTGATTGAAGCATTAAAAGATGATTGCCACCTTGGCCCTTTTTTATCATTTCCTCTTCCCAGCAAAGAAAATGGGTTTGATATTGAGGGACTAGCAGTTCATCAAGATAAGGTGTTTCTGGGGTTTCGCGGGCCTGTGCTGCGTGGCTGGGCGATTATTTTAGAGATAGAAGTTGAAGAAAAAGAGCCGGGAGTCTTAACGCTAAAAGAAATTGGCGAAGACGGAAAACCTTACAAAAAACATTTCGTTGATTTAAATGGGTTAGGGGTACGAGAACTGTGTTTGAGGGGTGAAGATTTACTGATTTTGGCAGGGCCAACAATGGATTTGGAAGGCTCTTTGCGTGTCTTCTGCCTTAAGAATGCCTTATCTCGTCCTTCCAATAGCCTATCTCACCAGGAATCAGGGGACTTAGAAGTTTTATTTGACTTACCTTTCATTATTGGGGCAGATCATGCAGAAGGGTTGGCGTTGTTTCCCTGTTTATGTCAACCTGATTCACTGTTAGTGGTTTATGATTCTCCTGATTTGGCGAGGAAAGTTACACCCGATGGTGTTTATGCCGATGTGTTTCGATTGCGGTAAAACATCTAAACCATCCTTAACAAATTATCAAAACTTCGCCATTCATCTGTGTGCATCTGTGGTCAATTTTCCTTCCCTTACATCTAAAACTGCTATAGCTTGGGCAAAACATAAAGGATTTGAGCCAAATCATTGCGTAAAAAGGCTTGTTCCTGAGTTTCTCCTAAAGCACCAGCTAATGCGATCGCTTGTTCATAAAAAGCCCTAGCATTGGCTAAGTTACCCGTCGCTTTGTTGAGTTCGGCAGCATATCGCAGGGAGATGAGTTGTTCGCGGAGGTTAGATTGTTGTTGAGCGAGCGTTTTGTGTTGCTCTAGGATTTTCAGCGCCACGGGATACTGCCCGAGGGCTGTGTAAGACTGAACTAAACCTCTGAGTGATCGAAACTGACTAGAGATATCGCGGCTCTCTCGAGAGGCTCTCAGCCCTCCTTGATAGGCGATTAAAGCCTCCCTGTAGCGTTTGACTGCACGATTGGCATCTCCTAAGTTATTGCGGGTATTGGCTTCTCCTAAGGGATTACCCGATAGACTCCGGAATCCCAAAGCGGTTTCGTAGCGCTTGATTGCCTCATAATAATTACCCTTGGCGGCTGCCGTTAAACCAAGATTACTCAAACTTAAGCCTTCACCAGGCTGACTCTCGACACTCCGGGCAATTTTTAAAGCTTCTGCAAAGGTTTTTTCTGCGGCATCAGGGTTCCCAGATTCCAGCAACAAGGTACCCAAGTTATTCAAGCCATAAATCTGGCCTTGAAAGTCTTGTCGAGTACGAGCAATTCCGACTCTACGCCGCAGCGCATCTTCTGCTTTCCAATAATCTCCCAATTTGGCATAGGCTACACCCAGGTATTCGTAGGTTAAGCCTTCTCCCTCAAGGTCACCAATTTGCTGATAAAGGTTGAGTGCCTGCAACCAATTTGCGATCGCTTTTTCATAAAATCCCCGCTGCTGTGCCTGTCCTCCTAGACGTAGCAGGAAATCAGCTTGCTCTCGATTGGGGCCTTGGATACCGTTATTTAAAGGAATATCCAATTGTTCTTCCAGGTTACCTCCCCGAATACCAGGAGGAATAAATTGAGCGAACGCTGCGGAACTCCTGAGCAATACTAAAGTGTTGAGAGTGAGGGCAACGCTACCGTAGAAGCTAAATTGTAGCCATTTTCTGAGTTGGGCATTTTCTGACCCATTCCTCATTTTCAAGTCCCAATTGCCAATTCCCTTGTGTGTCATCACACCCTCCCCCAATCGCTCAAGTTCACCAAAAATTATGAATTATAAATTATGAATTATGAAATAATCGGTAATTCTTAGGGGAAAGAAGTCCCCACTCAAATTTTTTAGGAGTCTGCATTTAGGAGGAGTTAAAATCTCTGTCTAAATGCATGAATGCTTCATTCATAATTCATAATTTAATCACCGTTTCACGCCAGAGTTCGCTGCTCAAAACTCACTTCAAACTGAAACAGCATTTCCTCTGGGCTTTCCTGCTACTTGAGGCGCTTCCCCTCCCAAATAAATTTGGCGAATATCTTCAGGTAAGGCATCCTCTAAAATCTGATACCCTTTTTGGAGCTGAACTTTCACTTGGGCGGGAGACATGACTTCTCCTTCTGCTTGCAGGTAAGCGGCAATTCGAGTTTCACTCCAGTGGAATGTCTGGGCCATAATCACCATTAACCGCATCACAGGCTGCAACTTTTCTAAAGCTTGTTCTAGGTAACACCAAAAAGGCGGGGGGGCTGCTTTGAGATTGTAGTGAATTTCTTCTACGGCTGGCAAATCGGCTTGGTTAATGCAGAATGCCGTTTGATTAATCAGCCAGTTTTGGAAGGAATTTGAGCCAAGTTCTGTATCTTGGCGCAAATCTAAACCACCCAGTTCGTAGAAAATGTGACGCCAAGTCAGGGCAAAAAGATATTCCGCTTGTACTGGCGATCGCGCTGAATGCCGAATTAACGTATAGACAATCGGACTATAGCGACAGAAAATCGCCGTGAAGTACTTGCCCTGTTCTGGATGGCGCTGAAACAGGGTCAAAAGTTCCTGATCACTGTGGTGAAACAGCGATTTAACGATGGAATGATTGGATTCAGGAAAATGGGGGATTTGCACGGGTATTCAATTTACAACTGGAATGAGGAAATTAGAGCAGATGCTTCCTACTATATCTAGTAGCTATCACGAGAGAAAGAGATCACAGTCCTGGGTTTAGCCATTTCTGGATCAAAACAGCAATTTTAGCCGATGAGTATCCTCTTGCCTCCTTGTACCAAGCCAATTACGCCAATCCGGCTCGGGTGGAGTGATGATACAACTTCGCTAGAATAAGTAACATCTAAGTAACATCAAGAAACAGGTCTTGTGGTAATAATCTTATCGGCGACAGGACAACAGAGCCATAAACATTAAAAACAATTCACTCGCTTTGTCAGTTCATGATTCTATCAGTTGATTTTATGTCCTTCCTGCTTGGGCCCCTGCCTCTCGGTTCATTTGTGCCCGGTTTAGATAGCCTGTTCTCCACTCAGGGCATTATGGTGATGCTGTTGGCAGCCTATGCGGGTGCTATGTGGATGTTTCTCACCAGCGCCCCGAAAGTCCATACTGTTATGGTGTCCGATTTAGAGATAGCGCGGCAGTTCTATGAGGGTGTACTCAGCTTAGCGGCGGCAGAAGTTCCGTTGCATTATTACTACAATTATGAGCAAACGCTGGGAACTGCTGCTATTGACCCTCTTTATGTATCAACAGCGAACTTGGGAACCACGACAACCCGGATGACGGGGACTGATGGATTGTGGTACCAACTGAAAAAGAATACTCAACTACACGTTATTTCTGGGGCTAGCTTGGGTAAGAAGAACCAGCAACGTCACGTTTGTTTTGACCATGAGTGCTTAGAGCAAGTGTTGATGCGGGTGCAAATGCGACAACTGAAGTATAAAGTTCGTAGCGAAAAGCCTCTGAATTTTTTGGTGAAGGATTGGGAAGGCCGTGTAATTGAAATGGCGGAAGTGTCTAATTGAAAGGGAAAAAGATAACTTACCCCCATATTTGTTGGAGAGAGCGAAGCGGATAACTTTTGCTCTCTTTAATGATTTTGTAGGGCTGATATTGCTTCTTCTCGACTCAATGAGTCATAGATTGCGGATTCTGATTGCTCAGGCGTTTTGCCATTACAGGAGTACTGCTCAACATCGAAGTGCTTCACGATTTGTTGAGGATTGCCGATCACCACAACATTTGCGGGTACCGATTTACGGACAACTGTACCTAAGCCTACCACACTGTTTTCGCCAATGTGGACTCCCTTCATTACTGTTGCTCTTGCTCCTACCCACACGTTGCGCTCAATGACAATGGGAGCTGAGGCTTTTGGGCCTGGGGGACAATGACGCAGGTGTGGTTCTAGATTGTGATAATCGCTATCAGCAATAAAGCAGTCAGAAATCAGGCACTCATCCCCGATCGCAATTGCTCGCTGACAACCGATCCAGGGGCCATTGAGCGAGACATTACAGCCAATGGTAATTTCACCCGAACCGGAAAATCTCACCCGCTTTCTCAAGCGAGAACCTGCCCCAATCGTCACTTTGACTTTTCCACTGATTTGCAAAGAATCCTTAATCCTTACTCCCTTAGCGATCGCTACATTGGGGTATCGGAATTGGTAAAACAGGCGCTTAGTCTCAAAGTAAAGGTTAGCGAGGAACTCCACAACGGGATGATTGAGCTGTTGCTGCATAGCCTTAAAGTTAACTTGCTTGACTGTGGACACGGCTGCGAGGAGCAGGAAAACGGAGCAAGACGAGAGAATAGGGATTTAACATCAAAGGGTTAGCGTTCAGGGCTGCTGTTGCCAAATTCGTCTTAATTATTCCTTCGGCATCCAGAGAAAAGCGGGGTAAACTCTCTGGGGTAAAGTCTCTCGGTGTTGCCTGAAGTTGGATTTGGGCAGGTTTAGCGGATTTATTAATCAGCAAAAGCGATCGCTCTGTATTGTCCTGATGAATTGCCATCGCTTCTATATAATGATGGTCGCTTTTTGTACGCATTACCCTACCCGTCAGGTATTCAATCCCCCAGGCAAATACAGTTGCTGCCGGACGCAAATTATTTTTTGAGTCGATCATGCCGTAAATTCCATCTTTGAGATGCCATGAGGTTGCCATCTCAATTCCCGCATCGGCTAAATGCTTGAGCACTGACGCAAACCATACTGCCCCAATATGGGTATTTTGGCGTTTTTCTCCCGATTTCCAGGAGTAATTGATGTTATATTCCCCTAGTAAAAGCGGCACTTTGCGATCGCGGATATGTTCTGCTGTCACTTTCCGAAACGTTCGTACTTGCTCCCTATACTCAGGGGTATAGGACATCAGCTTGTAAGTAGGTTCTTTGGCATCTCCACTGCCGTAACGATGCCAGGAGATAAAGTCCACATTGGGGCCACAAGCTTGGAGGAAAGAAGCGAGTCTGCGGTGTTCATCCCAGGTTAAAGCCGGCCCCCCTACCTGAATTGAGGCGTCTCTGGCTTTCATCGCTACTGCTACTTTGTTGTAGATTTTCCAAAGTTCGTCCAGTTTCCCCGCTTTTTCGTAAGGCACATCTTTTTCGTTTAAGGGTTCCCAGTACCGCACCTGCCTTTGTTGGCGTCGGTTGAGAATTTCCACAAGGTCAGCACAAAAGGTAGCATAGCGATCGTACTCTTTAGGGTCGAGCAAACCATCTTCATCTTGAGCCATCCACTTTGGCCAGCCAGGAATATTTTGGATCAGTGTGGGATTTTGGGGATAAGAGGCATCGTAGCCTGCTTTAATCTTAGCTACGTCCCAGGTTCGGGTCTGTGGATCGCTCCATTGATCGCTCAAACGCGAATTATGAATGCGAATTAAACCGATGTTCAGTTGAGCTAAATGCTCTTGGTAGACGGAATCGGCAGCTTTGTCGGGGCTGAGGATTTCGTAGTCATTCGAGCCAAAGGTAAAGGGTGTTGTTTGAGCCACTACCTCTTCCCAATCTACGCTGACGTTGGCGTCAATCATCTTTTTTGAAAACGCTACAGGGGTTGTCCAGCCGAAATCCTTGCTCTGCTTATGGTTGGGAGATCGACGTTGGCAGGAGGTATTGAATAATTGAGCGATCGCAGCGCTGGATACGGCTAACTCGAGCAGTTCTCTACGTCGCATCACTTATGATTCCACTAAAGACCCTTGATGTCGAGGTGGGTAGGGTTTGGACTGGGTTTCTACGCCATTGATCACTAGGCCTAAGATTTTGGCATTGTGTTGAGCCAGTTGATCGAGCGCATCATTAACCGAGTTGCGCTTGCTCATACCCGGACGAACCACGAACAATACGTTGGGAATAACGGCCGCCATCAAAGCCGTTTCACTCGTTAGACTGACAGGTGCACTATCAACCAAAACGTAATCGTATTCATTCGTTGATTGAGCAGCCGCTAAACTCTGCTCGAAGCGCCCACGCGTCACCAGTTCTACAATTTTGCCTTGCTTGGGTACTGTCGGCACCAAATCGAGACTGGGTTGGAGTTGCACAGGGCGTCCCACGGGAACAAGTTCCCGATTGTAACCTAAACGTTGGCTGAGTTCTGCCCTGCGGAAATCCCCATCTACAATTAGCACTCGGAATCCCAAATCAGCGAGAGCGGTTGCCAGTCCTAAGGTCACCGTTGTCTTGCCTTCACCGACAATGGGACTGGTGATGAGTAGACGGCGGTCTTGCAGAGGCTGTAGGCTAATCGCAGAAGCCAGTCTTTGAAACTCGACCTCAGTTTCGGTACCCAGCTCCAATCCCATACCCGAATGCCTGAGCCGGGGAATGCGTACCACGATGGGAAAGTTGATGGATTGCAAATCTTTGGGACTCAACAAGGGGTTGCGGCCCTCCAACAGCAACACGAGGGCAATGCTACTAATAATCGAGGCTAAAATACCACTAAGTATGGCTAACTTTAACTTGGGATCGGTAGGAGATGAACCTGCTGTAGGGGGGTCAAGTACCTGTACGTTGGGATAGGCATTAAAGGCATCAATTCTGGCTTGTTTTACCTGAGCCACTAGACCCTTGTACACCCCTTCAGCAACATCGTACTGCCGTTGCAATTCCAACAGTCGTGCCTGATTGGCCGGGATCAATTTTAAGGAAGCATTGAGTTGGTCAATCTGCTGTTGCAGTTGAGTGGCTTTTCGTTGCTGAGCACTAGCTTCGCTTTCAGCCATAACCAGTTGCCCGATTAGGGTCGCACGTCCTTGCCTTTCCGCTGACACGTTGGCATCAACTGAGGTATTTCCTGCCGCTTGAGAAACATACTGCTGAAGTTGGCTTTGCAACTCATTACGCTGCGTCAGCAGTTTTCTGACGGTGGGGTGTTCGTTGGTGAATGTAGCTTGAGCCTTAACTAAAGCCGCTTCTACTTCTGAGAGTTTCTGTCGCGCAAACAGATAGTCTGGATTTTCACCCAATCCCACGGAGCGAATTGCTTGTTCTGGGTTGAGACTTAAGCGAGCGGATAACGCTCTAACTTGGTTCTCACTAGCCTTGGCTTCAGCCTGTGCCTGCGCTTGTGCGTTAGTCAAAGCTGTGAGAGTAGAGACTAGTCCTCGGGTTTGTTCTTCACTATTGACTAAACCGGAGGCTTTTTTAAACTGAGCTAACTCGATTTCCGCCTGCTTCAAATCTTGTCTAGCTCGTTCTAGTTCCTTCTGGCTAAACTGTGCCCGTACTGCACCATCAGATTGACGCAGTTCGTTCAGGCGCTGCTGATAGGCTTCGGTTAGGGCGACGGCTCTCTGACGGGCGATTTCTGGACTAGAGCCACTGACACTCAAAGAAAGGATAGTAGACTGTTCTTCCGGAGTGACTTCAAATAATTTCTTGTAGCTGCCGAACCCGATCTCATCTTTCTGGGGATCAGAAGACCATATCCGCCTTAACAACGTGTCACTCGTCAGGATAGACACCTGTACCTTTAGGGGATTAACCTGAGACGAGAAAGTGATGTCACTATTTTTCAAAGAACCTAGTGTTCCTAAACTGGCGTCAAGGCTACTGGTTGTATCCGGCAAAACAAGCTGAGCATGAGCCTTCCACACTTTTGGAGAAACGGCAACCTTTCCTATGACAGCCGCAAGCACAATAATATTTAGAGCGAGTAATGACTTCCAATGCCTTATCGTAATTGCCGCTAACTTTTCCATGGAACAGATACCTAAAAGATGCGTCCAATCCTAACCGTATCCGAGAAATCTTATGGTAGAGGAATAAAAAGATAGTTTCATCTACTAATAGGCTTAATTTGATCTTCGAGCCGGCTTTGTCCCGATAACTCTTCCCAGCTTGATATCGTTGGCTCCTGCTGCTGGAGTTCAAACAGAATGGCCCCCAACCAAACAAAGTAGAACCAAAAATATACCGTCATCCAGCTTAAGGGTGTGGCTTGGCACAGCACACACAGCGCCACAAAGCTGGCAAATGCCCACTTGCAAAGTGTGTTATCACGAATAGCGTACTTCCAAAAACTCCACAGCGTTAAACCCAATGCCGTTATAAACACAATAAAACCGACCAGTCCGTGCAGGTAAAGCACCGACGCGTAGGTGGAGAACGAACCCAGAGCTATATCGTAGGTGTACCATCGGACAGAGCCTCTAATCACTCCCCAACCAAACCAAGGGTATTGTTGCCAAGCTTCAATGGTTTTCTGTACGACGTATTCGCGATCATTGGATGAAGCGGCACGCGCCTTTGTGAACACTTCCATCGGCTTATTAATTAACTCGTTTAAAGTCAATCCCAATACTGCACAAAGGAACGAGGTGAGCGCGGCTACCCACAGAGAACCATGACGCGCCCACCGACTGCGGAAGCAGGCAACAATTAATAGGGCTAGGAGCAGGCAAACCCAAGCGCTACGGCTAAAACTAATAAGCAAAGCGGCCACACAACCTGCCAAGGCAAATCGACGCAAGCGACGGTCTGTTTCACCCAGGCAGATAAAGAAGCACAAAACGGCACAAACCCCTAAGATTGGCGGGTCTGGCATATAAAGGGCTGTTCTGGGTAAAGAAACTCCAAAAAACTTTTGAAAGTCGGCAAACTTAATTTTTAGACCTAAGGCATCACCGGGCACTAAGCGGGCCAGTGGTGAGGAAAAACCTGATTTACCTACTCCGGCGAATAGCATGACGAGTTGAATCGCGATCGCAACTAAGTAACCTGTTGACATCCAGGCGACAGCACGCGTCACAACTCGTAACCTCACAATATGCCAAAAAGGTAGAGCCAGAGCAGCAAAGATTAAGCAGTAGCTTTTGATGAAGGTGACTAAAGCGGCAGCAATCTTCGTCAGGCCCGCTCCCATACTCCCCAGGCCTAACATTGCCGTCCAGAGCATGACTACTGCCATGGCTAACCAAGCCCAAATACAAGCAGGCAGCGAAATTCTGATCGGTTTGTCGAGTTCAAATTTATAGAGGAGCAAACTGATCACAATGGCTGGGTAGATGAGCGTTTGGAGACTGGACAACCAGAACAAGGGGGTGAGCACAATCGTCCAGTAAATTACCTGTTCTGGAAATGACAGGGCACCCAGTTTGAAATCTCCTGGCGTAGAATTTGGCTTACTAGAGGAGAGGTTTAACATTTTAAATCGCTTTGGGAGTCTAATCAGCCACAGTACAAGAAGGCAGAAGATATAAGGCAGGAGGCAGGAGGGATATTGGTTGTACAGTAAGCTTTTTAACCTTTTTGGACGGGTGGGCTATTTTTGCCACGCTGCACTAGAGCCAGCATAACGAATTCAAATGAAAGCAAATTCCAAAAGTATCCTCCCTTGTTCTCATCGAGTTGCTGCGATCGCTTTATAAGCATCAATAGTCTGCTGGGCCAATTCCTTCCAGTCAAGAGCATCAAGAGGTGCTTGTTTGGGGCGGGGTGTGTTCAATGCCCACATTAAGGCGTCTTGAATCTGGGTGGATGTGAGATCGCCCTCATAAGTTCGTACCCATTCTTCGCCTACATGGGTTTGCAGTTCACTCAGTGCTCCCCGCTTAGGCACTAAAACGGGTCGATCAAAAGAAAGCGCCAACAAAGCACTGCCAGAGTTCAAAATCTCGCGGTATGGCAAAATCACCAAATCAGCGGCACGAAAGTACAACTGTGCCTTGTCTTTGGGGATAAAATCCAACTCCATCCGTATCCGAGGATCTGAGCTGGCTTCCCTTTCCAGGTCTTGTGTTAGTGTTGCACAATCAGAACGCCCTGCAATGTAGAGGATAACTTCCTGTTCTGGAAACTGTCGGAAGGCTCGGATTAAATCGGGTACGTTTTTGTAAGGTCTAATTCTCCCGAAAAAAAGCAACATCTTCGCATCAGGAAGAATTCCTAGTGTAGCGCGGGCTTCTTGAGGACTAACGGTATCGGGATATTCTCCTCGGTAATGGCTATGAGGAATGACAAAACCCGGAAGCTGGCTTAACTGAGGAAAACGCTCTTGGGCCGCTTCTAGGCCAGCCTGACTCAGACTGATATAACCATCTAAGCGCTGGATGAAAGCCTTCCAGAACCAATCTTCTAGCTCAGGATAGCGTCGCTCATGATTCGATAAATTGTGTACTGTCCACACCATCTTTACACCTTGCGATCGCGCCCAATCGATCTGGAGTAATAAGGCTTGGATTTTAATGAGTGCTTTGAGTTTATTTTGATGATTAAGAGGTACGTCCGGCCAATGCAGGTGCCAAATGGCATATTGCTCACGGAATAAGGGGAGAAGGGAGCGTTCATCTCTCTCATCGACTTGAACCCCCAAGTCTTTCATTGAGGTGTAAAGTAGCCAGTTATAGGGATTTTTCTCCCGGTTCTTAAAAGCTGGCATGGCTAGAATGTGCATTGCATTTCCCCTACGGATTTTCCTCCCGTTTCCAGTCCAGTCAAAAAACTTCAAAATCGCACGATTGATTTAATTCCCTTGAGTAGCCAAACGATACTTTTAGGACGCGATCGCGAAATCAAAATCCATTTAATAAACTGCTCACTCATTGCTTGAGGCAATAACCCCATTAATATTAATCGAATACTCCATATTACTTGCCTTTTTACATTCAGTTCTGAATACAACCAAATTGCTCGTAAGGCTTTATAAGTTAAAACAAAAGAGGAGTCAGAAGTAACGGGGTGATCTTGAGGATTCAAGCGCAAAGAAATGATGCGATTTCTTAAATGCAGATAGTCTCGATCCGCACAATCTTCCGGGAACGTATATCCAAAATCCGGGGCTTTACGAGCTAGCAGTTCATATCGTTGCACATCGCTCTTCACATATTTACCAAACTTTTGTAAATCGGCTTCTTGAGTGATACCCCAATCATTGTTTCCATGCATTCGGTAAGCACCAAGAGATTGTTCTATAGACACTAGCTGTCCATAAAAGGGAGCTAAATTAACTAGATAGGACTCACCGCAATGACGAAACTCAGCCTCTGGTATGGAACCGATTTTTTTTAACACATCCCGGCTGAAAGCATTACCACTCGTTACTGGAGTTCCATAACGACCTTTTTCCAGCAAAATGGGTACTACATCTCCAGCATCCAAGGTTCTTTCGGGTGGAGGAAAAATTCCTCTGCGATTCCCTGAAGTATCAACAACATCCAAACGGTATTGCACCTTGACGACTCCAGGTTTCCAGGCAGCAACGACTCGCTCAACGGTGTCTGGAAATAAATAATCATCTGCATCCAAAAAAATGATGATTTCTCCACGGCTAGCTGCTAATCCAGCATTGAAGGTAGAGCCGTGTCCGCCATTTTCTTTTAAGACTGGGATAATTTTTTCGCCATAACTGGCAATAATTTCTCTAGAATTATCAGTGGAGCCATCATCCACTACAACCACTTCAGTATTCGAGTAAGCTTGGTTCAAAGCACTGTCGATCGCTTGGCCCAGAAACCGACCATAGTTGTAGTTGTTGATTACAATGCTCACCTGGGGTTGAGCGCTGACTTGGGTTACTCCATCAGCTTGAGGCGTAACCGCTAAAGGCATTTCTACTTCTGGTTTAGGGGCAATCTCTTTCATTGTTTACTATCCTTGAGCAATTGAACGTCTCGCTGATACAAGAAGGCTACAATTCCCCAGAGCGTGAGCATAAGCAACCCATCGGAAGCGATACTTGATAATGCTGCACCTTTCCAAGAGTACAAGGGAATTACCCAAAGGTTGATTAAGACGTTGAACACGGCAATAATCACTTGCACTCCACTCCGAATTCCCTGAAATCCAGCGCCCGTCAAAGTATCGGCAGCAAAATAGTGCAGGGCTTTGAGACAAAGTAGAGGGGATAGCCAACGCAAGGCTTCTACGGCTGTTGCATATTCATCCCCTAAGATGTAGGGAACAACTGGAGCCAATAGAAACAATCCAACGCCAGCTATTGCCCCATATAAACCTGCGATTGGTGCTAGACGTTTGGCAAGTTTTAAACTGCCACTGATACCCTTTGCTCCCTGCTGAAAAAACTTGGCGTAAGAAGCGGATAAAAGCGATCGCACAGGGGCAAATCCGACATCAATTAAACGGTAAGCGGCCGCATAGATTCCTGTAGCTTCTAGCGATGCTAGTCGCGCCAGCATCGTCTTATCTATATCGTTATAAACAGTTTGAGCAGAAAGTCCGATAGAGAAGTAAAATCCTTCTGTTAGTTCAGATTTAATTCGTCCTAATGCTAGTTTAGGAGACCCCACTTCGCGCTGAACCAGAAAAAATGCGATCGCTGAGACAATCGCGGTTGTGATCAGACACAAATAAGCCCAATCCACTGCATCGGGATTGGGAATAAAATACACTAACACCAGTGCCGCGAACATCCTCATTAAGTAAGGTAAAAAATTTAACTGAGCTGTGCGAGCAACCTGATGAATCGAGAGAAAGACATAAGCAGCTAAATCTATAACGATGGTAATTGCTAAGTTATTGATTGCTACTAAAAAGAGTAATAATAGAGATATTGTTTTAGGTAAGATCAGCGGCGCAATCAAAAGTAATAGGAGAGTTAATCCTATTCCTGAAACCACCATTAAAAATAGTGAATTTCCCCAGTAATAGCTAAATAAAGAGCGATTTCTAGATACATTTTTGACGATAAGATTTCCGAATCCCAGACTGGCGAAGGGAGCTGCAATCCCAACCAGTGACGTAGCTCCAATAAAAGCCCCGTATTGTTCAGCGCCAAGACTCCGGGCAATAATTACAAAATATGCCGCTTGCAGAACCAAACGCGACCCTTGGGCAAGTAACATCCACAAGGTATTTCGGGCTAATGAACTTTGAACTAGGCGATTGAACCGGGATTTTAACTTGTCCAAATTCATCCTCAAAGAAGAAAAGTACCTAAATGAAATGAAATTATGAATTATGAATGTTGAATTATGAAGGGAGCATTCATACATTTAGACAGAGATGCAAGATTCCTCCTAAATGTAGATTCCTAAAAGATTTTAATGTGAGCCTTCTTGTCCCGAATTCATAATTCATAATTTACAATTCATAATTCATTTAGGGGTATATTTGATCGAGCCAAGCGATCGCTGAATCGCCAAATTGGCAAGCGGTGCTAAACGAACCGATACTAAAGTCAGCAGCGATCGCGGATCGCGATAAAAGATGGAGCGATCGCTAGCCCAAGCGCGATCAATAAAGTCACGAGCTTTGGCTGTCTCTTTAGCGGTTAGAGACAACCGTGCTAGGTAGCGATACAAATAAGCATAAGCGGTTGGAAGCATAGGTTTTACCCGCTCTGGAGAGCGACGGTATGCTGCCTCGATTACCCGTTCGCGAGATTGCTGCATTTGCGCTACGTTAAAGGAAAGTCCAGAAGGACGGACTCGATAGCCACACAATACTTGTGGTTCTCGATAAAAGCGCCAGCGCTGCGTTGCTGCCACCCTCAACCAAAAATCACTATCTTCAGAGCTGCGTAACGTTTCATCAAACTCGCCAACTTCATCAAACAAGCAGCGACGAAACACGGCATTAGAACCGTGACCGATAAAATTTTTGCACAGTAAAGCTAACAGTGGGTCAGGGTGAATAGGTTTTCCACTCAAAAGCATGAATGTTGGTCGTCCATCATCTCGAATTGCCCGTGAAGCACTGTAAGTAACTCCTACATCGGCTTGTTGATCCAGCAAAGCAACATGGATGGAGAGTTTATCTGGTTCATAGATATCATCTCCATCCAACAAAGCAATATATTCTCCACGAGCATGACGGATACCGTAGTTACGAGCGGATGAGAGACCACCATTTGGTTTTTGTAATAACACAAATCGGGAATCGCGCTGGCAAAACGGTTGAATTCGTTGGGCTGTATCGTCGGTAGAACCGTCATCAACAACGAGTACTTCAAAATCCTGAAACGATTGGCGCTCTAAAGAAACCAATGCTTCCTCAATATAGGAGCCAACATTATAAGCAGGAACTACAACACTGACTTTAGGAGAAATATTCATTGCAAAATTGGGGCAAAAATTATGAATTATAAATTATGAATTATGAATTAATTGGTAATTCATGCGGAGAATAAGCTCCTAGTAAATCTTTTAGAATTATACATTTAGGGGGAGCTAAAATCTTTTTTTTATGCATGAATGCTTAATTCATAATTGGTGCATTCATAATTCATAATTTAGTTTTTCCGCCTTTAGGGCAGGGTTTTGGGCTACTTTAATCGTTCCAGCTCCCGCCTACTCATCGGCTGTAATTCCTCTATTTGCAGAGTGGAGGCATAAGATTTTGCTAGAGCGATTTGCAGAGCAAAAGCAGGATTACCGAGTAAATACCGAGCCGCTAATCGCTTAGGTTCGCGGCCTAAACGATAGAGCCACTCTAACCCCATATTGGAAATTTTTTCTGGGCAGTCTGACACAGTACCGGCTAAGCGATCGATGACTGCACCAGTAGGAAGAATCGCATTAACATTCAGGCGATGACGATGTTGTTGAATCCACCGTTCTTGCAGCGGCATTCCCATCCCAACAATTAAAATGTTAGTCTTTGCTTGGTTAATTTGCCGGATAATCTTCTCGTTTTCTAATTCATCTTCTTTGTCAAAATAACCGTGGTGCCCTGAAAAATTGAGATTGGAATACTGTGCATTACACTTATCCACGGCCGCCTTTAAATTTTGTGGCTTCGCTCCCAGCAGGAAAAATGAAAAATTTCCCTTACGGTTTAAATATTCGATTAATTCCGGGACTAGGCGCGTACCTGAAACGCGATACTCTACGGGTAATTTCAGCCCCATGAATTCTAATGCTTTCAGTATCCCCATGCCATCACATCGGGCAATGTCTGCGCTTTGGAGAAAGTCATAAAGCCAAGGTAGCTGCATTGAAAGATTAAAGCTGTGAATGTTGTAAGAGCCTACAGTCAGCTTTTTATTTTCAATACAGGCTTGGTGAATAGCTTCTATCAGGTCAGAAAGAGTGATGCAAGTAATCCGTCGATTTAATAACTGAACTGTCAAAATCGGCAGTTGGCTTTTTTCATCAGACCTTAACTTTCCCTGGTTTTGAGGAAGAGTCAGGTTAATAAGCTTCTGGGACTTGAATTGAATCGGGTTTGCAGACATCGTTAGACACCTGATGGGTAGATGAGTATTGGAGCACCCACAATTTTTTGCTTCGACTAACTTGCCACTTAAGAAAGCTAAGAAAAGCAGTTGGAAATGTAAAGAAACACAAACTCACAGTTAATTACAGTAAATCTTGCCTTAACAAAAGTTTGAATAACGTCCCCCCGAAGAGTGATTCCGAAATATACCCTGAGGGGGAATACAAAGAAAATGTATAGAGTGATACAGCCAACAGCGTCATTAAAGATCAATTTTTACTTCCATCTCCGACACAAATAGCTTTAGAGGGTTGACAAATTTTTCTCAGTCTCTCACCGTCAAGGAGGTGGTCTGCGAGACATCTGAATTAGAGCAAGTTTTCAGGTTTTGAAGAATGCATTCGCATCTATCATTAGGAGTAAAATTTTTGGAACCCCTAGTTAGTGTTGTAATACCTACTTACCAGCGACCGGAGTTGGTGAAACGGGCAGCTCAGAGTGCCCTCGGACAAACGCTTAACGAGATTGAAGTCATTGTTGTCATCGATGGGCCTGACGAAACCACTCGTTCAGGGCTGACCGAAATAAACGATGCTAGGCTAAAGATCGTTGAACTCCCAACAAATCAGGGTAGTCGTGCTGCGCGTAATGCAGGAATTGCCGCCGCTCAAGCTCAATGGGTGGCTTTTCTAGATGACGATGATGAATGGATGCCTCAAAAGCTGGAACTACAGCTTGAAACAGCGAGGCAGTCTCAGTACGCCTTACCCATTGTCTCCTGCTATTTGATTTCGCGATCGCCCCAAGGAGAGGAGATTTGGCCAAGAAGGCTACCTAAACCGTCAGAACCCATGAGTGAATACTTATTCGTCCGCAATACCCTGTTCCAAGGAGAAGGGCTCATTCAAACATCTACGATTCTGACAGCTAAAGAATTATTACAAAAAGTTCCCTTCAACAACAACCTCAAACGCCATGATGATTGGGACTGGCTGTTACGAGCAGTTGCCCTAGAGGAGGTTGGTATTGAGTTTGTAGCAGAGCCATTATCCATCTGGTATCGAGGAGAAAAGCGGCAACGAGTCAGTCGTTCAAGCGATTGGCAGTATTCGTTTGATTGGATTCAAGCCAAACGAGATTTAGTCACACCCCGCGCTTACTCGTCATTTATCTTGGCAGAAGTAAGTGCGCGAGCGGCTTTAGGTCGTGATTGGAAAGCTTTTTTACCATTATTATGGGAAGCCACCCGGCGGGGAAAGCCAAAGCCTGCTGATATTAGCTTGTATTTAGGAATGTGGCTCATTCCTCAAGATACCCGACGCTGGTTGCGAGGGATTCTGGCCAAGGAAAGTCGGGTTTTATCAACTTAGAAACGGATAAACTTTTTTTTATCATTCCCAAGAATATCTATTTCAACTGCCGCTTAAATCTCTATTGATACCGTTTCTCGCTCAAATGAGGGAAAGGTTGAGATCGGCTTCTCTAAGTATTCTTGTGACTGAATCAGAGTGAATGTGTCCCCTTAACCAGCATCCCGGAAAAAGAGAGCCGCGCTTTGGATGCTGGTAGCTTTTCACCATCCCCTTCAAATTTTGCTATCACTACGCCTTGTTGTCTCTGATCCTGTCAATTTTTGTAACTGAGCGCATAAATCAATGCTTGTTTCCTGAGTAATAAACAGAGTTTCAACTATCATTTGTCCGACTAAACCAAGCTAAATCATCAATGCACTTTATTCAGCAGGATTTACGCACAGACCTTGTATAGAGTAGGGGCACGAATGCCAAAGCCCCTACAGATAGGGAGTCAACGGTAAATTTGCGTAAGTCCTGTTCAGTTTGAAGAGAGCATCTACTAATCGTGCTGAAGTTTAATTACTAACCTAGATGTAGCACAACCATGCTTCTCAAAAAGCCAATCCGCTACTGTCTCAGTGTCCTGACAGCTACTACAGTTGTCTTGCTCAATCTGAATTCTACAGCGCTAGCTCTGCCTCGCGAACAGATAGAAGAGATTGCCCGTCAGTCCACTGCTCGAATTTATGGACGAGAGGGAACATTCATCGGTGTTGAAACCGCAGGCTCTGTGGTTTTAATTGCTCGCGAGGGTAATACTTACTATGGGTTGACCAATGCCCATGTCGTCCGAAAGATAGGAGACTATTTTACCTTGGTCACCCTCGATGGTCAGGAACACCGCGTAGACCCTAAGCAGACCAAACTATTGCCCAACGTTGACCTGGCAGTAGTGCGCTTCACCAGTGACCGCAAATATCCTCTCATCCAACTTGGCGACTCCGATTCTCTCCAGATTGGTCAGACTATTTATCTTACTGGCTGGCTCGGGGGAATCATGCGCTACTTTAATGAGGGGAAGCTGATAGACCACACTAGCCAACTCACTCCAGAGGGGTTCGGCTTAGCTTATAGCAATGCGAGTGATAAAGGCATGAGTGGAGGCTCACTACTAGATGAGGAAGGACGTCTCATTGGCATTCATAGCGCTCGCAGCAAAGTAACCCGCAACTCTGAGCCGAATGGTTCTGTCACTGTCGGGCTGGGCGTTCCTATCAACATTCTGATTCAATTGGCTCCTCAAGCTGGCTTAGATCCTGGTTTACTTGTTAAAGAGTAATTGCAACATTAAAAAATGCCTAACTTGCTGGAGTCAGGCATCTTAAAAAGATTCTGTTGGTTTTAGATTTTAGCTTTTTCTACCTACATTGATCGGCTGAATACTAACAGTCGGTTGCTGATTAATCATCACAGCTTGTTGAAGCATAGGAGTACGCGTGACTGAACTATTCGCCAAGGTGAACAATGGGTTGGACAAAATGCCCGCTAGGGAAGTTGCTACCAGTGTGAGTACCAAACCCACTTGTAAGGGACGCATCCCTGGAAGCTTCCAGTTAATTTCTGGGTAATTCTTCACAGCATCAGACATTTCTTGTGGCTCTTTGACTACCATCATCTTGACCACACGGATGTAGTAGTAAATCGAAACCACAGTAGCAACTAAACCGAGTAACACTAAACCATACAGCCCTGCTTGCCAACCTGCCCAAAATAAGTAGATTTTGCCGAAGAAACCTGCTAAAGGTGGAATTCCGCCTAAAGAAAGTAAGCAAATGCTTAAGCACAGAGTCAACAGAGGGTCTTTCTGATACAAACCTGCGTATTCGCTAATTTGGTCAGTTCCCGTGCGTAGTGTAAACAGGATGACGCAGGCAAAACCGCCCAAGTTCA